>CAZETM010000343.1:0-4191 GCA_964514885.1 uncultured Polyangium sp. | reverse complement strand
ACGTTTACCTCGTCCAGTTTGCCTTGCCAAGTTCTGCAGAGCGAGGACGTAGCGCCCGAAATGGTCGTCATTTTCTGTCACGGGTTTGGCATGTCGGCACCCGATTTTGCGTCCCTCTGCGCGAAAAACCTCGAACCCCGCGGAGCACTCGATGCCCGAATCCGCTACGTATTTCCGAATGCGCCCATCTCGCTTGCCGAGCGTTCGCTCGGTCGAGGCCATGCGTGGTGGTTGTTCCCAATCCACCGTCTCGTGGCGGCGCAAAAAGGAACGATCACCAGCGAGGAACTCGTGAATGAGCTTCGGCTGGACATTCCGGCAGGACTTCCCGATGCACGAAATGCCATGCTCGCTTTGATTGCCGATATCTCGGCGCAAACGAAATTGCCGATGAGTCGCATCGTGATCGCCGGATTCTCGCAAGGGGCGGTTCTGGCGACCGACGTTGCTTTGCACATCGAGGAGGCCCCGTTGATGTTGTGCCTGTTCACCGCCTCGTTGACCAACGAATCCGAATGGACGCGACTTGTGTCCAGACGGCGCGGTCTGCCCGTGTTCCAGGCGCATGGTCAAGACGATGTCGTCTTTCCGTTGCAATCGGGCGCTGGGTTGCACGACCTCTTCAATCAATCGGGCCTCGACGTCGAATTTCTTCGCTGTGCTGGCGGGCATGCGATTGCCAAGGAGGCATGGGATCGCCTCGCCTCGAGGCTCGGACAATTGCTTTGAAGGCTTTTCAGGCACTTCGTAACCATTGAAGTCGCACAACGTCAACACCGCAGAGGATGTCGGGTCACGTCATGGCAAATCATCTCGAATCGATTCCGTCTTTCGCGAACTGGATTGAAGTCCTCCAACATTGGTCCGGTGAAAGGCCGGATGCGCAGGCATTCTGTTACCTGGCAGATGGCGAAGCGGAGGAGATCCATCAGACGTATGCCGACCTCGACCGCCAAGCTCGTAGTGTCGGGGCCATGCTGCAGGAACTCGGTGCACAGAACGAGCGCGTTCTGTTGCTCTATCCTCCCGGCCTTGAATTCATTACGGGGTTCATGGGCTGCATCTTTGGCGGCGCGGTCGCCGTTCCCGCCTATCCGCCCGAGCCGGCGCGTTTTGCCAGGACGCTGCCGCGATTGCAGGCCATCATCGCCGATGCGCAACCCCAGGTCGTATTGACGACCACGCCGATCCTGTCCTTGGTAGAGGCGCTCTTTGAATCCGTGCCGGAGTTCAAGACGATGCGCTGGGTCGCCACCGACACGTTGGCCGACCATGCCGATGCCTGGCAGAGGCCATCCATTCGGCAGGAATCGCTGGCCTTTCTTCAGTACACCTCCGGTTCGACCGGCACGCCCAAGGGAGTCATGGTCGGCCACGACAACTTGCTCCACAATTCACGCAGCATTCAGAAGGGCTTTGGCCATTCCGACGATCTCGTCGGCGTTGGCTGGCTCCCCTTGTACCACGATATGGGACTCATTGGGAAAGTGCTCCAGCCGTTGTATCTGGGGCGCCCGTGTACGCTGCTGTCGCCGCTCGACTTTCTGAAGCGACCTCTCCGCTGGCTCCAAGCCATTTCTCGTTATCGGGCGACGACCAGCGGAGGGCCCAATTTCGCCTACGATTTGTGCGTGCGTAAGATCACGCCGGAACAGCGAAAAACCATCGACTTGAGTTCATGGAAGGTCGCCTTCGTCGGCGCCGAACCGGTACGGGCCGAAACCCTGGAGCGGTTTGCCAACACCTTTGAAGAATGTGGCTTTCGTCGCGAAGCACTGTTTCCATGTTATGGCCTGGCAGAGTCCACCTTGATGGTGACCGGCGGCTGGCTCGGCTCGGGCGCTTCCATGGTGGACGTGTCCACGGAAGCCTTGCAACTTGCGCAGGCCCAAGAGGCTCGAGACGACCAGGATCTTGCCACACGTCTGGTCAGCAGCGGCCGCGTTGCTCCGGACCATCGGGTGGTGATTGCCGATCCCGAGCGAAAGACGCGCTGTTCTGCGGGACAGGTGGGCGAGATTTGGCTTTCGGGGCCGAGCGTCACGCATGGTTATTGGAATCGCCCTGCGGAGACGGTGGAGACGTTCGCGGGGCACTTGTCAGACACGGGCGAGGGGCCTTTTCTGCGCACGGGCGATTTGGGGTTCGAGCGGGACGGGGAACTGTTCGTCACGGGTCGTTGCAAAGACTTGATCATTCTGCATGGCAGAAATCACTATCCTCAGGACGTCGAGCATTCGGTGGAGCGGAGCCACGCGGCGCTGCGGCCAGGGTGTGTTGCGGCGTTTTCGATTGAAGCGGACGGGCAGGAACGGCTGGTTGTGGTGGCGGAAGTCGACCGTCGCCATGCAGATCTACAAGACACGTCGGGGATTCTCGCGGCCGTGAGGCAAGCCATCACCGATCAGCACGAGTTATTGCCGCACGCCGTCATATTGCTCCAGCCGGGCACCCTTCCGAAGACGTCGAGCGGGAAGGTTCAGCGCCAGGCATGCAAGTTGTCCTTCGCAGCGCGGAGCCTGGAGATCATCGAAGCGTGGCACGAATTGGAGGACCCGCGCGCACCGGCGGCAGCGGAGGACGAATCGAGCTCGGTGTACGTCGACCTGACCGCGAAGTGTGCCAAGATCGACCGTCGGAGCACGCGCTATCGTTTCGACTTGGAGAAGGACATTCGGTGGGATCAGCTCGACGCACCCGGCGATTACTTTAGTCCACGATGGCTCGACCGGATTGGCGTTGACGTAGACATGTTGCGGCGCATTCCGGCGGCCTACGAACTGTTTCAATGGGCCCTGGCGCTTGCCACGTGCAATGCGTTCATCGACCTGGAGCAAACGCTTCTGCAATTCATTATGGCGGAACAGCGCCATCTTGGTTCGAGCCGCAGTCTCGTGATGTTCCAGGAGGAGGAGGAGAAGCACATCGAGCTTTTTCAGCGCTATGCGGATCACCTGCGGAAGCAGAAGCCGGAGCATGTCCGTGCATTCGACGAGCACTTTGCGTCGTGTGCCCATGCGCATGCGCGCACGCTGCAAAACCCGCTTGGTTTGAAGGAAGTCGTTCATCACTACTTGTTTTGGCTCTACGCAATCCTGATCGAGGATTACTCGATTTACGTGTACGACGAACTGTTGCCCGATGCCGCCAGCCTGCAGCCGGCTTGGTTATCGGCGCACGCAGCGCACAAGCGGGAGGAACTACAGCACGTCGTTACGGACGTGGCACATATTCATGCGCTGAACCTGTCGCCCGAGGAGCGCGAACAATTCTCGAAGCATTGGTTTCACCCCACGGTCGCTCAATTTGGTCGCATGCAGGGCGTGGAGGCGGCGCACAGGGTGCTCGTCGATTCCTATCCGGAGTTGGAACGGGCGGTCGAGAGCCCGATTCGCATGCATCCGCATCTGCTCGCTGCCGTGCTCCAGGATCGCACGTTCTCCCGCACCCGGGAGGCGGCTCCTTATTTGCTCGAGCTCGCCGCGGACGCAGACGTAGCCGTGGACGAGATGCTGGGCAAGACAAACGCCTCGGTGTTGTCTCCTGCTGCCATGCGGGTCCAGGATTGGCTCATCGCACGGATCTCGGCCCGGCTCGGTCTCGACCCGCTCGCCCTCGACCCTTGCGTGAGGTTTACTTTTTATGGTCTCGACTCCATCGTCGCCGCGGAGATCGCCGCGGAAATCGAGGAATGGCTGGGACGTCCGGTGCCAGTGACCGTTTTCTACGAGTATCCCACGGTCGAACTCTTGGCTCGCCACGCAGCAGCGGACGCACCCACTGCGGGAGGCACCCACGGTGGGCCCGTCGCCGTCCATCGGCATCCGGAGTCCCTGAACCACCTCCCCCGCCCATTACCGCTTGGCTGACCTTCCGGGGCCTCCTGTCTTTTGTGCTGAACCCTGCATCTTCTGTGTCAGCCGGCCCGTGAGAGGGCCATTTCTATCGCAACCCGTGGAAATGGAGATGTGATCAATGGTCAGTCTCCAAATGGAGAGGGGCCGGGGGTGAGGCGCGTCTGCAAGGCCGTATGTGCCGCCTAGCGCAGAGCCTTCGCCAAACCCGATGCAGTTGCCGCTCTTCGGCAAACTCATTGAGGAGTAAGACGCGGACGTGAGTCACGCATGACGTAAGCCTTGGGCGTGGCTGCTTCGGCGTATGTTCGCGGTGGATGTCTCGATGTGTCCCGAA
>CAZETM010000342.1:0-9497 GCA_964514885.1 uncultured Polyangium sp. | reverse complement strand
GCAAATCTTGGGGCAGGTGTCATGCGACTCACACTGGGGCCGCGGGAATAAGCTCCCACAGACGGGGTTCGGTCGTGCTGTGGCCGTCCTTGCCAAGATTCGCGCCACGACGGTCCCTTGCCCGACCCGGGGCGCTCTTTCTCGTCGAAAATCCAGAGGCGCACTTGCACCCAGCCGGGCAGTCACGTATGGGCCGGTTCCTCGCGACCTTGGCCGCCGCGGGAGTGCAGGTACTGGTCGAAACGCATAGCGATCACGTACTCAATGGCATTCTGCTCGCGAGCGTCGATACCAATCATCGCTTGAGCCATGAACAGGTCATGATTCAGTACTTTCACGGCGATGATGAAAAAGCTCAGCGTGCCGAGTCGATCACGGTCGATGCGCGTGGTGGTCTCTCGAATTGGCCTTCGGGGTTCTTCGATCAGAGCGAGAAGGATATGGCTGCCATTTTGGAGGCTCGTCGTCGTGCCTGAAATCCATCCCCGCTTCTTTATCGAAGAGACGAGCTTCCGCCTCGAAGCTTCCCCACAGACTGACGTCATCGCAAAGTGCCTCGAGACGTTTATCGAGCTGCTGCGAGCATGTCGCGAGAAGGGCGAGCGTATCGTCCGGTCAAAAACTTTCTACGAAATCGAGGTTTCCCCAGGCTTATCGCTCATGGATTTGCTCTTCCAGCGCCGCCCAATGTTGGAGCTGGATCCCATCGTCAAGAAATCGCTTCAATTGGCACTGAACCATTGCATTGAATGGGACGCGCAATCGAGTTTCGGTGCGGGGTCGGTGGAAATGACCAATGATACCGACGAAGCGCCTACCATTTCGACGGTGCATGCTCATCCGGGGGATTCGCAGCTCGCAGAAGGACGGCTCTTTGTCGGGCTATTTCACGCCCATCTAGCGACATGATCATTGGCCGGTAATGACTCGACCGGTCCGGACGACTGGGGACAAATCTTCTTTCCTTTTTCGCAATCCCCTAACCATTCCCATTCCCATTCCCATTCCCACGCACACCAGCCATCCCCATTCGCGCTCGTTTCCTCCACGAACCACGCTGCACCCTCCGTCATTGACGGGATTCACTTGCTCGTTCGGTATCGGCGTCGTTCCGGGCGGCGCCGAGCATTGGCTATAATCGAATTTGCAATCGGCCAAGCATCCCAGCGTTCCTTCGCCGGCTCCCAAAAATTTACAATTCGTCTCCACGAAAAGATCGCCGTCACAAGCTTCATTCGCTTCGAGCACTCCGCTGCCGCATACCGGCGGAGGTGCTGACTCGAAAACTCCCGGATTGAAAAGGAATCCCTTTGGAGAAGGATCGCCCAATTTCCACACGCAATCGGGATCCCCCAGCTCGACACCATTCGTCCAGCCGTCCCGATCCGAGTCCAGCTTGCAAAGCGGCGTCCAATCGACATGTTGTGTCGTGACCTCGCCGATTGGAATCAAGTAAAACCGCGCATCCGAGCCAAAGTCCGTGTTGTAACTGGCTTTGGTGTCACCGTGGCAGTTCAAGCAACCGAATTTGCTTCCGTTGGGAATGTCGTTCACGCGGAACGGCCGAGCTTCGGCGGAGAGCGTGAACGTGAGGGGCAGAAGCCAAGCGACGAGCGAAAGCGGACGAATGAAAAACGCCATTGTTGCAGAGTAGGAAAATCTGTCTTTGGCGGCAAGCGCGTGCCGAGTTACTCGAACTCGACCGGCTCGTTCGCATCTCCCACGCCGAGCATCCCGAGGATTTGTTGGACTTCCAGTTGTGCTTCGTATTCGGGGTTTGTCGACAAGAACCCTTCGAGTTGCTTCTTCGCGGCCGTGCGGTTGCCTTTGGCTGCGTTGGCGAGAGCTGCTGCATAAAGCGCATCTCCATCGCGTGGATACTGCCGCAACGCTTCGTTTGCTTGCGACACTGCACCCGTCACATCGCCTAGTTTGCGCAGCGTGTGTGACAGGGAAACTCGCGCACCCAGGTACCCTGGTCGCAGACGCAACGCTGCGCGGTACGCATCGCGCGACGCTTCGAACTGACCTGTTTCGAACAGCGCAGCCCCCAAGAAGTTGTACGCGTACGCATTGCGCGGGCTCTTCTTGACCACGTCACGCAGATTCACCAACGCTTGGATGAACCCGCCTTCATTCATCAGCTCGGTGGCTTCTTCCACCTCGTCCCAGTGCGCCGCATTCTCGGCGTCTCTGATCTCCGTTGCCATGCGCGCAGCATACTCCGCGTCGAGACGTTTGACCGATCATGCTGCGGAAGTTCTTTCAACCGGGGACGATCTCCCCGCGTTCTCGAGGCTGTTGTCACGGTTTGTCTTCGCGTGCTCCGTGCCTCGACAAGCGACCTCGTGAGGTGCTACTGTCGGCTCATGAGTCCTCGTCGCTCGAACGCCGCAGAGCGTCTTTCCCTGCCGGATCCTGAACTTGACCCTGTCTGGGCCGCCATTTTGCGTGCGCCCGTCGCGAAGGAAGCCGAGACCGAGGAAGAGCGCCGACTCGTAGAGGAAGCGCTACGTGGGCCGTTCATTTCTAGCGATGTGGTTAGCCAAGAGATCGAAGAACGATGCCGGCTTGGCGACTGAGTTGGTCCGTCATCGCCAATGGGACTCCTGCACGTCTCATCTTCCCCATCTGGTCCGCGTGCATCGTCCTCGCGGTCGCACTCGCCTTCTGGCTCCCCGCATTCGGTCGCGTTGCCCCACGTTTTCCCATCCCCCTCGACGACGTCTACATCCACTTCGCCTTCGCTCGTTCCGCCGCTCTAGGACACCCCTTCGAGTGGACCATCGGCAATGGATATTCCTCCGGTGGCACCAGCCTCACGTACCCCCTCGTCCTCGCCCCAGGTTGGCTCCTCGGGTTTCGCCAAGACAAACTCGCCTGGTTCGCCGCCGCAGTCGCCTGCTTGAGTCTCTGGGACCTCTGTCGCTCCGTCCGTACGCTTCTCGGCCCTTCGCCCAACGCCATCGCGTGGCTCGTTCCGCTGCTTTTGCTTTGCGTGCCACTCGCGGACTGGACCTTCTTCTCCGGCATGGAAACCGCGTTCTTCGCGGCCATCCTCGGTCGATGTCTCCTCGCTGCTCACCGCGCGACAAACCTCGATCCAGCATCACGTGCGTCCGGCCAAACCTCCGCCGGTCTTTGGGCCGCGCTGCTCGTTGCCACGCGTCCTGAAGCAGCCGCACTCGTGGCTCCACTCGCCCTCGGCATCGTTTACGCCGCGCGTTCGCTTGGTACCTTCGCCTCGCTCACGCGCACGCTTGCCCCCACCGCGTTCTTTCTCGCCGCGCAAGCAACGGCAAACTTTCTGCTCACCTCCGAGCTTGGTCAAGCTGGAGCCGTTCGTAAGCTCGTCGGGACAAACCCGTACATCACTCCCGCCGAGACTTCGATCGAGGTCCTCAAGAACCTCATCGTCCTGCGCACGCAAGCTTTCGACATCGCCTTCGGAGGCTCCCTTCCGCTGCTCGCTCTGCTCGCTTTGGTGCTTATCGCCATTGCATCGCGTCGCACTCGTCTTGCTGCATTGCCTCTCGCGTTAGGCGCGCTCGGTATGATCCTGCTCGTTTCACTCAATACCACCGCGCGTTTTCAGAATTTTCGTTATGCCGTCCCCTCGATTCTCGCTCTGCTCATTGCCGCGTCCATTGGTCTGAGTGTATTGGCGCAAAAAGGTCGTCTCGGTAAAGCGTTTGCGATTGTTTTGGGTCTGGCCGTGATCATTGCTCCCGCGCGAACCTTTTCTCGACAGATTGATCACTTCGCACGCGCTTCGGCCAATATCGAAGGACAACAAGCCGTCGTGGGGCGGCGCCTCGAGCAGATGATTCCGCGACCCAAACGCGTATTCATTGGCGATGCTGGGGCCATTCCGTATCTATCGGGAGTGCCCGGCCTCGATGGATTGGGCCTCGGCGGTTATCACGACTTTCCTTTTGCTCGAGCGTCCGTCCATGGAGTGCCCGCGGTCATTGAATTGATCGAGCGGTTGCCCGACCAAGACCGCCCCGACATATTGGCGATTTACCCCTCGTGGTGGCCCGAGTTAACGCAATCGTTCGGGAAAGAATTGTTTACGGTGCACATCGACGACAACGTCATCTGTGCAGCTCCCGATAAAGTCGTGTATGCCGCGGATTGGTCCTTGCTCGCAAAACACGACGAAGTAAAACATGGCGCCATCGACGAGCTGGACATTGGCGACTTGATGAGCGAGCGCGCGCATGCTTATGCCTTCCCGAGGCCTCGAGCAGGGTGGATCATTGGCGCGGCATTAAAAGACCCGGCTGGCCGAATTCGTTACGATGCCGGGCGGATCATTCCCCAAGGACAAGCTGAATCCTTTACGATCTCGAAAAACATCACCCGTGGACCAGCCAAACTCATTCTGCGCACGGATGGCTCCAGCACCATTCGCGTGGAAGTTATGCGCGACGGCCAAGTCCTCTTTCAGGACCAGCGAGCGATTGCCATTCGAGACGATCTATCGTGGACCGAAACGAGCCTTGAATTGCCCGATGTGGGTGGGGGTGATCGGCTGCGTATTACCGCGGTCATGAGTGCCTGGCGGCATCATCACGCGTGGCTGGTGAGGGATTGATTTACTTCGGCGGCTCGATCGGAGCGCACGTCGAAACGCCAGCTCCGACGATCCGGAAGCCCACGTCCGCCACATACCCATTCTCGATCGTTCCGGTGGCCGGGTTGTATTTGGTCACGCTCGAGTTATCGAAGGCTGATGCGGCATAGAGGTAAAACGAGCCGCCCCAGAATGAGAACGCCCAGGCCGAAGGTGTGGCCAGGCCCGTAATCACGGCTGGTTTCGTCACGGCTGCGGTCGCTTTGTCGATTTGCCCCACCTGCACCGGGCTCGTCGTGAAATACCCGTAAAGCCTTCCGTCGCCGGTGCCCGTGAGCTCGGCGCTTTGGCCAACGAATGCTCCCGGCGAAAATCCCGAAAGCGTCGTGAGCTGATTCGTATTGGGATCGATTTTCGCCAGACCCGAGCCGGTCGTGCCTGCGATGTACAGGGTTTCGCCAATACCATTGTCGTTCGTCGAAAAGCCCATCCCGATGCGGAAATAGTTCGAGATGAGATTCACGTTGGGCGCAGCGGCGCACGAGGCGTCTTTCGTGCTGACTTTGTAGATGGCGCCGCTCGTATCCGTGCCGAGGAACGGATCGGAGCCGACGTAATTCACCCATGCCGTGGCCGAGCGATCGACGGCCATTGAATTCGGTGCTTTATCTCCTGCATTGCACCCGAGCGTCCCGATCTTGATTAACTGCTTGGTGGGCGGGTCGAAGCTGTACAGCTCGTTGGCGTCGGAAAGGACGTACACGAGTTTTGCTTCTGCACTGCAATCGTCGATTGGCCCGCCCCCGCCCCCGCCGCCGGTGCCGGGGATGAAGCCTCCACCGGTGCCTCCGCTCCCATTGCCACTGGAAGACGAACTGGCCCCTGACCATTCACCGCCTTCGCCCCCGGTATTGCCGAACGTGCTGCCTCCAGGACCCGCACTGCAGGCTGCAACCACGAGCGCCAAAAAGCCAAGAAGAGATTTACTTGATAACCGCATGTCGCTGACCTCCGAACGGACCCGAGTATAACGGAGGTAGCGCTGGTGTGAGAGGTAGAATCAGCGGGGCGAAGTTAGAAAAGGTAGCCGGCGGATGGCGAGACGTTGCCCATGGTCAGAGACAACTTACATCGAAGCTTTTGTCGAAGGGATTGAGAAACGAGACCCCTTCGATTCGGGATCCCGAGTTAAAGTCTTCGCTCAGGACGACGGGAATCTGGTTTAGCTTTGAAAGAGACCAGATTTGCGCGTCATAGAACGAAAAATGGTGATCGCGAACTCCACGCGCGGCTTCGAGCACGACGGCCTGCGTGATGGGGAGAACAGGAAATACTCGAGAAATGGTGTCGAGCTGGGCGTATACGTCGGCTGCCGCCATCGGCGGCTTGAGCTTTCGCAGTAGTACATTTGCAAGCTCCGAGAGAGCCTGCGTGGAAAGCGCTCCGCTGGGGCCAACGGCAAGGCGCGCCAACACTTCTTCGGACCTTTTTTGCTTTGCCCCTTGCCCCTTGTCGTGAACGTAGACGAGGACGTTCGTATCGATAAGATACTGCGCCGTCATTCGTCACTTGCGTCTTTCGTCCAGCGATTCAAGCGCTCGTCGTAAAGGTCGTCACGTCGGCCCCACAGCGACGGCAAAACATGTTCGTTTTGCATATTGCCGCGCGCACGAAGCAAAAACTCCGAAAGGGCTTGTTTGCGCGCCGTCACGGATTCCAACGATTCGCCGGGCTCTTCAGTGGAAGTACCGTTCGCGGAAACGAAAAAGTGATCGATGGCGCGCCGCACGACGTCAGCTTCCGAAATTCCCAAGATTTTGGCCCGTTGCTTCAACGCCTCGTCCTGTCGCTCTTCGATGTAAAGTTGTTTGCGGGTCATCGGGGGCATACATCGACATATACATCATCTGTGCTGCCAGGCAACGAGCAAGCTGGCAGCACGTAAGTCAACGCGACAACTTATTACGCGTTCTTCTTCGTCTCCCGCCGCGTCGCCAATTCATCGATATACGCGAATACCTTGTGCTCCATGTCCCGCGCCAGGGCCGCATCCGCTCCCACTTCGTCTCGCAATGATTCACGGAATCGTCGCAATAGACCAATCGTCGAAGCTCGCAAAACCGTCGCCGACGTCGTCCCAGACGCCGCTTCGCTCGTTGCTCGTTCACTCAACAGCTTATCGAGCGAATCGCCTGCATCCAAAAACCCATTGACCCAATCGAGCAACGTTTTGCCATCGGGAGTGGGCATGTTTTTCAGGTCGGCTTCCAGCTCGGCTACTTTGGGCCGATTCTTTTTCGCTCGCGCGGCTTCCTCGGCATACGTATCGGCGAGAACGCTGCGCACGGGAATGAATGCATCCCGAATACGTTGTGCTGCCGCGCGCGACTCGGCAGACATCCCCGGCGTCACCAATACCGCTTCGGTATAAAACCAAACACCTTGCCCAAACGCGTCGTGATCATCATCGATTTTGTTCAGCTCGTCCGCGTTTACCCGCGAAGCGGCTTTATCGACCAATGTTTCGAGCTGCGCGACACGCGACATGAGTTGCGGGGCATAGGCCCTACCGATTGCGGACGCATCGAGGTCCGTGCGGCGGGTGGTGAGCAAATCTTTGAGGCCAAGAAACAGATCGCTGGTGGTGAGGGTTCGCATGGGCGCGCATGATTACACGGCTAGGCTGGGCAAATCAATAGATTTTGTGAGGCGGACATAGGCGATGATGGGTCAACCTAACGGCTGGGTGGTCGTTTTCACTTGGGGCATGGGTAAACCTTACGTTACGGAAGTCGTTTTCAGTTGAGGGCGAGGTTTACCTTACGTTGAGGAGGTCGGTTTCAGGTGATGTGTGGGGTAGACCTTAGTTGAGGAGGTCGGTTTCAGGTGATGTGTGGGGCGGAGGGCATGGGCGGGTGAACGGGACCTTGGGGCTGAAAGGTTGAGCGCGCGGAGGGCAGGTCGGTTTCGTTTGGGGACGAGGTGAGGGGCAGGGGAGGGTGAAGGCGATTAGGGAGGGAAAGGGTGGAGGGTGGGCGACGTAGTTCTTGACCTAGGTTTCGTGCTGTGGTTGCACTTTCGAGCTTCCTGGCAGCTTGCGGCATGTGGTACATGCCACGTCGTTTTCTGAACTGGCATCGAGGTTGTGCGTGTTTTTGCAGAAGGTGGAGCTCGAAAACATTCGGTCGATCGAGCATCTCGTGTGGGAAATACCGCGAGAAAGCGCGCACGGCTGGCATGTGATCATCGGAGATAACGGGGCCGGCAAGAGCAGCGTTCTTCGCGCGATTGCACTGGCGCTTGTGGGGCGAATTGAGGGGCATGCGTTGAGAGAGTCTTGGAACGATTGGCTTCGCCGTGGGGAGGGCGATGGCAAGATCTCGATCTCAATGTGCACGGATCCGGTGTTCGACAAGTTTCGTAAATCGCCCATACCACGGAACGAGGCAATGCCACTAGTTGCTGCCGTGAGGTTTGAGCGTGAAGATCCCGCAAACCGTCCCGACGATGTTGCCTTTGAGTTCGGAGATTTTGTGGTGGGCGAGCAATGGTATCCAACATATGTTGGCCCTGGCTGGTTTTCCGCTTCTTATGGTCCTTTTCGCCGTTTCAGTGGTGGTGACAAGGAACGGGAAAAGCTTTTTCATTCCTCTCCGAAGTTGGCCCGCCACTTGTCGGTATTTGGCGAATCCGTGGCACTCAGTGAATGCCTCGAATGGCTCAAGGGGCTTCATCATAAGTCGCTCGAAGGCGATCCCGAAGGAGACTTGCTAAAACCCATTATCAACTTCGTCAACCAAAGCGACTTTCTTCCCCACGATACACGACTCGACGCCGTTTCCTCGAAAGGGGTGAAATTCGTTGACGGCAATGGGTGCGCGGTCGACGTGGAAAATCTGAGCGACGGTTATCGTTCGATTCTCAGCATGACCTTTGAGCTTATACGGCAGCTTGCCTTTACATACGGCGCAGAGCTTCTTTTCGATAAGCACGATCCGACGAAAATCGTGGTCCCCGGCATGGTGCTCGTCGACGAAATCGATGCCCATTTGCATCCGACCTGGCAACGTCGCGTGGGTCAATGGTTCTGCGATCATTTTCCACAGATTCAATTCATCGTCACCACCCATAGCCCGCTCGTTTGCCAATCCGCCCACAAGGGCAGCATATTTCGATTGCCCAGGCCGGGAAGCGGAGAGCAGCCGGCCATGATTACCGGCATCGAGCGGGATCGATTGCTTTACGGCAACGTGCTCGACGCTTATGGCACCGGCGCATTCGGTGACGTCGCCACGCGATCAGATGAAGCGCTGAAGCTGCTCGAACGACTCGCCGTGCTCAATCAGAAAGAGCTTACCGACCGATTGTCGCGAGCCGAAAGGACCGAGCAGGCAAAACTGCGCGCAATGCTTCCCACCGCAGCGCATGAAATGCCCTCTGCGGAGGACGACGAATGATTCGCTGGCCGAATCGAACGTTGCCCAAGCACGTTCAGCAAGACCTCGACCGATACCAGCACGCTGTCGATGCCGCGTCTGATTACCCGGCACGTGTCGTTCAGGCCGCGAAGGACTTTGCCGCGCACAATCGAAAAGGCAACCAGACTTTCGATGCGATCAAAGATGCGTTGACCAAGATGTGCTCGGGTGCGCGGCGGTGTGCTTATTGCGAAGATTCGGCGGCCGACGAAGTCGAGCATGTCAAGCCGAAGGATCTGTACCCTGAAGCGGTATTCGTTTGGCCGAATTACGTCTATGCCTGTGGTCCTTGTAATGGCCCGAAGAACAACAAATATGCGGTCTTCGACCAGGCCAAGGGCAAGCTCGTCGATGTGACGCGCAAGCGCAAGGCGCCGGTTGTTCCTCCACAGCCTGGCGTGCCGGTATTGATCGATCCGCGTTCCGAAGATGCCTGCGAT
>CAZETM010000341.1:0-9510 GCA_964514885.1 uncultured Polyangium sp. | reverse complement strand
CCGCAACCACTGCACCGCCAGCAGCGGTCGATGCTGGGCCGCCGCCGGTCGTGGATGCCGGTGCTCCTCGCACTGCGCCCGCGGCCGATGCAGGTCCGACGACGAGGCCACGCATCAAGCTGGGTCCGCGTTGACGTCGACGAAGACTGAGACGAAGACTCAGACTTAGACTTAGACGAAGACTTAGACGATGCGCTCGGGCGTACTTGCTCGGGCAGCCATCGTGGAAGTTTCCGCTTCCAAAGTGTTCATGTACTATCGCGCCGTTCACGGCTGATTCCGTGTCGCGGGTGTCGGAGTAGACTCGATGAAGAACAGCTTGCAGCGGGAGACGGACGCGCTCGGATGGGGCGGCGGACGAATGGCGATCATGGTCGCCACTTTGACCATTGGGCTGCTTTCGCATGGCGACGCATCCGCGCAGTCGGCAGATGATCTCAACAAGGCGCGTGCTGCGTTTCGCGAGGGGCTTGCACTGAGCGCTGCGAACAACTGTTCCGGTGCGCTCGTGAAGTTCAAGCAAGTCGTGGCGGTGAAAATGACGCCGCAAGTCGCCTTCAACATCGCGGAGTGCGAGGAAAAACTCGGCAAGCTCGTCTCGGCGCTCGGCAACTACCGGCTCGCTTTGGAGGCAGCCACGGGCGACAAGAAAGCCAAGGACGTCGTTGCACAGGCGACTCCACGTATCGCGGCGATCGAGGCACGCATCCCGAAGCTCACGATCTCTCGCGGGAAGGGCGCTGAAGCGGCCACGGTGGAGCTCGACGGAAACGAGCTTGGCTCGACGCAAGTAGGGCTGGAGATGCCGGTCGATCCCGGACCACACACGATCATCGGCAAGGTGGGTCAGCGCGAGGTCTTCAACCAGTCGATCATGGTCGCGGAAAAAGAAACGAAGAAGCTCGAGGTCATCGCGAAGATCGAAGACAAATCGATCGACGCTCCGCCACCGCCGCCACCACCACCACCGCCACCCCCGCCGCCTCCACCACCGAGTGGTCCCAGCGTTCCGGGCATCGTGCTCACGGGCTTGGGCGTGGCGTTTGTCGGGGCAGGCGTGGGTTTGTTCTTTGGACCGCGACAAACCACGATCGACGAACTCGATGTGCTGTGCGGTGGCGACACGACGTGTCCGCCATCCGCGCAAGCGACGGCAGATCGTGGTCGACTGTTCACGGGCATCGCTCAAGGCGCTGCTGGAGTGGGTTTAGCCAGCCTGGTGACAGGCATCGTGCTGCTGGCGACGCATGGCCCGAAGAAGTCAGATACGCCGGCGAAAACTGGGAGCAGCATCAGGTTTGTCGGGGCCGCACCCGATGCGTCGGTCGGTGGTCTCAGCGTCGTAGGGAAGTTCTAGATGGAACATCGAATACGTTCGATCCTGCGTGGTCTTGCACTCAGCGCGGTGGGCATCTTCGCGCTTCCTGTCGCGTGCATTTATCCCGAGTACACGTTCGACGAGCCTGAGCCCACGAGCGCCAGCGCAGCGAGTAGCGGCACGGGAGGGCAGGGGGGCGGCACTGGCGGCGGAGGCGGAACGCCGGGCGTCGAAGATTGTTCGAACGGCATCGACGACGATGACGACTCGCAAGCCGACTGCGCCGATACGGACTGCACACCGATTTATGAATGCGTATCGAGTCCTCCGCTTGGATGGACCGGTTACGTGTCGTTATTCGATGGCGACGAAGCGATGCAGCCTGCGTGCCCGAGCGAATTTCCCTCGGCATCACCGTATATCGGTCATCGCAACTTGCTGACTCCGCCGCATACGTGCACCGCGTGCTCGTGCGGTGATCCGACGGGACAAACCTGCGATTTGGCCAATACGATCACGATTTCGGACAAGACGTGCGGCATTACTCCGCAGACCTCGACCAACATGAACGTGCCTGCGAATTGGCAAGGTGCGTGTCACGGACCGGGTGGATTCCTGGGTGGTCAGACGTGCGCGGGAGGCCCTTGCAACTCATCGGTTTCGATGGTCGAACCCACCGTGACCGGCGGAAGTTGCGCTGTTGCTGGCGGCACACCGGATATCCAACCAGTGGCGTGGGAAGCGCTGGGCAAGGGATGCTCGGAGGCTCCACAAGGCGGCGGATGCGGAGCCGGCAAGGTTTGTCAGCCCAAGTCGGCGGCGCCTTTCAAAACAGGGCTTTGCGTCTTCAAAGAAGGCGACAATAGCTGCCCCATCGGTCCGTTCTCCGAGAAGTTCGTGTACTTCGAAAAAGCAGACGACACGCGTGCTTGTTCGACGTGCGCATGCGGCTCACCCGCGGGCAGCACGTGCGACGCGACAGTGTCCGTTTACGGCGACGCGGCGTTGAACACCTGCAACACGGAACTGGTGAGCTTCCCGGCCGGGGACTGCGCCAACCTGAGCGGCAATCCGATTGTTTTCGGACGCAAAGCGACCATCACCGGACCGACGGGTGGCTCATGCGCAGTCACCGCAGGCGGTGGTGACGCAACGGGAACGCTGACGGCGGTCAACCCCACGACGTTCTGCTGTCTTCCGTGACCAAAAAACGCAAAAGCTGCATGCGGTCCAGTAAAACCGCACGCAGCTCGTGAATCGTTTCAGCTCAAACTACTTCTTGGGTGCCGGCTTGGGGGCAGCGGGCGCAGCCGGGGCTGCTCCAGGTTTGGCCGGGGCAGGCGTCGTCGTGGCGGGAGCGGGCTTGCCGGTCCCCGGTGCGCTCTCACCACCCGTGTTGTACATCTGAATGGCGCGATCGGTGATCTCCAGGTCTGCACGGAAGTACGGGACGGCCGACTTTTCCAACACCATCTCGTAGCCATCTTGCGCGGCGATTCGTCGCACAATGCCCATGAGACGCTGCTGAATGGGCACCATCATCTCGCCCTCTTGCCGCTGCATCTCGCGCTGGTAGTCCACCTGCATTCCTTGCAGCTCATTGAAGCGGCGTTGCAGATCTTCGGCGACCTTTTGCAGCTTGTCCTTCGACAACTTGCCCGCCTGCTGATCCTTGTCGAACTGCTCCTTGTCGCGCATGAAGTCGCGCTGTTTGGCGTCGAAATCAGCAGTGCGCTTGTCGAGCAGTTTCTTCAGGTTCGCCTGGGCGCGCAGGCCGTCTTCGGTCTCGAAGATGGCGCGACGCAAGTCGATCACGGCGAACTTCGTATCCGCAGCGTGCGCCGGCTGCGCGGTGACGAGGCCACCCACCATGGTGGTCGTGGCGATGGTGATGGCGAAGGCAGATGCTCGCACTCGAGTCATCCACGACTTGGGTTGGGCGCAGCGCTTCATTGCGGATTGGTCAACAGACATGGCGAACCGGGCCTAGCCTCTCCCCCAAGCTGGCGCAACAAATAATTGTGGGAGCTACGTCGCCTGAGGCTGCTGGAAATAGCGTCCAAGCCGGTGATAAGCGAGTTCAGTGATTCGATACACTTCTTCGTTGCGCCTGACGAACGCATCGCGATGACGCGCGTCGCGGACTGAAAAAACTCGGTGCGACAAGGCCGTGAACGCTGCATCGAGCACCGCGTTGGCTTCGCCCTCGTCACCGTTGGCCAGAAGCGCTTCGATGAGCGTGAGCCGAATGAACTCTTCCCACTCTTCGACCGGTGCGGCCGCGAGTCGGTTGTTCGCGTCTCGTGCTGCCTCGATGGCGGCTTCCACGGCGCGCCTGGCGAGGTGCACACGCGAAAGAGCGAAGATCGCTAGGATCTGGAGAGCTGGCTGCGCTCGTGTTTCTTCGACCGCCCAACGGGCAAGGTTGAGCGCGGTGGCCAGGTCGCCCGGTGCGCCCCGCCAAACCAAGAACATGACCTCGTAAATGCGAGTATTGACGCGCAAACGTGCAGCGTTTGTCTCGTCCGCAATTCGTGCAGCCTGACGCTGATGATCAATGCCGAGATCAAGATTGCCGAGGCGCGCGTAGCTCATGCCGAGGTTGTGCAGGGCAAACGCTTCGAGGATGCGCATTCGGCGCTCGCGAGCGTCGAACAACGCTCGTTCCAGCATCGCCTGAGCCTCCTCGAACATGCCGAGATGGTTCAGCGATGAACCAACATTGAGACGACCACGCGTGGCGAACGTGACATCGCCAATGCTCTCTGCAGCCTCGATGAGCGACCCTCCGGTTGCTACGACTTCGGACGGATCGTTCATGTGCGCGACAGCGAAAAGCCTTGCATCGAGCGCGCGTACGAGAGCATCGACCGCGCCCGAGAATTGCGCCGTTTCCACAGCTTCGTTCGCCAGTCGCAACGCTTCGGTGGGTTGCAAACAATCCACGAGACCACGCACTCGTACTGCGAGTAGGCCTGCATGGATCGCCGGAGACATCGCAGCCGTGTACGACGGATGAAGCGCATGTGCTGCCCGTGCGTCGCCCTCTGCCGCGCGACCGGATTCGATGAGCGCTGCGGAAAGTAAACGTTGCGCATCGCCCCACGTGTCCGGCTCGATGTCCGGCAACTGCACGGCTTCTTCTGCCGCCGCGATGCCATCGAGCAGCCGACCCATGAAGATCGAGCACTGGGCCTTTGCGATCAGAAGCTGAACGCGCAACGTGCCCATGGCGCCACACATCAGGCCTCGATTCGCCAGCTCCATGGCCGTTTCGAGCTGCGCACCGTTCGCGATCGCTTGCTTCGTTGCTCGCGCATACAGCCGCGCAGCCCGCTCGAGATCACCGCCGGCATCCGCATGTTTGGCGATGAGACCCGCATCCACATCGCCTACGGATTCGAGCCATTGACCCGCGGCAAGATGCAGCACCGCGCGGTCTTCATCAACGATCGCTTCGTACGCCGTGTCCCGCACGAGCGCCTGACGAAACAACCATTCGTCTTGGCCTGCGATGCGTGATTCAGGCTGCTTGGCGACGAGCTCTCCGACCACGAGCTCGTACAGCTCGCCGTCGATCTCACGTCCAAGCAGGGCTTTGACTCCGGCCGTCCAAAACGATTGACCAAACACGGACGCAGCCCGCAACACCTCGCGCACATCATCCGAGATCCGATCGAGACGGAGCTGCACGACGGCTTGCACCGTGAGCGGCAAGTCATTGCGACCTTCGGCAGCACAACGCACGAGCTCTTCGAGGAAGAGCGCATTACCATCGGCACGACGCACGAGGTTGGCGCGTGAAGCCGGATCGATGCTTGGAAGTGCCGCAGCGACGAGACGATCGGCAGCGAGTGGTGATAACGGTGCGAGCGTCAAACGCGTGATGTTTCGGCGCTCCCAGATGTTTCCCAGCCTCGAGCCCACGTCAGCTCGACCAAAAGCAAACACGACAAACCGCAGGTCTTGGCATCCGAGCAGCCAGTCCACCATGTCGAGCGTCGTGTCGTCGGCCCAGTGGACATCTTCGAGGATGAGCACTTGAGGGGCGCGTTGAGCTTCGGCGCGGAAATAAGTTTCGAGGGACAAACGCAGCCGTGACTGCATCAATTCGCCGTTGGCGCGAGCTGCACGCAGGGGCTCGTCACCTTCGTCCGGGAACGTTACGCCGGCCAGTTCGCCCAGAAAGACCGCGACAAACCTTTGGTTCGGAGGCAAACGAGATGCGAGGTGACGCTTGAACTTGAGGATTTGATCGGTGGGATCTTCCCCGTCGTGTAGCCCCATGGCCGCACGTAGAGCACGTCCAAGCGCGGACAAACTCGAGGTTTGGCTGAGCGGATCGCCGCGACAGAGCAGAACGTCGGGAGGCGCAGGACCGACTTCGAGACGTTGCATCAGCTCGCTGCGGACACGGCTTTTGCCAATACCCGCGGGACCGACGACGACGGCACCACGCGGAGCTGCATCTTCGACCAGCTCGCCGTAAATGCCTTGCAGCAGCGTGATTTCCTTCTCGCGTCCCACCGTAGGCGTTGGGCGTCCGAGAAGCTGGCGAGCCACGTGTCCCCGCGTGTCTTCACGCAAAAGAACGCCACCTCGGGCATCGTTTTGCAGGACAAACCGACCTTCCAAAGCGCTCGAGGCGTTCGAGTCGACACGGACGGTGCCTTTTGGTGTCAGTTCGATCTGCGCGACGGCGCGTTCGAGCGCTTGTCCGGCCAACTCTTGACGACCGCGAATCGCGAGGCCAATCGCGACGGCTGCGCGACCTTGCGGCATCGATTGCGTGAGCACCAAGGCTGCACGGGCAGCACGCATCACTTCGTCCCCGCGCGAATGCTCGACACCGAGCACACCCACGAGTTGTTGTGCACCGAGGAGCGTTTCGAGGCGCGCATCGTCTCCAAGCACTTCACGCACGCGTCGTTCGACATCCGGTTCGAGGCGCGTACCGCCGAGATCGAAGAGCATCACTGCCACCACGCGACGTTCGGCAGATCCTGGTCGTGAGTTCGGTTGCTGGTTTGCGCCCGTTTCCGTGATGGTCGTGGAGTGAGGTTTGCCCAAGGGGCGAATCGCCGATGCGCTGCGATCGGTTGCCGGTGGATCGTTGCCGAGTTGCCCCACACGTGCGAGCGCTCGCGCCAGCTCGGCACCGTTCTCGTAACGATCTTCGCGCGCTCGCGCGATCGAGCGAAAAATCACTTCCGCCAGCGCATCCGGAACGTCGAAACGAATCGTCTGTGGGTTCGGTGGATCTTCGAGCACGAGCCGACTGAGCAGGGCGATCACGTGCTCGGTCTCGAAGATGTTTCTGCCGGTGACGAGTCGAAACAAGGCAGCACCCAGCGAATACACGTCGGCACGCGCATCGATGTCTTCCACGCCGCGCGCTTGTTCGGGCGACATGAAGTGCGGCGAGCCGATGATCGTTCCGCGCTCGGTTTGGTACTCGTCAGGCTCGGCAGGTTTGACCACGCCGAAGTCGATGAGTTTGACGGCGGTGCCTTTACCCTTGACCAGGTAGATGTTGGAGAGCTTCAGATCGCGGTGCACGACGTTGCGTGCATGCACGGCAGCCATCGCTGCGGAGGAGCGACGAATGACTTCGACCGCGTCGCGCATGCCGAGCGGAGCGCGACGCACTCGTTGGCCGAGATCTTCACCATCGAGCCATTCCATCGCGAAAAACATTCGGCCATCGGACCAAGTGCCATGCGCGATGTACTGGACGATGTTGGGGTGTCGCAGATCCGCCAGGATCGCGATCTCTCGTGCGAAACGAGCGCGCTCTTGCGTCGTGGAAGTGTCGCGCAGGACTTTGAGCGCGACGTCCTGTCCGGTGGTTTGGTCGACCGCCTTGTAAATGTCCCCCATTCCGCCGCTACCAGCGCGGCCCACGATCACGAAGCGCTCCGCTCCATCGCTCGATTCGGGAAACATCGGCACGGATGAGGCTACGCGAACTGCGGGGCGACTTGGGGAAAATTCCATGAGGAGCTCGAGCGTGCGCACTTGGGCCATCGGGCGCAATTTAAGCGGCCCGCGAGACGCCAAGGTTCGTCGGAGTGTAAGAACACGACTTTCGACTCGAACGATCCTGCAAATTCTATTTCATCGACTACGCGACTGTGCCAAATGCAGTGGTGCGTCATGGCCACACCGCTCAAAGATTTTTTCGACGAAAGCCTCGTGCGACGTATCGCCAGCACGATTTCGCCCGTCCATCCTGGTTTTCCCGTGGAAAGGTTTGTCACTGAAGCAACGACGGGGTTGTCGAAGCTGGAGCTGCTGGGGCGGGGCAAACACATTGCTGCCGCTCTCGCGAATACGCTGCCTCGAGATTACGAACGAGCCATCGATATTTTGATCCGCTCGCCGGATGTGCCCAGGGCGCTCGACACGTCTGCGATGGCGTCGTTCTTTTATCTGCCGCACGTTACGTTCGTTGCGGAACGAGGGCTCGAGCATTTCGACGCCTCGATGCGCGCGCAACATGCGCTCACGCAAAAGTTCACGGCGGAGTTCTCCGTCCGCTACTTCATTCTGAAAGACCCGAATCGTACGCTCGATGTGCTTCGTCAATGGGCCCAGGACGAAAACAAGCATGTCCGGAGGCTGGTTTCGGAAGGGACTCGGCCCCGTTTGCCCTGGGCCGTGCGATTGCCAGGATTCATCAAAGATCCCGCACCCGTGCTCGACTTGCTCGAACGACTACGCGATGATCCCGACCTGTACGTACGCCGATCGGTGGCCAACAATCTGAACGACATTGCCAAAGATCATCCCGACCTCGTGGTCGAGGTATGCAAGCGTTGGAGTATCAACTCTACGCCCGAGCGGAAGTGGATCGTCTCGTATGCATTGCGTTGGCTCGTAAAACATGGGCATCGCGGAGCCATCACGCTGCTCGGCGGAGGCACCAAGCCGAAGGTGCGGATCGAAAACATCGTTATCGATCCGGCAAAAGCCGAACTGGGATCGGTGGTTTCTTTTGCTTTCGATCTCGTGTCGGAATCGTCGAAGTCACAAGATCTCGTGGTGGATTACATCGTGTTTCATCCGGGCTCGTCTGGAAAAGAGCGTTCGAAGGTGTGGAAGCTTCGGCGCATTGTTTTACCTGCGCGAGGGACCGAGCGATTGTCGGCGAAGGTATCGTTGGTCGATCGCACCATTCGTAAGCATTATGCGGGGGCGTATCGCGTGGATCTGCGTATTGGCGGCACGGACATGCCACTCGGCTCGTTCGAGGTCGTCGTTGCAGAGCCGGCGCGTGGTCGAACGAAGCCTGCGCGGGTGAGTGCTTGACGCGCGCTCCGATTTCCGCTTTGCAATGAGCACGTGGCCATGTCGACGCCCCCGAAAGTAGCCCGGCCGTGGCTTTTTGGCCCGGTGACCGATCTGCTGTTCGGTTGCGGGATTGGGTATGCGCTCGTTGTCGTTTTGCTCAGCGCGTCGGGCACGAACATGGATGCGATTCGCGGATGGTTGCCATTCGCGGTGCTCGTCACGGGGTTGCCTCATTATGGAGCGACGATCGAGCGCGTCTTGGCGTCGCCGGAGGCACGTAAACGTTACGGTGGATTCACGCTGCTATTCGGGCTGCTCGTGTGGGGGGCGTTTGTCGGAACGCTCGTGACGGGAGTGGGAGCCGCGGTTCTGGTGACGATTTACCTCACCTGGAGCCCGTGGCATTACGCGGCGCAAAATTTTGGCCTTACGATGATGTTTTTGCGTCGGTCGGGCTCGGTCGTGGCTCCGCTTCATCGTTTGGTGTTCAAAGGATCGTTTGTCCTGTCATTCGTCCTGGTATTCCTGAACATTCACCGCGCATCAGCCGATAACGTCAATGATCCGTTGTATGCCGCTGCCGCTGTTCGTGACGCAGTTCGTTTTTCTCCGCTCGGCATTCCCGATCGTATTGCGGCGATTTTGCTCGTGATTGTCGCTGTGGCCTACGCCGTCGTTACCGTGGTCTCGCTTTTTCTGGTGGTGCGACAATCGTCTCGCGAAGCGCGTGTGCCAGTGATCGCGCTCATCGTGAGTCAAGCCGTATGGTTTGTCTTGCCGATCGTGGTGGGTCGATTATTTCCTAGCGTGTTTGGTAGCGCGCCGCTTGCTTTCATTTGGGTGGCGATTGCGCATAGTGTGCAATACCTATGGATCGCGATGCACTTTGCGCGGGTGTC
>CAZETM010000340.1:0-9513 GCA_964514885.1 uncultured Polyangium sp. | reverse complement strand
CGATGACGCAGATGCCCGAGAAGATTCTTTTGCAGCCAAGCTCGAAATGAAAACGCCGTGACGAATACTTGACTGGTCGCACGCATCGGTATGAGGCCATTGGAATCGACTTGCTCGAAATAGACCGGAATTTGCTTGGCCGCCGCTTCAATCATTCGCGGCAAGAAAAATGCTGGGTAATCATCGGTAACCACCACCGCCGCTCGTCGGGCAAGCGCCGCCACGAGACCTTTTCCTTCGCCCACCGTACGCTCGACATACGTGTGATGCGCGATGCCGCGCTCTGCCAATCGCCGAGCATTGTCCGCCATTCCCTGTAAAACGAAGGCATGCAGCCGATCGCTCGCGTGGGGATATCCAGCTCGCAATGCTTCAAGCACTACGAGCGGACGTCCCAAAACCCGAGCCCACTCGACCGCACGCTCCAGTCCAAAATTGTAAACCGTTCGTCGCGCAGAGGTCATCCAATATAGGACAAACGCCCCGTCGGGACGAACGTCGCGATCGTTCGCAGGGAGAATTCGAAGGGCGGGAACGCGACTGGTGCGGAGAATGCTTTCCGGATTGTGCATGGCGCCAGAAGCGTGCGCCAAATCGAACCGAAATTCAAGTGGTCAGGACAAACAAGTTCACCGGGGATGAATCTCCAGCTCGACACGCGCACTGCCCGCGCCTGGCTGCACGAGAAGCAGCCCCGAATGCGAGGAATCGACGCAGCCGGTTGACAATTCGACGCGATACCCCTCGGGATACGTGCCTTCGGGGATCGCAATTTCAGTCACTCCGTCCGCAAGCGGCGCATCGTAGGTCAACGTGAAAATGCGCCCCGTTGCATCAAATCGATACGCGGGTGCTTCGCCGGCAACCGCTCGAGGAAAAGGCCGCACGAGCGCCGTAATGATGGCTTTGGCTTCGACGCCATCGGTTCCCACGAGAGAAAGATCCTCCTGGTTCCATTCCTTGTTCGCGTCGCTATATTCCCAATACGTGAAGTGCAGGCCATTTTCGTCCATTGCGTCGAGCATGCCGGAGACGAACTCACCCGCGGTCTCGATGCTCCGCGAAACACCAGATTCCCCAATGAGCACGGGAACGTCCCACTCGCGGCCCTTTTCTGCCCATTTCGCTAAAAACGTGTGTGCATTCGAAGGCAATGGCGTGCCACCGAAAAGCGCCGCGGGATCATACCAATGCGGAGCAAACACGAGACGCTCACCAGCGGGTTTTCCCATCGACGTCGTCGCACCGACCGCATCGGTGCCCGACGCATCGAAAAACACGAGCGATTGTGGAGCCTGGTCATGAATGCGCGAAGCCATTTGCGAATAGAAATCCGTGAGCACCGTGGCTTGCCAATTCTTCAGCTCGGCCGTACCAGGGTGAGGCTCGTTAATGACTTCAAACCCAATGACTCCAGGTTTGTCGCGATACCGGAGCGACATTCGATCCCACATTGATTCGAGCGCCGTACGCGTGCCATTCTCATTCGCCCACAACCGATCGAATGCGGAACGCACGTCTGCATTTTTGCCATACCGGAGAAACCAATCCGCACAATCTTGTTCGGGCGCAGGCTTGGGCTCAGGAATGGTCCAGTCGGGGAAACCGTCACCACAAAAACGCTCGGCGTAGATGTCCTGATGAAAGTCCACAATGGTCCACAAACGCCGCTGCCAAGCCGCGTCGAGCAATGCATCGTAACGAGCAAGAAACATTTCGTCGTCCATGCCCTGAACAGGCTCGACGGCCGCCCACGAAAAAGGAACGCGAACCGCCGAAAAACCCCACCGTTGTGCACGATCGAGATACCGCGCCAAGGCAGCATCGAAATCGCCGTCCGCAAAGTCGAACGGAACATAAGGTGGAAGCTTGCTTCGACCACCCGTATTCGCACCTCGAAGTACGACGAAACGTCCGAGCGCATCGCGTAAATGTGTGCCGTCGGTATCGAGGCGCCAATCGGGCGGCTCGGGAAGTGCAATGGTACAACGAGGCGCGTCGATGTCTGCGGGCGTGTCGGAACCGCCGCAGCCGGAGACAAGAACGATGATTGGGGCGACAATGGCCAAACGATGGGGTTTCACCCGGGCCATGGTACAAGAGTTTGCTCGGTTGTGTCATGCGCTCACGAAAAAAAAGCACGCGAGCACATTTCTGGTATGCTCCAAACATGCGCGCGATGATTCTCGTCTGGGTGGACCAGGCGACGTTTGTCGTTGAATCAACCGTCCATCCTGCCAAACCATTTCTCGGCAAGCATCAGCGTTCGCGCGTGCTCGGGAACCTTCTCCAAATAGCTCTGACGAACCTCTTCATTGTGGATTTCTGCCGCAATTCGGAGCAAACGATCCCGAGCATCCGCAAGGCATTCACGCGCCTCGCCGTGTTGCCCTGTTGAATCGAGCACTTCCACGCGCACGAGCCGCATGAATGCTCCGCGATATCCAAATGCACGCAGCGCTTCGTAACGACTTGCGGCGTCGCGAATCGCGAGCATGGCTTCAGCCGAACGATTGTCGGCCAAGCGTGACGCAGCCACAATCGTATTGGCAGCAGCCAAATCGAGCGGTGCGGCGCCTCGTAAGTCGAGAACTGCGCGCGCCTCACGCTCCGCGAGGCCATAAACACCCGCGCGCCGATACACCTCCGCCAAAGCCCAACGCCCTCGCGCGACGTCCGCGTCCGTTCCTTTGCTTTTCGCCACCGCAATGAGCTGCTCGGCTTCCGTACGCGCCGTGCGCGCATCGCCCGAATCGAGCAGCGCGAGGACTCGAAATAGCGAACGCAATGACGCAACGATCGCAAATTCCTCTTCGAGCGGCGTATCGACGTGAAGCGTTTCGCACGCTCGAGCATTTTGCCCCAATAGCCATTCATTCATTCCAATGAATACACGCGCCAAATGTTGACCGCGACGTGAGCCCGCTTCGGTAAATGCGTCGTATGCCGCTTGCGCTCGCTGCAAGCTCTTCCACGGATCCTCTTTGATCCACGCCTCCCAACGAGGATACGCCAAATGCCAAAATGCACGCGCCATCGGGTCGCGATCCGCCGCAGGCTCCACGAGCGCATCCAATCTGCGTTGAATCGGCTCGACAAGATCGATTCGACCTTCAGTCAAAAGCATGACCGTAGCCAGGGCCAGCGCCAAAGAAAGCGTGCCCAATACCTCGGGCGCAGGATCGATGGAGCGAATGCCATCGAGAATGCCAATGGATTCATCGATATGACCGTGGCGCATGGCATAATTGAATTGCGCCAGCGCCCCACGCACCCACGGAGCGCTGCCGGGGGGCGCAATACGCGTGAGTTTGGCACCCGAAACCGATGACTCGTCGAGCTGATTGCGCCACATTCGCGTTTCGGTAACGATACCGAGCAAACCAATATGCGTCTCCGGGTCGGGATCGAGAGACAAACCTCGTTCGGAACGACGAATGGCCACGTCGTCGTCACCTGCACGATGCGCACGCTCGGCCGCTCGCAAATAATACACGGCCGCCCTTCGCCCCTGCCCTCCGCGCTCGAAATGCTCCGCAAGCACGAGTGGATCCGTTTCGCCTTTTGCTTCGAGCCATTCGCCAGCTAGCCGATGACCAAGGGAGCGATCCTCTTCGGTGAGCATTGCAAACGCGCCTTCACGGACGAGCGCATGACGAAACACATATTCGGATTCGCCAGAAAGGCGACTTTCGGGACTGGCCGAAAGGATTTCCCGCGCTACAAGGCCTCGCAATTTGTCGACGATATCCGCGACGGTATGGTTTTTCCCGAGCAGGGCGAACACGCCACCGGCCCAAAAGACATCACCGTATAAACTAGCCGCGCGAAGAATGCGTCGTTCCTCGTCGGGCAACGAATGCAGACGTGATTGAACCATTGCCACGACGGTCTCCGGAAATTCGTCACTACGGCCTTCTGCAGCAGCTCGCACGAGTTCTTCCAGGTAAAACGTATTTCCCTGCGCCCGCGCGACGATACGATCGATGAGCTGTTGATTCGCGCTGTCACCCAATGCCTGGCGCACGAGCCGTTCGCTGGCTTTTTTTCCAAGCTCGACCAGCGATATTTCTTGCAAACGGCGACCAGCCCAAAGTTTTGGAAATCGATCGTGCACTTCGGGGCGAGCAAGCGCCAAAATAAATAGCGATTGGTCTTTGATGTCCCGCATCGCGGCATCGAGCAAACGCACGGTGGGCAAATCACCCCATTGAAGATCCTCGATGACCAGCAAGACAGGCTTTGCAGCGCATTCAGCGGCGAGATATTCGACGAACGCTGAACGAATTTGATCGACCATGAGCTGAACTGCAGCGCGCGCTGCACGTAGCGGCAGGTCATCCTGATCGGGAAACGGCGCGCCAACGATTTCGCCCAAAAACCTACCAATGCGATATGCTTCTTTTTTTCCTGTGCGTAACTCGACGCGATCCAAAAGTTTCTGGCGACGGACATCCGGCGAGTCCGTCGCGGAAAAACCCATCGGAATCGAAAGCGCTCGCGAAACAAGGTCTAAAGCCGAGCCTGCACGCAATACATCCGCTCCGACCACCCAAAGCGATATATCTGGGTGCCGCTCGAGGGTCAAACGAACGAATTCGTGCGCCAATCTGGATTTACCAAGCCCCGCCGGCGACGTGACCACCGCCGCCTGCGGCTCGGATTCATCAAGGCAATGGTCGAAAAGCCCGGCCAATAAATTCAATTCGCGATCACGACCGACACACGTGGTCGGTTTGCCGAGCAGCGTCCGCGCACCAGGAAGGGTTGGACGCTCGGCATAAAGTGCAAAAAGATCGCCATCGATTTCTCGCACGTCGAAACGGGCATCGAGCAGCCCCGCGGTAACCGCGTCGAGAACGATGGGGCATTCTTCACTTTCGCGGCACGCTCGTTGCACGGACAACGTAAACGCCGCGCGATCAATGGCATCTCCGAGCGGGTTTTTCCCGGCCAGAGCACCCCAACCGACCGTGAGCGCAAATGGGCGCGCGCCCGCGTGCGCTCGCAACATCAAGGCGAGATTGGCCGCGCGTGACGCTAAATCAGTCGCTACGGACGCTCCCGAGGTCCAGAGCACAAGCGAGCCGTCTGGCAACAATTCACATGGCAATCCAAGCGCCTCGGCCTGCTTCTGAATGGCGCGATCAACCTCCGAAGCGACCGGCGCTGTACTGCCCGGCGGAATGATCGAATGGCGAGAACGCCCCACAAGCAGCGCAGCGACAGGCCGACGCTCGGTGGAAGTCAATGAAGCCGGACGCTGCGTAACCCAAACTCGTGAATCGGCGCCGTCGTATTCGAGCTGATCGAGCAATTCTTCGACCGCATAGCCATCTTTCGGGCGCGCCGCTGGCTCTTTCGCCATGAGACCCATAACGAACGCTTCGACGGACGACGGCACATCGGGACGATGATCACGAAGTCGCGTGGGCTCAGCAAAAAGAACCTTCGCCAATATCGCTTGAAGGCCGTCTCCAGGAAATGCCGGGGCCCCGGCAAGACATTGAAACAGCACACAACCAAGCGCGAAAATGTCGGCCCGGGCGTCGACCGTCATTTCACTACGAATTTGCTCGGGCGCCATGTATCCAGGCGTGCCTACAAGCGCGCCGACCGATGTAATGCGACTACGCGAGCTGAGTTTCGCAATGCCAAAATCGACGATTTTTGGTTTGTCCGGGCGATTGTTGATGAGAAAAATATTGGCGGGCTTGAGATCACGGTGAACAATGCCTCGAGTATGCGCCGCACCGAGCGCTTCGGCGAGACGTCGGGCCAGCGCGAGCACGTCTTCAATCGACATTCGCCCACGATCCAAAAACCGCTCGAGGTCCTCGCCATCGAGCCACTCCATGACGAGATATCGGGCACCGAAGGACATGGTGCCGTGATCGTAAAGACGCACGATTCCGATATGGTCGAGCGATCCGAGCGCAGCGATTTCGCGATCGAAACGATCCTCCTCGCCACCGTAACCATCGAACAGAATCTTGATGGCCACTTGCTGGGAAGTCTGTTTGTCCCGGGCACGATGCACCTCGGCCATGCCACCGACACCCGCAAGCTGCACGATCTCGTAACGATCGGCGATTACCGTACCCGGTCTCATTCGTCCCCTTGACCCCAGCCTATCGATGGCAAACGCCCACTGTAAAGCGTGGATACACGTCTGATACGTGCGTCAATCATCAACGACGCCAAGCAGCGCTCGCAAAACGTCTGCTTGTACGCCGAGCGCCGCGTCCCCCGTCTCGCGCGACAATCGCGCCAACGAATCGGCTTGCATGGTGACGATGGGGCGAAGTCCTCCCAGGTGATCGGTACGACTGCCTTGGAAAATTCGGCCCAAGCGACGAACCATGGAGAGCGCCGACGCATAGGCGATGACATCGCCATGGCGCGCTCGCGCAATTCGCTCGACGTCGTCGTCGTAACGACCGGCGATGGTCGTTTCCGCCGTGAGCCAAGCGCCCGTCGCGGCATCGCGATAACGCGCGGTGACGGTGAATTCGAGCGGTTCACCAGGAACCCACACAGGCATGGCCACTCGCGCGACTTCGGTGCGCGCTTCACCCGCGTACAGGTCGCCGAGCGAAAGACGGTCGTGATCGAGCGACAACGCAGCAAGCCCGCCGGAGACTTCGAGCACGCGAATGGGCGCAGGAACCGAGCTGAACGTGAGCTGTACGTCTTCGAGAACGACATCGCCAGGCGGAGGCACGAGCGCATCGAGGATGTCGCTACGTTTGGCAAGGGACCCACCGACAAACCCTTGGTCCCCAAACGGAATGAGATGCTCCGAGCGCAAAGTTTCGGTGACGCCGAGCGCCGCGACGCGGATGTTGGAGCGCCCCATGGCCGCGATTTCCGACGCGAGTCGCAGTTGTCCTCGGGCCACGCCCACGCCGTCCGTCAAGACGATGACTTGCGAGATGGCCGATGCAGGAACACTGTCGGAAGGGTATGCCGTGACAAACTTTCGCGCGAGGCCAAGAGCTGAAGCAAGGTCACGCTCGGCGGATTCGTTTGACCTCAAAGGACGTCCGACGACTCGGGCGATGGCTCCATCGAGGAGCGTGTGATGCGAGCCGGGAAGCATCGGTACGACGACGCGTGAGCCTTGGGCATCGATGATCACGAGGCGATCGTCAGCGCCTAGATTGTCGAGCACGGCGCGCGCGAGATGCGGCGTATCGCGTCCGTACCCGTCGATAACGATCGCGATTTTTCGTGGCGCACGAACGGAGAGGCGAGCGGCAGGAAAGGCCGCGCTGGGCGCGATGACGTCGAGTCGAAGAAGAACTTCGCCACCCCAACTGGGGATGAGCACGTCGCTTGAACGAATGACGACGGCGAGACCTGGTCCGGAAATGGCGATGGGACGCGAGGTTTCTCGCCAGATGCCATCTTTCGGAAGGAGAAACCCGGTCGGCGGAACCCATGGATCGTGCGGACTGCGGCGAACCGTGGGCTTGGGGATCTCGGTTGCATCGAGAAATTCGACGCCGTTGGCGGTGATGACCGAAGCGCCGCGACGTCCACCTGCAGGCGTGAAAACGAGCTGTCCGTCACGCGTGAGTGCGGGGCGCGAGCACGCGGACAAACCGGCGGCGAGAACGAGAATCGCGCCCGTTTGAGCGACAGCACGGAACATCCGACGCAAGCTCGCCATGGCAGGAACGAGCATACGCGAACTGGGGAGGAAATCCGCACGGCGGAGCACGTCTGGAGGCGATGACTCAGGCCGCCCTTCGTGTAACTGTGGCGCGCATGAACTCGCGGCGGAGCTTTCGCATTGGCGTGGACGAAAACGGCTTGGGTCCGCGCCTCGGTCCGATGCTGGTGACGGCAGTGATGGCACGCGTGACGGAAGATGGAGCGGCGATCGTAGGGCGTAAGCCACGCGGAGGGCTCGCCGAGCGTTTGGGTGATTCGAAGGCGATGGTGGCGTACGGCGACGTAGCGCTCGCGGAAGCATGGGCACGCGCGCTGGCGAAACGCGGTTGTGGTCGGCCAGGTTTTTCCTACGAAACCATCGATGAGCTGGTGCATGCGATCGCGCTGGAAGACCGGGCAACGTTGCGCGCGCCGTGTCCCGATCACGTGTCGGGACAATGTTGGAACACAAACGAAGAAGGGTTTGTCGCGCAGGACGAACTGATGAAGACGATCGACAAGGACCTCGAAAAGTTGGCACTCAAAGGAGTGGAGATCGTGGCGGTGCGTTCGTCGATCGTGTGTTCGAAGCGGCTGAATGACGGGCTCGACGCGGGCAAGAGTCGTTTCACGATGGACCTGCACGCGATGGAAGAACTGATCCTTTCACTGCACGCGATGGCTGGCGCGGAGGTGGAAGCGATCTGCGGCAAGGTGGGTGGGTTTGGAAAGTACAGCGGTGCGTTCGGGCCGTTGGGAGGTCGGATGCATGCGATCCTGGAGGAGGCTCGGCCGAAGAGTGTGTATCGGTTCCCGGGGCTGGGAGACATCGCGTTCGTGCAAGACGGAGACGCGACGGACGTGCTGGTGGCGATGGCGTCGATGGTGGGCAAATGGGTGCGCGAGGTGCTGATGGGGCGGATCGTGCGGCACTACCAGACGCTCGTGCCGGGGTTGAAAGGAGCGAGCGGGTATCACGATCCGGTGACGACGAAGTTCATCGAGGCGACGAAGATCGTTCGGCAGGACAAACGGGTCCCGGGAGATTGTTTCGAGCGGCGTGGGAAGGGGTGAGTTCGTAGAAACGAACCTCAATGGCGAGCAGGGTGTGTTGTCGGGTGGCTTGTCCGTGATATCCTGGCCGCATGAGTAGCGAAGCTCTGCCCCTCATGGTCGATGCGGACGTGCGAGCGCGATTGGAGAAGCTGGCGGCGGACACAGGGCGAAGTGTGTCAGAGCTAGCTGATGGGGTTCTGCGTCGGTTCATAGATGACAACGAACGCTTCGTCGCTGAAGTTCAAGTAGGACTCGCCGAAGCCGACGCTGGGATGTTCGTCGACTACGATGAATTCAAGGCGGACATCGAAGCGCAGTTGGCTCGGCTCGCCGCAAAAGAATGAAACGTCGGCCGAACCCGACAGAAGCGGCGAAGCGCGACATGCGTGCGCTGATTGCACGTATTGGCGAAGAGAATCCCAAAGCGGCACTCAAGATCGCTAGGCGCATCGTCGAGAAGATCGATCTACTGGGGGATCATCCAGAAATCGGCCGCAAAGGTCGCGCGGACGGAACTCGCGAGTTGGTCGTGACGGGTACGCAATACGTCGTCATTTATCGAATCGACTCACAGCGGCGAACCGTGGACATCCTGCGCATCATGCACTCTTCGCAGGAGTGGCCGTAGTTCGGCAGGACAAACGAGTAGCGGGGGGTTGTTTCGAGCGGCGTGGGAAGGGGTGAGTTCGTAGAAACGAACCCGAATGCCAAGCAGGGTGTATTGTCCGGTGGCTTCTCCGTGGTATCCTGGCCGCATGAGTAGCGAAGCTCTGCCCCTCATGGTCGATGCGGACGTGC
>CAZETM010000339.1:0-9546 GCA_964514885.1 uncultured Polyangium sp. | reverse complement strand
CGCGCGATCCGCGATGCCGGTTTGGATGCCGCGGATTCGGCGTCGCAGGCGGCGGTTTCGGACCTGTCGCAGGCGGTGGTTTCGGACCTGTCGCAGGCGGCGGCTTCGTTCCACCACCCGGTTTGCCTCCGCCCGGCTCCATCGACGGCGGCGGATTGTCGAAGACCTGGACCTTGCCGTCCTTCAACTTCCGCTCGAGGATGATGAACTGCACGCGGCGGTTCTTCTGCTGTCCTTCCGCGGTCTTGTTGTCGCCTACGGGTCGCTCGAGCCCATATCCCATCGACGTCAAACGCGACGCATCGACACCACGTTTCGTGAGCGCTGCGACCACCGACTTGGCACGCGCGTCCGACAATTTCTTGTTGTAGACCTTGCCGCCGCGGATGTCGGTGTGTCCTTGCACCTCGACCTTCAACACTTCGGGGTGCTCTTTGATCACCGCCGCGACCTCGTCGAGCAACGGATCGCTGACCTTGCGAATCGTTGCCTTCGCCGTGTCGAACTGCACCTGCTGCAAAATCACGATCTCGGTGTCGGTGATGCGCACGAACTTCCTCTTCGGACAGCCGTGTTGCTTCGGATCCTGCAAATCCGGTTCGCCCTTCTCGTCCGGACAAGCGTCTTGATCGTCGCGAATGCCATCACCATCGCGATCACCTGGGCATCCGTTCGTCGCCGGATCGTTTGTCCGAATGCCCGGTATGTCCGGACAAGCGTCTTCCGCATCGGGGATGCCGTCGTTATCGCGATCAGGCGGACAACCATGCTTCGCAGGATCCGCATTCGGCATGCCCTTCACATCCGGACACGCATCGACCGTATCGAGGATCTTGTCGTCGTCACGATCCGACGGGCAGCCATGCTTCTTCGGATTCGGATGCGGGATGCCCTTGACCACCGGGCACGCATCGACCGGATCGAGAATGCCGTCCTCGTCCTCATCAGGCGGACAGCCATTCTTCTTCGGATTCGGATGCATGATGCCCTTCACGTCCGGGCAAGCGTCTTGAATGTCGATGATCCCGTCTTCGTCGCGATCCGAAGGACAACCGTGCTTCTTCGGGTTCGGATGCTTGATGCCTTTGACGTACACGCACGCATCTTCGCGGTCGGGAATGCCGTCGCCGTCGGTGTCTTTCGGAGCCCACGCGGGCGTGTACGCGATCGAGGCGACGAGTCGGAAGTCGGGAGTGCCGATACCGGATGCCAAACCAGGGCCCATTCCGAGGCCTGCTTCCCAGACTTTCTTGAAGCGATACTTGCCGCCGACCATGAGCTCAGCGTTGAAGTTTTGCGCCGTCACGTCCTGCAGCGGCGTCATGATGTTGAGTTCGGGGCCGACTTGAATCTGCTTCTCTTTGCCCAGCAGAAACCCCATCCCAGCGCCGATGAGGAACGTCGTGCCGAGCGGGATGTTGTCGAAGTACTTTTTAGCTGAACGAATTTCCGGACCAACCGCCGCCGAGTACACGAACTTCGGGTGTCGTCCGCCAACCACGACCTGCGGCATCACGCGGAAATTGCCATCGGTGACGTAATCGCCCGTGCCGGTCGGAAACCAAACGTACGTGCTCACGCCGAGCTGAAACTTCGCATCGGGCTCACCCAGGATCCGCACGCGAGCACCGAGTCGGATGTCGCCGAAATCAGGGCCGTCCGGTGACTTGATGTTCAACTTGTTCGGAACGTCGTCACCGGTTTGGATGAGCGCGACGGGCACATCGAGGTTGATCTGAACGCGGTTTCGATAGGCAAACGTGCCGCTTGCGCGTAGCAGCAATTGGTTGCTCACGACGCTTGCGGCATACGCGTCATCGTTCTTTCGCCGCAGAATCAACGGGTCATGCGCGTAGTCGACGTACAGCGCAACGTGCGGCGTCTTCTCTCCGATCACGAACGGTGACTGAACGCCGAACATCCGATCGCCGGCCGGTGCGGGGTAAAACCGTTCCAAGGCGATCTCTTCTGCGCCCGCCGCCCCTGCGATGCTTGCAAGCGATCCCATCGCTGCTGCGCATAAGAGCCACTTAGATCCGATCGAAGTTCGCATCGCGTAGTTGACCTCTCGATTCGTCGTGCCCGCTTTTGCGCCCGTTCACGCAAGGAAAGTGGCCAAACGAGGCTCCGCCGAGCCCAAAGTACGTGTGCTCTGTATATACGGGCTCCACGCTACACGGCCTAGAAAGCCGCAAGAATTCACCTGTACGAGCACGTAGGACCCACGTTGCAAGAAGCGTTGAAAGTCCATGTTCGCCGCCCACGAGCAAACGAGCACGCTGCTATCGTTGCTTCCGTGCCCTCGCGCATTCAGACAATTTTTGCCGCCCTGTTTTTTCTTCTCTCCCTCGGTTCTGCCCCGGTGCAATGCGCCCGAGATCCCGAGCCGGAACGAGCCATCGAGGAACAACCTGGCCAGGCGCTGTACGAGCTTGCCGAGCAATTCCGCGAACGAGGCGATGCCAAAGCACGCAAGGACACACTCGCCTACCTCGTCCAACGCTACCCCTCGAGCCGCTTCGCGGCGCGCGCCAAACAGGAGCTCGATGAGCTTGGCGCCACTTCCAACCCTCCAACGCCCCCCTGATCACGCACGGCCCGCATCCCTCGTCGCTGCAAACATGCTAGACGCGTGCGCATGAATGGCGGCCCCACCAACCGGGAAAAACTCTTCCAAACCGTTCGCTCCGAACTCGATTTCCCCAAGGATGAGGCCGAAATCCTCGGTTTCTGGAAAGAACACAAGATCTTCGAGAAGACTCTGTCGGCGACTTCGCGCGCCACCGGGCCATCGAAAGGCACCTTCGTTTTCTACGAAGGCCCGCCAACTGCCAACGGCATGCCGCACAACGGACACGTCCTCACGCGTGCCGTCAAAGACGTGTTTCCTCGCTACAAAACCATGCGTGGCTACGACGTGCCGCGTAAAGCCGGTTGGGACACGCACGGGTTGCCCGTCGAAGTCGAAGTCGAAAAAGAACTGCGCATTCACGGCAAAGCCGACATCGAACGTTACGGCGTCGAACCATTCGTCGCGCGCTGCATCGAGAGCGTCTTTCGCTACACGGACGCGTGGGAAAAGCTCACCGACAAGATCGGCTTCTGGGTCGACTTGCCCGATGCCTACGTCACTTACCATCGCAGCTACGTCGAAAGCGTCTGGTGGTCACTCGCGAACCTCTACGGCAAAGGCCTTCTCTACCAAGGCGAAAAAGTCGTCTGGTGGTGGGCTCAAGGCGGCACGGCGCTGTCCGCTGCCGAAGTTGGGCAGGGGTACAAAACAGTCGATGATCCAAGCGTTTTCGTAGCGTTTCCGTTCGTCGACGATCCCACGACCTCGCTGTGCGTCTGGACAACCACGCCCTGGACCTTGCCGTCGAACATGTACGCGGCAGTCCGTGCCGACTTCGAATACGTCGTCGTCGATGCCGGCGATCGCAAGCTGGTTTTGGCCGCGGCTCTTCGCGAATCGATCGCCAAGAAGCTCAACAAAGAGTTGCCCGTTCTTTCGACCCTGAAGGGTTCGGATCTCGTCGGCAAAAAGTACACGCCTCCGTTCGACTTGTTCCTCGACACCGCCAAGGATCACGCCGTCGTTCACAGCGTCATCGCCGCGGATTTCGTCACGCTGGATGCTGGTACAGGCATCGTGCACATCGCCCCTGCGTTTGGCGAAGACGACCATGCGGCGCACCGCGTGTTGCTCAAGACAAACCATAGCTTGCCGCTGCTTTGCGCGGTCAAACCCGATGGCACGTTCATCGACGCGATGGGCAAATACGCTGGTCGCTGGGTCAAAGAGAGCGACAAGGATTTGACCAAGGAGCTCGAGCACTCGGGCCGTTTGGTGCATGCCGAGGTGTATCGGCACGAATATCCGTTCTGCTGGCGCTCGGATGACGACCCGCTCATCCAGTACGCGCGTCCTGCTTGGTACATCCGCACCACGGCGCTCATCGATCGCGCCATCGCCAACAACCAAACGGTCAACTGGCTACCTGACCACATCAAGAGCGGCCGTTTCGGCGACTTTCTCGCCAACAACGTCGACTGGGCTCTGTCGCGTGAGCGTTACTGGGGCACGCCGCTTCCCATCTGGGTCAACGACGTCACCGGCGCGATCGAAGCGATCGACTCGGTCGCGACGCTTCGCAACAAGCTCGGTAACAACGTTGCCGAAGTCGAAGCGGACCTTGCCAAGACGCACCCGAAGATGGCCGAGCATTTGTTGGTGCACAAACCTTATATCGACAAGATCACCTTCCAAAAGGAAGGCGAAGAGGGCACGTACCGACGCGTCAGCGACGTCATCGACTGTTGGTACGACTCGGGCGCGATGCCCTTTGCGCAATGGGGTTTCCCGCATGCATCGGGCTCGCACGAGAAGTTCGATCGTGCGTTCCCGGCGGACTTCATCAGCGAAGCGATCGATCAAACACGCGGCTGGTTCTACTCGCTGCTGATGATCTCGACGCTGGTGTTCGACGAAGAAACCCAGAAAAAGTTAGGTTTGTCCCGGATCCGCAATTATCCGATGCCGTACGAAACGTGCGTGGTGCTCGGGCACGTCGGCGATCGTGAAGGCAAAAAAGAAAGCAAGTCCAAGGGCAACTACACGCCGCCCGAGATCATCTTGGACCGCGTGCGCATGGAGTTTGTCGCGGCTACGGGGGAAAACACCAAGGTCGGCTCGGTGCCCGAAGGAACCGCGATCATTGCGCGTGAAGACTACGAAGGTCTGGATTTGACGGGCGAAAGCGCGAAGGTGAACCTCTACCGCGGCGATCGTCCCGGCGAGGTTTTTCCCATCGAACTGAAGCCTGCCACGGGCAAGCTCAAGCTGCCTCGTCGCGTCGTGGCTCTGTCCGATGCCGACATCGCCAAGTTGGGTTTGTCCCCGCACGGCGAGCCGCTGAAGATCATGCCGAACGACGTGTTTCGGTTGTCGCAGAACAGCCGCGTGTACCTCGAAGATCCCAGTTCGCCGGCGCCTGGAGCCGATGCGTTCCGCTGGTTCTTCTACGCCTCGTCACCTCCGTGGACGAACACGCGTCACTCGCTCACCAACGTGCGCGCGACGCAAAAAGAGTTCGCGATCAAGATCCGCAACGTTTGGTCGTTCTTCGTCATCTACGCGAACATCGATGGCTTCAATCCGGCCAGTGGAAACCTCGACGCGCGTGGCGTTTCGCCCGCGGATCTCGCAGCAAGCAAAGGCTATCGACTAGCTACGGAACGAAGCCTGCTCGATCGTTGGTTCCTCTCCGAGCTGGCCCTCGCGACGCGCGAAGTCACCCAGCACCTCGATGGCTACCGTCTTTACGAAGCGGCTCAGCGTCTCGTCGAACTCGTCGATGCGCTCTCGAATTGGTACGTGCGCCGTTCACGTGCTCGGTTTTGGTCGCCGACAGAAGCCGTCTCGGCCGAGGCAGCCCAGGACAAACACGACGCATACTTCACGCTCTACGAGTCGCTCGTGACGATCGCACGGCTCATCGCGCCGTTCATGCCGTTCTTCGCTGACGAGCTTTACCAAAGCCTCGTGCGTACGCCTTGGCCCGTCTCGCAGGCCGAAAGCGTGCATTTGGTGTCGTGGCCCGAGGCTGACGTTTCCGCGATCGACGAAGCGCTCGTTGCGGAAATGCGAGCCGTTCGAGAGCTGGTCAGTCTGGGTTTGCAAGTCCGAACCACGAACAAGCTCAAGGTTCGTCAGCCGCTCGCCCGTACGGACATCGTCGTATCCAACGCGTCGTTGCGCGTAGCGCTCGCGAAGCATGCGGCGCTCATTGCCGAAGAAATCAACGTGCGCGACGTTCGTTTCCTCGAGCCCGGACAAGAAGGCCAAGCCGTTAAGTATGTGCTCAAACCAAATTTCCGAGCGCTCGGTCCGAAGCTCGGCAAGAAGGTTCAGCTCGCCAAACAGGTTCTCGCCAAGGCCGACGCAGCAGCACTTCGCAGCGAGCTGGTGACGAATGGATCGGTGTCCATCGACATCGACGGCGAATCCGTTTCGCTCGGCACCGAAGAGATCGAAGTCGTCGTCGAAGCGGGCAAAGACTTCGCGGCAGCGGGTGGCAAGACCGGTGTCGTCGTGGTCCACACGGCGCTCACGGACGAGCTTCGCGACGAAGGTCTTGCTCGCGAGATCCTCTCCCGCGTGCAGGGTCTTCGCAAAGACATCCAGCTCAGCTTCACCGATCGCATCTCGCTCGCCATCGAAGGTAGCGATCGCTTGGTGCGCGTCGTTCGTTCGGCTCAGGCCGACATTGCTCGCGAAGCGCTCGTACGATCCTTCGAGATCGGCGCGGCATCGTTCTCGGGCGAACGCCGCGAGATCGTCGTCGATGGCGAAACGCTCATCATGACGATTGCTCGCGCCGACTGACTGGATCGTTTGGGCGCAAATCAAAATCATTTGCGCCCAAATTGTTTGTCCGGGCCAATCAGATCATTCTCGAGGTGGAGCGACTTCTACTTCGCCCTTTGGATCAGCCGTCACGCACGCTTCGCCGAGACCCAACTGGCAGGCTTTCGTGTAGAGCGACATCGCGCGGCTTTGATCTTTCTTCACGCCTTCACCACGGTCGTACAGCTTCGCGAGTTCCAGGCACGCTTCGGCGTTTCCGCGATCGCACACGCGCACGAAGAACTTCGACGCCAAGGCGGGGCTGCGATCGACGCCGCGTCCTTCGAGATACGCACGACCGGCTCCCAAACACCCTCGGTTCGCGCCTGCATCGCATGCTCGGCTGTAGAGCGTTGCTTCAGCGACCGGATCGTCGGTGAGCACTTGATCGTGATAGAGGTCCGCGAGCTTGATGCATGCGCGTGCACTGTCCTTCAGACACGCGTCGCGAAACAGCTCGATGCCGCGGCTTGTGTTTGCATCGATTCCTTTACCTTCGTAATAAATCGCGCCGAGCGTCACGCAGTCTTCGGTGACGCCGTCCGTGCATCCTTTCGTGCATCCCTCGAAGTCGTTCTCACCGCACGGAAGTCGAAAGGGCAGGGGAGCGGGAGCCGCGGGCGTGTTGGTTTGCGTGTCTGTAGCGATCGGTGTCGTGGCTGCGTGCTCCACGTGCCGTGGGGTTGCGCCACATCCGGCGATCAGGACGCCCAGGGAGGCCAGTGCAGCGGTTACGCGCGTGGGTCGTCCCATTTGGACAAGAATGCCACAAGCCCTTCAGGACCCGTGCAATTTCCCTGGTTACGGTGTCCGAGACGTCACTACAAACCGCCCTTGGTGAACAGCAATCGAGACGCTAGCCTTTTGGCTTGGGGCGGGACAGTGTAGGACTTGAATTCATGAGCAGCCCCATTTCCTTGCGGTCCGCGCACACTCTCGATGAGCCCAAGATCGAGGCGCTCATCGAAATCATGTACCTCGCGGCGTACGCGGACGGCGATTTCGCTGAGGAAGAGAAGCAGCACTTTACGCGCAGCGTTCAGTCGCTCACGGACCGTAAGGTCACGCGTGAAATGCTCGACAGGATCGTGTCTCGCCTCGACATAGCTCGTAAGGCGATGGGCACGGCGGCACTCATTGCGGGGGCTCGGGCGACGCTGGGCAGCCCGGGTGCGTGTCGCGTTGCGCTGAGCCTCGCGATTGGCGTCATCAATGCCGATGGCAAGGTGACGGACTCCGAGCGCGCGATGGTGCACGAAATCGGTGCCGCGCTTGGAATCGAGCGGTCGGTTACGGCGCATCTCTTGGAAGACCCGCAAGCAGGTTAGTCGTCGTCATCGTGCGACCTCTCGTGCGAACCGACGTGCGAACCGACGTGCGAACCGACGTGCGAACCGACGTGCGACGCAGATGCTCCGTCTGCCGCCAATCTTGGTACGTTGACCTCTCGTGACTTGGTCCAGCAACACCGGCTCGCATCTGCTTCCGTTTCCGATTCCGGGGACGACTCTCACGTCGTCACGAGGCACGTATGTCGTGGGTGCGCTCATCGGCGACGGGCAATACGGATCCGTGTACGAGTGCATCGGCCCGTTCGATCAACGTTATGCGCTCAAGATGCTTCGTCCCGCGAACAAGTCCTACCAAGCGGTGCGGGACGAGTGGTCGGCGGAATTGCAGCGACTCGAGCGGTTTCGGCATCCAAACATCGTCTACATTCACGACGCATTCGAGCACAACTACCTGTTTTACCTGGCGCTCGAACGATGCGACACGAGCCTCAAAGCGCTCATCGGCAGGCCTTTTCCCGATCTGCTCCTGGCCGAGATCTGCCGACAGCTACTGATGACTTTGCAGTACCTGCACGACAGCGGCGTCGTGCATTCGGATCTGCATCCGGGCAACGTGCTCATCTCGCAGATCGATCGATCGCCCATCGTGAAGCTGACCGACTTCGGCGTTGCGCATCAGCTTCAAGGCAACACGCGTTGGTTTCGCCCGCAGGTGGCCAATCCAAAGATCCTCACGCCCGAACTCGTGACGGCTGGGTATACGACCACGCAGAGCGATCTGTACCAGTTCGGCCTGCTCATGTTTCAGATGCACACGGGCGCATCGGCCATCGATGTGGACGTTCATTATTCGGAGATCGCGCGACAGATCTCCGATGGTGGCCCGCGCAAAAAATCCGAAGCGCTGGGCACTCCTGTCGGCAACGTGATCGCCAAGCTTCTGCGCCGCCGCGATGCGTACCGCTACCAGTACGCACGTGAAGTTTGGGACGACTTGCGGCAGGTGGTGTGGCGATAGCTCTGCTCCCCCGCGCCACGGAGCGGCACGAAGTGACGCGTAGTTGGAGAGGGCTGGGGTGAGGCGCGCGCCCCGAGATCACTTCTTCTTGGGTTTTTCCTTTGCGTCTTTTGCGTCTTTTGCGTCTTCCGCTTTCGTTGGAGTTCCAACGATCTCCAGCAGCTCGATGTCGAACACGAGTGTCGCCTTGCCTGGAATCTTCGGCGGGCTGCCATCGTCGCCGTAACCAAGCTTCGACGGAATCGTCAGTTTGCGTTTGCCCCCGACCTTCATGCCGACGACGCCTTCGTCCCACCCCTTGATCACCTCGCCTTTGCCGAGCGTGAAATCGAACGGGGTTTTTCCAACCGAACTGTCGAACATGGCGTTTGTCTTGAGCAACCTACCCGTGTAGTGCACCTTGACCTTGTCGCCTTCTTTGCATTCGGCGCCGGTACCGACCTTGACGTCGTCTTTGATCAGCTCCGCAGGCTCGGGCTTTGCCGGCTCGATCTTGACGACGGGTCGAGGCTCCGGCGTCGGCTCGGGGACCTTTTGTTCACATCCCCAAGTGCCGCCGAGGGCGATGACGAGAGTGAGCGTGAGGCGCAAGTTGTGACGAGGGGCCATCATGTGTCCCTCCGTATTCGACGTGCGGCATGCGAGCAAGCTCGTGATGCGCATGAGGCCGACAACTCAGTTGATCTTGATGGTGGGGCGTTTCGTCGTCCCTGACGGAGCAGGGGACGTCGGAACTCGAATGGTCGGCCGAGTTGGCGGAGTCGATACCGTTGGTGCGGGTGTCGATGGCTTGGGCAGGGGTACTGACACCGTCGGGATCGGAGCGGATG
>CAZETM010000338.1:0-9567 GCA_964514885.1 uncultured Polyangium sp. | reverse complement strand
GCCACAGGCGGCGGCGGCGGAGGGGGCGGCGGTGGAGGGGGCGGCAGCGGCACGGTGTTCGTCGGTTGCGGCGGAACGTTCACCGGCTCGGGCTCACCACCACATGCCGTCATCAGCAGCGAAAGTGAGCACAACACAGCGATCGGCGTCGCCCATCTCAACATCGTTTTGCGCATCGGAAATCCTTCGGGTTCGTCTTTATGCAACGCCACGTTCATCACCCACCCACCGTGATCCCCAGACGCTTGCGAAGTGCGCCGTAACGATCACCGGTCGAAAACACGACGAGATCATCCATCAAATCGGCTGCGTTGTGCACGTTCTCGAGCGCGAGCATGCGGTCCGCGACGCCAAGATCTCCCGCGAGCAAATAACCTGCACGCGCCGTCGTTCGCTCGACTGCCGACGCCCAACGCTGAAGGTTTGTCCGGCCGCCCTCTTCGACAAACCGCAGAAATGCACCGCGTAATCGGTCGACTTGCACCGGCTCGAGCAGCGGTTCGATCGCTCGCGCGATGGGCTCGACTTTGCGCTTCTTCGTTTCATGTAGCGGAAGCGACGGACTGCCGATGAGCAACGCCGCGAGGAAAACATCTTCCAGATCCGGAACATCCGGAATGAGCAGACGAACGAAGTGATCTTCGCGGAACCACGCGAGATGTTTGCCCGCAAGAAATGCAAGCTCGTTCGTCGTACGACCCGAAAGCGCAAGTTTGCCAATCCGCAACGCCGGCGGCAGATTCGGCACGACTTCAGCCGCTCCCGCGAATTCGGGATCCGCATACGCAGCAGGCGAAGGCATACCGAGCAGCGTCGCCGCCCAGCCAAAACATCGACCTGCAGCGACAGTCGTCGTGCGTGGATCCAGCCTGCGTTCTGCAGCAAGCGCTGGCATCGCTTTCGTGCGACGAAGCGCAGCGACTCGACCAAGTAAAACCGCCGGTGCGATGACCGCAAAGATCTCGCCCGTCAGCACTTCTTGATCAGGATGGTAGAGCGCGCGACGCCAAAGATCGCCCGTGAGCGACGTCGACGGACGAATCAAACCCGTTGTCGCATGCGAATCGTGCACCGCGCGTTCTTCGTCATTGGCTGCGCCAAGCCACGTGAGCGCTTGCGCGACGCGAAACGCAAGGTCCGTGTCACTCTCGCGATTGGCTGCGCGATAAAGCGCGTGCAACGTGGCGACATCACGAGGATCATGACGAAGGCGTTTGTGGATGGTCTCGCTGTCTTCGGTTTCTTCGACGGCGCGCGGCGCAAAGCCGGAAACGTCGATTTCGACAGCGGCTTCGGAACGAGCTTCATCGAGTTCATTTTCCAGTTCGATGATGCGCGCTTCGAGGTCCTTTACACGTCGTTCGAGCGTGCCGATGTACGCATCGCGCTCGGCATCGGAGCCGCGTAACGAAGGCCGAACATCATCACCCGGGAGAACTTCTTCGCGTACGCGCACCTTGTGACGCGTTTCGTACGACACCAGCAATGCTTGCTCGAGGCGTCGCAGTCGTTCCGGATCGAGACCCAGTGCAGAGGCAGCGCGCTCGAGCTCGACGCGCTCATCGGCCGTGATGATTCCATCTTCGAGCACTTCGGCGAAAAGCTGCTCGTAATACGCCTCGAATTTGTCGACCTGGACGTGGCCCGACATCTCACCAGCTTCGAATGTCGCCGCGTGCTCGAAGACCTGTTCCTCACTCATCGAATGCCTCGCCTCCACCTCGGGTTGGAAACCTGCTTGGCGAGACTAGCAGCAGGCAAGTGGCGAGTGTGTGGCGAATGAATGGTGCCGATTCCAAGGCGTAGATTGCTGAAGAAAGCCTCAGTGCGACAGATGCTCGAGACATCTTCACACCACGAGCGTTTCGTGCTTCCATGCGCGCGTGAGTCACCTGTTCATTGGCTACTTCTACGACAAGCGTCGTTTTTCCGCGCGATACATCACCGAGTTCTGGACTGGCATCGAGCCGTGCCTGGCGGGTGAAAAGCTCGTGCAAATTGCCGTCAGTCCTCGCGTCGAGGCGGTGTTTTACATGGGCAGCGCCTCATTGGGCAAAGCGATGATGTTCGGCTTTGGTTGCGAGGCATTCATTCGCGATGGCTACACGCACGGTCCGGCGCGAAAGCTATTGGAAGCGGGCAATGATGATTTTCAATACGCGGCCTGGACGGCATCGGAATTGTCCGATTACGACGTTTCGATGTGCTTCACCGGCCATGCCTTCGAGGGTCGTGCAATGGGCCGGGGGCAAGCCGAGCGTGTGTCAACTGAAAACGGCATGCTCAAATATCATGAAATCGGTAAACTCCAACTGAACCCGCAAGAACTGGGCATGGTCGTCGATGGATCGGTACCCTTTGACGAGGAAGAGTACCAGCGTCGATTGACCGAAAAGGAAGAGCCATTTCGGCCAGGGCTTTTGGTGCACGATGAAATCGGTGTGACCCGTGGAAAAGTCATGGATGCGCTGTCGAATGCGTACGGCGGATCGGGAACGACGTTATGGCCGGAGGGCAGCTCGGTGGACACGCCTGATACGAAGCGCGCGAGCCTGGGAATGATTGATCCGCAAGTTCCGAATCTGCCGCTATGGACGCATTTGATGAATGAACCGGGCGGCGCCACGAGCGGGCGACCGATTACGCCGAGGAGAAGGCGGAAGAGTTAACGAAGACCGAGGCGATCATTCCTCTTCTTCAACAACCCGCTTCTTCTTCTTTTTCTTCTTCTTGGGCTTCGGAGCCGGCTCTTCTTCGTCGGGCCCTGCGCCAAGCGACTGGTTGTACTTCTTCGCCACGGCATTCGCGCGAGCTGGATCATTGATCGGATGCTCGCGCTTCACCTTCGCAATGCCAACCCAGGTCAAAATGCCGCCGACGGGAAGCGTGAGCATACCCCCGTACATCAAGTAAAAGGGAAACTTGGATGGCGTCTCCAAACTGCCCTCGGGCGGCGACATCGCCGAACTGAGAATGACTCCCGCCAGCGCTGCCGCTCCACCGCCAATGAGCAGCCCGACGCCAATCTTGTTCATCGTCATGCCCGACGCGCGCGAATCCTTGATCTCCCGCGCCGATGCCAAGTCCCCGCCAATGCGGAAGAAGTCCTGGTCGTCAATCGGCGTCGCACCTTGAAATAATTGCCAACGCGTGACGTCGTAAGTCCCCGTTCGATTCTCGAACACTTCCGACGTGCCAACGACACGACCCGACGAATCACGATTGACAACCTCGCCAACCTTGGCTTGCGTCGTATACGTGTGCGTCTCGGTACGAACCTCGACGTTCAGGGGCTCCCCCGTCGCCTCGGCGCCCGTCTTCGGTGGACGAACACAACCCCACGTACTCGATACGAGCACACTCGTCAGTACCAGCGATGCACATGAAACACGAAACGATGGAATCGACTGCATGAACGCCTCCAGGCGATTTGTCCCCAGAAGACCGTACTGAAGCGACTTTGTCAACTCTAAACCCACAGCGACTGAACACGATCGCTTCCAGTGCTACCGCTCGAGGGCTGCGCGGATGGTTTCTTCGAAGTACCGCACCGCAAGACCCACGGTACGTCGCTCGCTGTCAGGCTTAGGGCGTAACGAAGGCGCGACTTCCATGATGTCTCCCGCGATGATTCCGATCTCGCGGCCGAGTCGCCGAATGAGCTCGACGACGAAATCAGGTTCGAGCCCACCAGGTTCCGGAGTGCCAGTGGCATCGGCCCAAGCTTCGTCCGTTGCATCGATATCGTTGGAGAAATAAACGCCAGTTACGTTGCGCTCGCGAAGATGGGCGATAATGCCATCGAGCGCTCCGCTTGGATTTCGCAAACATTCGTCGGCCCAGAATTGTCGCACTCCCAAACCTGACTCCCAATGACCACGATCGAATCGAGTAGCACGTATGCCGACCTGGACCAGTCTGCCATCTCGGCCGAGCAATTCATTGGCGTGATAGGACCATGTAGCAAAACAGATTTTGACGCCAAGACGTTCGGCCAAAAGATCGGTATGCGCATCGGGCTGCACGATACCCCAACGATCATTACGATATCGCGCCAACACGGCCGCCACCGGATAAGCGGTGGAATGGTCGCCTCCGATGACGAAAGGTTTTACATTGGGGTTTAGTTGAAAGACGAGATCGAGCGCTCGTTCGGCAATGGACAGAGGCGATACGGGCAAACTCGCGCGTACATTTTCAGATACGGTCGGATATAGCGCTTTTCGAGACGCTTCTATTTGCGTGTGGCTGAGCATGTCGTCATGTAGAAGCTGCGGGACGACGAAAACGTCACCAATATCGACGACTCCAAGCTTTTCAGCATGCTCGGGCCAATCGGGATGTTCTTCGAGCAAGCGAGCGCGAATGGCTTGTGGACCGAGGTTCGAGCCACGCATGAAGCCGGCTCCGACATCGGACGGAATGCCAAGAATGACGCCACGTGCGGTGGAGATTCGTTCGAGCGCGGCACGAAATGCAGCATCGACTTCGGCGTCGCTACCGACGCGATAGATGGCGCGTTGGATGGCGAGCTGCTGAGCGCGTCCGGTGGACACGAGATACAAGCCTCCAGCGGCGGGACGGAGCAGCAACGCGAGCTCTTCGGAGGGAGTCATGAGGAGGAGGGTAGCATTTGTGGGCGCGGCACGTGGAATTTGGCGTTGCAGAGGCTGCGAAGGCGAAAGGGACGATGGATTTCGGCTCAGCAGGCTTTGTTTTGTGAAAATGTAAACATATTTTGCGCGAAACAGGCTTTGTTTTGTGAAAATGTAAACATGTTTTGGGTAGAACAGGTTTTGTTTTGTGGAAATGTGAACATGTTTGGGGTGAAACAGGCTTTGTTTTGAGGAAAGGGAAGCGGGAGTGTGGGGAGGCGGGCCGACGAACCGCCCTCGAAAAAAAATTCTCCGACCCATGAATGTCTCGTTCGCCCTGGGCAACACATACACAGCTCCGAACATAACGGAGCGACACGCGCCACCATTACCCAGGGAGAATGACCATGGCAACGGTTCAAGCAAGAAGTCCCGGGATCCGGATCGACGTTGGCGACAAGGTACTTTGCAGTGCCGAAGTGGTGGACACGACGCCCATTGCAGGACGTTTGGCGACCTTCAAAACCGCGCATACGCAATACACGGCTGCCGATGTGCTCGTGCAAAGCACCTTGAATGCATTGCGTGCGCAACAGGCAAAAGTAGAGTCAGTCGATGTGGATCAGGATGGATCCCTCGATGTTCTGGCCACTTCGCTCGCTGGAGATGGTTTTCCGCGTCTCAACCCGTTCAAACCTTTTGGTGCTCCGGCCCCCTCCGTTCTGAAGCGGACAGCAGCCTCGGAAAAGGCGGCTCAAGTCATTACGCTCGAGGCTTCGGTCCTGAAAAAGGCGGCCGTCATTTCGCAAAAGAGCGAAAAAGCTGCCATTGCAGCAGGAGATGCAGCCCGTAAAGTGCTCGACGCCGCCGAGCCATTGGCGATGCTCGAAAAAGAATACAGCCTCGCAAGAGCGCGGCGTGCAGCGCTCGAACCGGCGTGGGAAAGAGCGTTCGCGAATTTGAAGCGAAGCGCAAAGTCCGCTGAGGATGACGGACACGTTGGTCTGTTTGCCGCATTGTTCGACCGGCCAGCGCCTCCGAAGAAGTCCAAAACCAAGCGTGCGGCCGCAGCGGATGACGCTCCTGTCTCAAAGCCCGCCTAACTGATTGTTTCCTGCTCTCTCGCGCGCTATCCTGCGCGTCAATGACGACATTCACCACCCTTGCCACCGCTCTGGACGTCGCCAAGTTCAGTGGCTCCCACGTCATCGTCGATTGTCGCTCGCAAATCGGTAAACCCGAGTGGGGCGAGTTAGAATATCGCCGCGCGCATATTCCAAACGCGTACTTTGCGCATCTCGAACGTGATCTGTCCGGCGAGATCATTCCCGGAAAAACCGGACGCCATCCTCTGCCCGATCCCACCAAGCTGAGCGCGTTCTTCTCGGCATTGGGGATTTCCCCTCAGACCCAAGTGTTCGCGTATGATCAGGACAGCGGCGCGTATGCTTCGCGCCTATGGTGGCTGCTTCGCTGGCTCGGCCATGATGCCGTCGCAGTCATTGATGGTGGATTGAAAGCGTGGATTGCCGCTGGACTGCCCACTTCGGATCAAATACCTTCCCCTCGTCAAGGAGCGTTCACGGGCGCTCCTCGCAATGAAAAGGTTATCGATGCCGTAGGAATCCTGGAACGAAGCGCCGATGAAGTGCTCATCGACGCTCGCGGAGCCAATCGTTTTGCTGGTCGCGACGAAACGGTCGATCCCATCGCTGGACATATTCCCGGCGCACGCAGCCTTCCGTTTACGTCCAATCTCGATGCTGCGGGACAATTCCTCGATCGAGAGGCATTACAATCCCGCTTTGCCCCGTTGAGCGATCAGCAAGTCATTGCGTATTGCGGCTCGGGCGTGACCGCTTGTCACAACATATTGGCCATGGTGCATGCTGGATTGCCCGAACCGCGTCTGTATTCGGGCTCGTGGAGCGAGTGGATTTGCGATTCCACCCGCCCCATTGCCATCGGTGAATGACAGAGCGTCAGCGCCTCGTAGCGTCAGAGCGTGTTTAACAGGCGTCGCGAGCGAATCGGGGCTAGGGAGGCCGATACGAAGCGTACTTCAGTACGCTGAGTGAGGCTGACCGAAGCCCCGGTTCGCGCAGCAGCCTGTTAATCACGCTCTCAGAATGGGTACTGCTCGACCGGCCCCACCGCATGCGATATGCGGCTCGATCCGCCTCCCCGCCTGCGATGCTGACGAGGTGACGGCACAGTGGCAGGCCGTTCCTCGACGGGCGGCAATTCCTCCGGCATCGTAGGCATTTCCGACGGCACGAAGCTCTCTTCGATTTCGTGCGCAGGCTCCTGAGCATCCGTCGCCCGCGGCGAACCATTCGCAAAACAAATATCCCGCGCGTGAATCTCCGTGCGATATCGCTTCTGACCGTCCTTCTCATACGACGACGTGCGCAACGTCCCTTCGACGAGCAAACACGAGCCTTTCGCGAGCACTCGCGACAGCCCCTCGGCCCGCGACCCAAACATCACCACGCTGTGCCATTCCGTTCGTTCGGTTAGCTCTCGATTGCGATCGAGATATGATTCATTCGTGGCCATACGAAAGTGCATCACTGCCGTGCCGCTAGCCGTATATCGCACCTCCGGTTCCGCGCCGAGGTTGCCGAGGAGAATAACTTTGTTCATTCCGTCGCTCATGGTCGTATCCCTTTTTCTTCGCAATGCGTTTCTGTTTGTGTTTTGTTCGTCTGTTGCAGAATGTTGGTATTGGCTATCGGCCGGTTTCGCTTCACATCAATGAGTGTTCACACGATCCGACGCGCGCTGAGCTCCCATCCGCGCCTGCGCACTCGCCGTCACCGCCGTTTTCAGCGCTGAAAACAGCCGCACATCCGCCAGTAGCGCTTCTCGCGACCGCTCGCGACCCTGCCCAAGATGCTCGCCCGCGAACGACAAGTGCGACCCGCTCTTTTCGAGCACCCCGAGAAAACACCCGTAATCGATGAGATCAGCCGCTTCGTCGATTCCCTTGCCCCAGCGAATGTCGAATTCTGCTTCGCGAAACGGCGACGCCAACTTGTTCTTCACCACCTTCACTCGCGTCCGTGAACCGACGGCTTCATCGCCGACTTTCACCGCTCCGATTCGACGCACATCGAGCCGAACGCTGGCGTAAAACTTCAGCGCATTGCCCCCCGTGGTCGTCTCCGGACTGCCGAATGTCACGCCAATCTTGTGCCGAAGCTGATTGATGAACACCAGCGTGGTCTCCGTCTTATGCGCAATCGCCGTGAGCTTGCGCAACGCTTGACTCATCAGACGCGCTTGCAATCCCATATGCGCATCACCCATATCGCCTTCGATCTCCGCTTTCGGCACGAGCGCCGCCACAGAATCGATGACCACGATATCGACCGCTCCACTTCGCGTAAGCTGCTCGGCAATCTCGAGCGCCTGCTCGCCCGAGTCCGGTTGCGAAACCAGCAATCGTTCGGTATCCACACCAATGGATCGTGCATAATGCACATCGAACGCGTGCTCGGCATCGATGAATGCCGCCACGCCTCCCGCCCGCTGCGCTTCACGCATAGCATGCAACGTAAGCGTCGTTTTTCCACCCGCCTCCGGGCCATAGATCTCCACGATGCGACCTCGCGGATACCCACCAATGCCCAGCGATTGATCGAGCGCAATCGAGCCGCTTCCGATCACCTTCACATCCTCGACGACTTCGTCTCCGAGCGACATGATGGCACCTTTGCCGAATTGCTTCTCGATCGAGCAGATAACGTTCTTGACGGACTTCATCTTTTCAATCATCTCAGTAATCATGTGCATACCCTCTTTCTTTGTTTTCTGGTTCGCAGACAATCGTATACCCACTCTGGTGCGCCACCGCGGCGCACCAGCTTCCCTGAGCCACGACCGAAATCGTTTTTCAGGTAAATCTTTTGGTGCTCACACGGTCGCCGTAGAATCGACGCGCATCGTGTGGTCGCTGCACCGATCGAGCAGCCTCGAGCAAATCGCTTCGCTCACGTGATGTGCCTTGACCGCTCCGCCACCGTCCAAGTCCGCAATCGTCCGCGCGACTCGCAACACTTTGCTATACGCCCGCGCCGACAAACCGAGCCGCTCCACGGCTTGCGTGAGAATCGATAACCCTGCTGCATCCGGAGCTGCCACGCGTTCGAGCTCTCGCGGCCCAAGCTCCCCATTCGTAGCGACGCTCGTTTCTTTCGCCATTCGCCGTTGCGCCTGAATTTCGCGCGCTGCAATCACTCGCCGCTGCACATCCGCACTGCATTCTCCTCGCGATTTACCCACGATATTCGCCACGTCCACCGGTGGCAAAGGCACGTGCAAATCAATGCGATCGAGCAGCGGCCCAGACAAACGCGCTCGGTACATCCGCACGCGCTCGGCCGTACAAGTACACCGGCGATTCGTATCCCCGTAATACCCACACGGGCACGGATTGACCGCCGCGACGAGCAGCGGCCTCGCCGGAAATGTCGCCCGACTGCGCGCCCTGCAAATCGAGACGATTCCATCTTCTAGCGGTTGCCTGAGCACTTCCAATGCACTTCGTTTGAACTCGAGCAGCTCGTCCAAAAAGAGACACCCATGATGCGCAAGCGATACCTCTCCTGGCCGAATTGGATCCCCTCCTCCCACGAGCCCCACTGGACTCACGGTATGGTGTGGCGCGCGAAATGGCCGCACTTGCACCACGCCTCGCTCAGCTTGCAACATCCCCGCAATCGAATGCAGGGCCGTAATCTCCAGCGCCTGTTCGTCATCCAGCGCGGGCATGATCGTCGGTAGCCGCCGCGCAAGCATTGTTTTTCCGGCCCCAGGAGGCCCCATCATGAGCAGGTTATGCCCGCCTGATGCGGCAATCTCGAGCGCCCTACGCGCTGAAAGTTGCCCCCGTACATCTGCCAGATCTACGTAATCGGCAGGCACGATCGGAGCCGGCACTGGCCTTGGTCCGACAGGTTCGAGCGCT
>CAZETM010000337.1:0-9581 GCA_964514885.1 uncultured Polyangium sp. | reverse complement strand
CCAAGCGGAATCATCGGATCGCCCATTCCCGGCCCGCCCGGAAGCCCGCCAGGCATTTCACCCTCGGGACCGTATTGCCGCGACGCACTCTCAGCAAGCCATCGATTCAGTTGCGCCGTCGTGTCTTCCATCCACATCAGACGACCTTGATCGCCGAAAGTAATGCGGAATGGCGCCAAAAGCCCCGTGCCCATCATTCCGTCGATATCGAGCTCGATCTGTTTTTCGATTGGCTCGATCGGCGTTCCGTAAATGCCTTCCACGCGCGGCAGGTCGAAGGCCCCAATGCGCATTCCAGAAATCAGCCCCACGCGCTGCTTCTGGTCCGGATCGTCCGGAACCAGGCGCAAATCCTTAAGATCGACGCCCGCTTTTTTCCAGCCACCTTCATCGAGCGACAGCGGGTACGGCCACGATGTATTCAAGAGCAGGCTCACCGGCTCGCCTTTGTCGCCGCCGAATTTGGCGCGTAAAATCATGCCCCCACCACGAATGTACGATAAATCCACCCGCGTCGCGTCCGGCGGTTGCGGTGGGGAAAACGTACGCGCGACGAATTGATGCCCCTCGTAATCGAGCGTCGCATGCAAGTGTCGGAGCAAATTCACGCCAATCAATGCTTTGATCGGAACGCCACCCAATTGCTTGGAAATCCCCGATAGATCCTGCGTCAACGCAGGCACGTCGCGCACTTCCAGCTTCCCGCCGAATGTCATCGATATCCAGCTCGGCTCCGAGCGATTCTTGCTATCCAACACCACTTCGGGCGTGTCCGTCGCGATCATCGCCAGCGCCTGTTGACCGTCAATGTCGACCTGCACCACGTAAAACGGCGCGTATGGATTCACATGCGGCAATTCCGTCGCCGCCAAGAGCGCCCCCGACAATGCAAATGGCGTCCGCCCCGACCCTTGCCGCGCCAGCTTCGTGATCTGCTTGGCCCAGTCGTCTACGACGTCCGGATCGCTCAGCAACTTGTCCAGCTCGTCCGCCGCTGCGTCCAGATCCCCGTTGTACCAATACGCCCGACCTCGCAAACGCGTCGCTTCAGTGCCTTTGATGCCCTTCAGCAGCCGCAACGTCTCCGCATAGTCCAGCTCCGCCAGCGATATTCGCGCCGCCAACGTCCGCACTTCCGGATCGTTCGGCACGATCGCCAACGCTCGCTTCACCGAATCCCGCGCATCCTCGATGTCCGCCGTCCGGTAGTCCTCGCGCGCCCGTTGCAGCCATTTTTCAGCCGTCGGCGGTCGCGCTTCCGGCAGGCCGCCGGCAGACGGACAGCCCGTCAACGCCACGCCCACGGCCATCGTCAGGCCGATCAACAGTCGCCGATAAGGTTTGTCTTGGTCGATGTGGTCTCGAGGGGACATGCGGTTTCGCACGGGCTTTCGCTTCTACTTTCCTGCTTCGTCGCGGCTCGGAGGGACTGGATCGATGTGGAGGATACGATCGGCCCGAAGCTCCCTACGGCTGCGCGAGGGATGCAGATAGCCGAGAACCCGCGGTGGGTCGAGATCCGTTCGTACGCTGGTCACGCAGAAAAACAGCTCCTCGGGACCTCGATGCGCAGGACGGTAAAGCAAACGCACGGGTTTTCCGATCTTCGCCGCAACTCGCGCCGCTTCCATCACCGCCGGTCGAGCATGCCGCTGACCGATACGCACGTGCCACAGATCCCGAGGTGTATCCGGCGTCAGCGTAGTCACGATGCGTCGAAACACTTCGCGTAACACGCGCACGTCGTCTTCAGCTCGATGCGCCCGCAGCCGCTCGATCCCGAATGACGCCGTAAGCGCCTCCAAACCATGGCTCGGAAGCACGAATGCACGTCGTGCAAGCACCAGCGTGTCCAGGAAATGCGGGAAGCGTTGTGTGCGGCCTGCTCGCAAAAGCTCCGCTTCCAGAAACGTCACGTCCCATTCCGCCGCATGCGCCACCAGGATCCCGTCGTCGATCACCGACAAAATTTGTCCGGCGATCTCAGCAAATGTCGGTGCCGATGCCAGCTCGTTCTGATCGATCCCATGCACGTGCGCGTTGCCGAATACGCCATCATCCGGCCGCACCAACGTCGTCAGTGATGCCTCGAGTTTGTCTCCACGAACTCGCTCGACACACACCTCGATGACGCGATCGACTGCGGGTTTCAGCCCGGTCATCTCGAGATCGATGAACACCAGGGCCGCGTCCGCAAACGGATCGTCCCAGGGTGCTCCTTGCGGAGGTTCGGCCACCTCGGCGCGTGTCATTGGAATCGTGTAGGCCAAGAGCGAATGACGGGCCAAGCGTGTCGAGCTTGTTCGCTACGTATTTTTTTCATGCCATCAGCAGTCGGGCGGGATCATTTGTTGCTACATTCGGAGGCGTGCCAAGGGGAGAGGTCGCGCCAAGGGGAGAAATTCCCGAAGAGGACTCGTTTGGTCATCTCGACGATTCGTTCGAGATCGATGACGAGCTTGCATTGCTCCATCACCCGTCCGGTCGTCGTGATCCGCTGACGCTTCCGGTACTCGCGCTCAACAAGCATTTTCATCCTATTCAGGTCACCACGTCGCGACGTGCATTTCTCCTGCTTTTCGGCGATGCCGCGCATGCGCTCGACGATGTCGGGGAACTGCACGATTTCACTTCGTGGCGTCGTCTTCCGGTACGTGAAACCGACGACGCGCTCCCGATCGTCGGTGGCGTCTTGCGCGTGCCGCGGGTGCTCCACTTGCGTCGTTATGAACGAGTGCGTCGACCCACGGTGCGTTTGTCCCGGAAGAACGTCATGTTGCGTGATGCGCATCAGTGTCAGTACTGTTGCAAGCGTCCGCCTGTCCGCGATCTCAACATCGATCACGTCGTTCCGCGCTCACGTGGCGGGCCTGATTCGTGGGAAAACCTCGTGACCGCCTGCCGTCTATGCAACTTGCGCAAAGGTCGTCGCACCCCGGACGAAGCCAGCATGCGCCTGTTGCGTCAGCCTTCGGCTCCAAGGTGGACGGCGTCGATGCTTTTGCTCCTCGGTCGCCCTGAGCCGTTCAAGGAATGGGAGCCGTTTTTGAAGACGGCGTGACGTGTCATTGCATGACGATCAGCTCTCCCTGATCGGTACAGAACGCCACCACTTGCCAGCCCTCTTTGGTGCATAGAAAAAAGTCCACGCATTCGGACTGACAAACGCTCGTGATGCACTGTTCTGCCGCGGCTGCGGGGCAATCGGGGTTTTGCAGGTCCGGCAAACATCCGGTGGTTTCACCCGTACGATCGATGACGACGGACGAGCACGCATCGGGCGTCGTGCCTGCGTCTTGCTGCGGGTTCGAGCACGTTTCCCAGTAGCGCCAAACGCCATCGACGCATTCGTACAAGGCCGCGCAGAACGGATCACTGCACGTGCCACCTCGAGTGACGGGACATCCATCGGGCGGGATTTGCCCGCAAGGTATCGCTTCCGGGTAGTCGTAACAGGCTGCGACTAGGGCCAGGACGGACGAAAAGACAGCGGCGAACGCGGCGTGACGCTTCATGCGCTCCAGGATGCAACGCGTGTGCACTTCGGGCGAGCCTCGTGATCGAGTAGGATAGGTGCATGCGTACGTGTTCGACGGCGTCGGTCGTGGCGATCATCGGGATCCCTTTCGTGACCACATTTGCAGCTTGTGCGAGTGGATCGCAGCCTGAAGCGAGTGGGCCGGACAAGGTCAAGACCGAGCAAAAGAGTGAAGTTGCCGAGGTTCGGAAAGACGAACCCAAGACCGAGACCCCGGCAGTTACAGTTGCGGCGACACCGGTGGCACCAGCACGCAAAGAGCCGCAGACGACAGCCGACTGCACGCAGATGTTGACGGAGATCGTCAACGATCCTCCCGACGCCGGCGTGGTCATGAACAACGCCCAGACTGCGGCGGATGCAGGCAAGAGCGATCGATTCACGTCCATGAACGAGATCATTCAGTCCAAGCGAGATGCGTTCCGATGTTGCTTCGACATCTGGGCGAAGACGCATCCTGGGCAGAAGGGCAAGGTCGCGTTCACGTTCGAGCTGTCACCTGACGGCACGCTCAAGGCGGCGAGCGCCAAGAAAGAGGAAAGCGATCCGATGGCGGCCGACGTCGAGCCTTGCATGCTCGAAGTTGCCAAGTCGATCACGTTTCCGAAATCGCCGAGCGGCCGGGACACTCGGTTCACGTATCCCTTCGAGTTCAAACCGCGTCGCTGAACAGCGCGCACATACTTTGAGGACAAACCTTTGTCGAGCGACGCACGACAGCAGGCACTCGGAGCGGAAGCTGGCAGCGCGTACGCGGAGCTGCTTCGCGATTCGCGTGGGCTTCGGCGTGACCAGTACGAAGCTCGCGATGTTTGGTACTCAAAGCTTGCGGCTGAGCAGAAGGAAGAGAGTTTATTCGAACTCGAAATACTTCTGAAGGGTCTCGCGTGCTTCGCCAATCCGCGCAATCACCCGGGCGGTGGGAAGAGACAAACCGTCGTCGGTCATGACTTTCGCACGCAGCTCGAGCACGCGAGTGAGGGCATGGCGCGTATCGTTCAGCTCGCGCGTTTGATGCTTGGCGAACGTGATCGAGCGGTCGTGTTTCAGCGTTATCTCGAGACGGTGCTACCCGAGGACAACTCCCGCACGAAGCACATGTATGCGGCGATGACGCCCGAGTCTCCTGAGGAGAGTCTCTTCGTGCTTCGTCAGTCTTTGACGAACCTCATCGAAGTTGGCTCGGCGCTTTCGAAGTCAGCGCGCACCACGTATCGCGTTTTCTTTGCGCACTTGTCGACCACGGTTCGCGAGATATCGAGCAGTGCATTTTTCAATCCGCTGTCGGCGCTCGAGTTTCGTCCCGAGTTCGATCGCATCGGTTCATCGGCGGTGCTCGATCTGATTCACGGCGTGCGAGGTGAGCATGCGCATCGCCTTGTGGCGCTCACGTTCTTGTCTTTGTTTCGCATGCTCCGCTGTGTGCGTTTGCTCGATGCGATTGCCCTGGACCACGCGGACAAACGAGTGGCGGGTCGGAGTTACTTGGTGTTTGCGGTGTTGCGTAGTGATGCCCGAGCGCTTTCGAGTTACTTGCGTCGTCGGGCAGGTGAGTTGTTGGCGAAGGATTTCGAGTACGAGGTGATGCGAGTTGGGGTGAGTGAGATTGACGAAGCTGAAGCGCGTTTGCATGCGGACGGGCGAAGGTTTGCCCAGGTCAAGGAAGCGTTGTTGTCGGTTGCGTCGACGTTGCGACTCGAGATGCGTCGCGTGTTCGATCAGGATTTGCCGCCGGCGCATGATCAGCTTCCTGCGGCGGACATGCGCGTGCGTATTCAGCAGGCGACGGCGAGTTTGCGGCCCGCGTTGCAGCTTGCGGTGTTGTTTCTTGGTCGCGCACTCGATGGCTCGTTTGACGAAGCGCAGGTGTTCGAGGAGCCGGGAGCGCGTCGCGAGATGCGTTTGCGAATGCGTCTTGGGGCGTGGATGTTTGCGCAGATTTCGCGAGCGTTTGCGAGCAAGGCGCGGCATGCCGATCCGCTGCACGACACGTGGAGCGCGCCGGAGCAGTACGGGTTTGTCGGGGACTTTCTTGGCTACTATCGAGCGCTCGGGCATCCATTTTTGGTGCTTGGTGGATACGAGAGAACGGAGCAGCTCGTGGCGTCGCTTGCGGCGTTACGTGACACGGACTTGATCGACACGGCGCGTCTTGATATTGCGGCGCGTGAATGTGAGGAGCTGTTTGGTTTTTCGATGCAGCTTTTCGATGGCTTGTCGCAGCAGGAGTTGTCTGGCGTGCCATTCGATCGTGCAGCGGCCGCACGGCTACTTAAGCGTTACTTAGGGGACTGACTCACCAAGCCAGGCTTCACATCACCGCCTGCGTGCTAATTCAAACCTACAAAACACGAATGGACGCTTGGGGTTACCAACGTCCATTCGGTCGAGGCTTCTGCGTAGTCCAGGTCGCAAGCTGATTCGATCTGGCCGAGTGGCGCAGAGCTTGACGAAGAGGAGGCGGAGGTTGCCTATTCTTCGTCGTCTCGCGAAGACGCGGCGGGAGCAGCGGCTTTAGCGCGGCCCTTGGCGGCTTTCGGGGCCTTGGCGGCTTTCGGGGCCTTGGCGGCCTTCTTCGGCGCAGCGGCCTTGGCAGCCTTCGGAGCGGCGCGCTTCGGAGCGGCCTTCTTCGGGGCAACCTTCTTCGCAGCGCGCTTCGGAGCGGCCTTCTTCGGGGCGGCGGCTCGCTTGACCGTCTTCTTGGCGGCAGCTCGCTTCGGGGCGGCTTTCTTCGCAGCGCGCTTCGGAGCAGCCTTCTTTGCAGCCTTCTTTGCCGGCCTCTTGGCGACCTTGGCAGCCTTCGCAGCGGCCGGTTTCGCAGCCTTTTTAGCCGTCTTCTTCGTAGCCTTTTTAGCCGTCTTCTTCGCAGCCATCTGTGACCCTCCTAACTGGCCGCCTCATTACTCGCGGACCTGGTCGCGAGCCGAGACAACAGATGTTGCACGACGTATATTGCCACGCATGGTGACGGTCAAGGAAATTCTTGCAAGGCCTAAACCAATGTATCCCCCTGCTTTCAGGCAATTTGCCCCGCAAGCGTTGCGAGGTACGGACGTAAGGCCAGCTCCCCCGTCGTCCTTCACACGCCGAATTTCCCCTACAACAACCCCCTTTGTCGTCTAATTTTGTATCTTGACAACTCGCCCATCTTATGGTTACGGCCCCCGCCGCTCTTGTGCATCGCGTCGTGTCTCGATACCGTCCCTTGACCACTTCCGTACCCCGGGAGGTTCCAAACATGCGTCGCTCGACTTCGTGGCTTCTGCTCGGCACTGCTCTCTTCGCCCTCTGCGGCGTTTCCGCTTGCGGTCATTCCGAAGAAGAATGGCAAGCCAAACTGCGCGAAATCGATGCCCTCAAGGCTCGAATCGCAGACGAACAAAGCCTCAACAAAAAAACTCAGTCCGACATCGATGATGCCAAGGCTCAAATCGAGCAGCTCAAGCAGCAGCTCAAAGCCGCCGGTGTCGACATCTCCAAGCTCAACGCCAACCTCGAAGAACAGGCGCGCGCGCTCGAAGATTATCGCCGTCGAGCAGAACAACTCGAAGCCATCAAAAAACGCTTCGAGATGCTCCGCGAAAAACTCCAAGCCCTCACCAAGCTCGGCCTGAACGTCACCGTGCGCAACAACCGCATGGTCATTCAGCTCCCCGGCGACGTGCTCTTCGACAAGGGCAAAGAAACACTCAAAAAAGAGGGCGAGGAAATTCTCCTCCGAGTCGCCGACGTCATCCGCGGCGATGCATCTCTTTCGCAACGCTCGTTCCAAGTCGCTGGACACACTGACTCGGACAAACTCCAAGGCGGCAGGTTCAAAGACAACTGGGGTTTGTCCGTCATGCGTGCTCGCGAAGTCCTCGCGTACCTCGTCGAGCCCAGCGAAAAAGGCGGCCGGCTCAGTCCTGAACGTTGGAGCGCTGCTGGCTATGGCGAAACCGACCCCGTCAAGCCCAACGACACCGACGTAAACAAGCAATCCAACCGCCGTTGCGAACTCGTCGTTCTGCCCAACGTCGAGGAAATGCTCGACCTGAAGACGCTCGCGAACTAAACGCGAGGTCGATGCGGGTAGCCACCATCGACATCGGAACCAATTCCGTCCTGCTCCTCGTCGCCGAACGTGATGGCGACGTCATCGTTCCTGTCCTCGAAATCGCGACCATCACGCGTCTTGGCCAAGGCGTCGATGCAACACGCGCGCTCGCTCCGGAAGCCACGCGCCGCACCCTCGATTGCCTCGCGCGGTATGCCGAAGAAATTCGTGCCAGCGGTGCCACTCGAGTTGCGGTCGTCGGCACGAGCGCCATGCGCGATGCGGCTGGCGGTGAATCGTTCAGGGCTGAAGCAACTTCACTTCTCGGCGTCGAGCCTCGAGTCGCTTCAGGTCGCGAAGAAGCCGAGTTGACCTTCGAAGGAGCCATGACCGGTTTGGGGCTCACTGGGCGCGTTACGGTCGTCGATGTGGGTGGTGGAAGCACCGAGGTCGTCACGGGTGACGTTGCATCGGGACCCGAGCACGCGGTGAGTCTCGATGTCGGCAGCGTTCGCCTTACCGAGCGCCATGTTCGTACCGATCCTCCGAGCTTGAACGAAATCGTTTCGATCCGTAAGGATGTGCGCACCGCGCTCGATGGATGCGGAATCGTTCCGACTCGTACGATCGTCGGTGTCGCGGGCACGGTCACCACGCTGGCCGCATTTGCCCTCAAGGTGGCTCCCTACGACTCTGAACGAGTGCACGGTGCTCGTCTGTCTGGTGACGCCATTGATGCGGCCGTGCGGGCTTTGGCGGGCATGCCGCTCGCCGAGCGTCAGAAGCAGGGATCGGTTCAGCCTCAACGCGCGGACGTGATCGTCGCGGGCGGGCTCATCGTTGCAGAAGTGCTTGCTTGGACGCGTGATTCGCTAGTTGCACGAGGTGCCGCCCCTGACGTGGAGTTTGTCGCGTCCGACCGAGGCGTCCGATGGGGTCTGGCGAAACGGCTTTTCGCCCAGCCTTAAGAAACTATAGATCGCGCTTTTTTCTACGCGCCTTGCCGTTTGCCCCCGCACGGCCTAGGTAGGTTCCCGAACGTGTGTCAGGTCCTGATCGGGTTGACAGGATCAACCGTTCTCACTAGAGTGCGCGCGCCTGGCGCAGACTGCCTTCCGCATGAGGAGACAGTCATCTCACCAACCCGGAAACCCTTCCCACCGTCAGATCCCCCTCAGGTGTCTGGATGGTGACCGACCAGGATCCGCTGCGATTGCTGCATCCAGGCTGTTCGCAGACATCGCGTGATCCTCTTCGGAATGAGACCCCCGGTCGAATGGTTCACGGCCGACCTAGAGCAACTTCTTGTCGCAACGGGTCGAACGCAGTGGCCAGGATGAGCGCGGCGAGGCGGTAGGCAAAGGAGACACTATGCAGGCTCGTACGGAGATCCAGTTCAAGGTAGGCGACAAGGCGGTCTATCCGGCCCAAGGAGTGGCGGAGGTCGTCAACATCGAAGAGAAAGATATCGCCGGGAGTCGCCAGCGCTTTTACGTTCTCCGCATTCTCGACACCGATCGCAAGATCATGGTCCCCGTCAGCAACGCTGGCGCCGTTGGTCTACGACAAGTCATCTCGGAGCAGGAAATCCGGGAGATCTTCGACATTCTGCGTGAACGGACCATCGCGTTCGACAACCAGACTTGGAACCGCCGCTATCGCGGTTTCATGGACAAGATCAAGACCGGCTCGATCTACGACGTCGCTGAGGTCCTGCGCGATTTGTATCGCCTCAAGACGGACAAGCAACTCTCCTTTGGCGAACGCCGCATGCTCGATACCGCGCGTGGGCTCATCGTCAAGGAAATTGCTATCGCTCGTGGACAAACCGAAGAACAGGTCAGAACGGAAATCGAAGCGATTTTCCTGGCGAACTGAACCAGTTCTCTTTCGTTGCCTTTGCTCGGCCGGCCCTTCTTTTCATAGAGGCGCCGGCCGATTCGTTTCGAACGCTTAGCAGTCCGTTGAATTATCGTCGCGAGCGCCCGAAAGCTAGGGCGACGGAGC
>CAZETM010000336.1:0-9594 GCA_964514885.1 uncultured Polyangium sp. | reverse complement strand
AGGGATTCGGTCCCGACAAAAGCGCTTTGACCTTGCGCCCACCAATTCATGCTGAGGTGAATGTGGTGATGGTGGTAAGGCCAACCGGAACCATACGCCATTTTGCCAGTGAATCCAGTAAGCTCGGTGGAACTGATGCGCTGTGGATGGTCTTTGGGCAATGCCGCAAGGGCGCGAGCTGCGTCTGCAATGAGCGGAGCCAATACAGTATCGACTCCGACGACACGCGTGCGTGACGAAGCGAATAGTTTGGCCATGAAAAACGCTTGTCGGGGAAAATCGACGAAGTTTGTCGTGGTGGCACCATTGGTGCAAAACCCATCCGCATGCGTGGCGCCATCACCACACACGATGACGCCATCGTTCGCCCCGTCGGTCTGGAAGTACGCGATATCGATGTTTCCGCCTTGATCGTGCGTGCTTTCGGGATGCCGCGGGTCGCCGACGTCATATCCCGGCGTAATGCCGTCTTTTTGGCACACATCAAGGAGCGACAGCGGCGTCGTATTCGGAAATGCCTTTTGCGTCTCCGCCAATGCGTGACGGACGAGCATGATCAGCTCGCGACGCGCAAAGCGATAATTCGCCACGCTTTCCCATTCGTACCCAGCGCTCGCAAGGCCTTCCTCAGGATTGGGGAAGGGGAACGGGAGCAGGCCGCTGCCATTTTCGTCTTGCCCCGAGCATTCGGCGAAGGAAAACCCCGAGCCCGTGCAGGTTTCGCCATCTACGTAGGGGAACTGGTCCACCTGCAAGCTATACGCATTTTGCGCTCCGGCATTTCCCACGACACGTAGGTAATACACCGCGTTTCCTCGTTCGGAATGCAGGCCGTAAAACTCCGTATTCGTCTCGAGGCCGCGCCACGACGACGGATATTGAGCGCCGTACCGCCCTCCCACGATTTGTCCCGCTTGGTCGTACATCACGAGGTCCAAATCGCCCGCTGCCAAGTCCATTTCAATGCCGGCTCGGACGATCGTGCCCGCCGGGACGACGACTCGGAACCAATCTTCCTCGCCGCTGCACAAGAATAGATTTTTGGTCAAGCCCAACGGCGCCTCGACCGCGCTCTTTTGCCCGTCGTTCGGCTCGAACGCTTCCGATTGGCCAGCGCACGTAACGTCCTTCGAAAGCGTCGTATCGACACTCTCACCAACATCGTCTTGCGCAGGCGCCTCGTCATTTGCCGAATTTGCCGAATTTGCCGAATTTTCGCAACTGTTGAGACATTCCTCATCGGAATCGGAAACCGAAAGGTTTACGCTTTGACGCAATTCTTCACCTTGGCAACCCGCGGCCAAAACGAAGAAAATCAGACCACCCAAATACAAGGATCCACGGCGTACGTTCATTTCGTTCTTTCGCTCGTCGTTCACGAACCATATCGTTGTTTCCCCCCGGACAAACCCGACCGTGATGCGAAAGAACGAGTCGAGCAAGCATCGAAATGTCCGCACGAGCGAATTCATTTGCTCATTTTCGAGCTTTTCTCGATTACAATGAGGTTTGGATCACCGCTTGGGGCCAATGCCCCAAAGACTCCAACCATCCCTCAAAAAAATGCGCTGCTGTCCACCGGTGATCGCCGGCTCATTCAAGAACCGATCGACGACACGAGGGCGAAATGCCCGACAAGGAGCCGGCAAAGTCCAGGTCCACAATTTGTCGAACGGAGGATCGACCCTTTCTGCAAATAAGGCTTCGGGGCTCGCCCACACGATCACCTCGTCGTCCACATCCACAATCGACGGCAGCTCCGTCGACCAAAGATCGAAAGACGCCCGCGTGCTCCACGGATCGAGCGGCGAGACAGGCCATCCCGCGCCGAGCGACGTCACCCCGCGCGTTTCTCCCGTCGCCAAATCATAACGATAAAGCGATGCAGTCGTCCCCTCGACTCCGACAATCACGAGCACCGTGGAGCTTGCACGAATCGACACAATCTCGCCCGGCACGAGCGCTTCCCAACGCACTTTGCCCGTCAGCGCGTTTCTCGCCGTCAATCGAGTCGGCACGCGCAATGGCCGATTCGAGATCAATTCACGCTGCAAACGATCGAACGCGGTGCCCATGAGCCCAGGCTCTTCGGCAATCGCATTCACCAAGTCTTCTTCCGTCGATATCCGACGCGTAACATGCTCGACGAACCGTGCCGCCCGGTCGACCACGAAAACCATGCCTGAATACGCCACACCCAGGGTTTTTTGATGCGCGTCGATCGTCCAAAGCTCAGTTCCGTCGTCAATCGACCGCGCCACCATCGTGCCGCGCTGATCCGTGCCTCGCACCGGCGCCGTAACGCCTACGACCACTCCGCTCGTCGTCCCAAGCATCGCTTCGTCACTGCCCCAACGCAATCCCCGCTTGAGCGAACGACATTCTGTCCGGAAAAACCTGACTTGACGATATATCCACGAAATCAGGTAGTCGTTTGAGCCCAAACCAGTTGCCGTAGCAAGGGGCATGAGGAAAAGCTTGCAACCGGGATCGTTAGCAACGATGTGCATGTCGTTGCCCAAAGCTTGTTCCTCGGTGCCCGGGGAGTCCGAAGCCTCGATGGTTCCATCGGGGCAGATGACGAACACGCGAAGCCACGCGTCTTTCTCGTAGACGGGCACGAGCGTGCGGCCGTCATCCATGGGAAAAGGCAGGCCGATATAACTTTCGGCGCTGCCATGCTGCACGGCGACCGTGAAGATGGGCTTGCCCGTATCGACCGATAGACGCGCATATGTGCCGCTGCCCGCGACGAGAATCGCGTCATCCGTGACCACGGGTCGTTCGACGAAACCCGCCCAGGGACGAGGCGCTTTGACCGAAAAAAGGAGCGTTGGTTCGGTCAAGGGCAATCGAGACATAGTGCTGAGGCGATAAAGACGAGGACTGGGCGCATCATTGCGCGCCTTGGGTCGACAGGCCAGGGAAAAACTCGGGCCCCACAGCCCCGTCAGACTTGGACGCTCGCTGCGCGGCGCAAGCGCCGCTACGCGAGGCTGGTTTTCGATGGGGGCTCGCAGGCGGCTCTCCAGGTGTTTTTACTGCGTAAAAACACGAGCCGGCTGCTCTGCCCCCATACCCCCGGGATCAAAGCGAAAGGCCGTCTAATCGATTGACAGCATACCAAGGTCGAGCAACGAAGTGTATCTGCCCGTGCTCGAAACGACGACGTGATCGAGGACGGGCAAGCCGATGGCACGGCCTGCGTGAGCGATTCGATGAGTCATTTCCACGTCTTCGGGCGATGGATTGGGATCGCCGCTCGGATGGTTGTGCGCCAAAATCATCGCCGCTGCGCCATCTTGCAGCGCCGCCGAGAGCACATCGCGCGCCGTCAAGTGAATTCCATGCAGGCCGCCCTGCGCGATTCGACGAGCACTGCGCATGCCATTACGTCCATCGAGCGACACGACCCACAGCTCTTCTTGATCCTTCCACCCGATTCGACTCGTGAACCACTCGGCAACGGCCGCCGATGTGACGATTCGCGCACGCGGACGAAGTGAACGGACAATCGAGCGTCTTCCTGCTTCGAGCGCCGCCGATAATCGCAACGCTTTGACCACGCCCAGCCCAGGATGCTCGGACAGCGCGTTCGGCCCAAGCTTCGCCAAACCCTCCAATCCACCAAACCGAGCGATTAACGAATTGGAAAGTTGCACGACGGAGCAGCCCGTCAGACCCGTGCCCAATACAATGGCCAATAGGTCTGCGTCCGTCAGTGCTGTCACGCCATCATCGAGCGCTCGTTCGCGTGGACCACGCGGAAGAAGCGCTGGTAATTCTTCGAGGGTCAGCTCGAAAGGAACATGAACCTCGAGCCCGTTATGCACCGATTCCATCAAAGTTTGCATGGACCGGCATAATGCACGTTCCGCGCCAATGGATTTTCAGCGCAATTATGCAGATCGCAGGTGGCGGATTCCGACTTCCGCCACCCCTCCGCCTGGCGGCCGCCAGTCAAGTAATTCGTGTTACGGGGCAGTTAATCAACTTCGACGACGGTATCCGCAGGCAAACTCGACGCAAATGCATCTCGCGCTGCGCGAACGCGATTTCCATCGAGACCATCGAAGGTGAGCTTCGTTTTGACGTCGGTCCGGCCCCACTGCGGATACGACCCAATCTCGATATCCGGATGATTCTCGACGACTCGGTCGAGCATTGGCTTCAATGTGCCTTCATCGAGCGTCGTGAATACCGAGTGAGACACAAAAGGTTTGTCCGTACCAATCATTTCGCAAATGAGCGGGATTTTGGCTTGGAAGATTTGCGGTACGCCAGGTAAAACCCACACGTTGTTCATGATGATCGCGGGCCAAGGCATCGCCGCGCTCGACGCTAGACGCGCTCCTTGGGGAATTCGCGCCATGCGCAAATGCCCTTCGGTCAGTTTGTCGCCGTAATAGGCGCGCAGCATCTGCTCCATCGGTGCCGAAGTAACGGATTCGACACCAAATGCATGCGCCACTGCGTCAATGGTCACGTCGTCATGCGTGGGACCTACGCCGCCGCTCGTGAATACGAAGTCATGCGCCGACGACAATGCGCGAATTTCGCTCGATATGACCTCGATGTCGTCCAGCACCATCACGACCCGTCGAAATACGACTCCGAGCGAACGAAGTGCACGCGCGAGCACGACGACATTGGCGTCGGCGATTTTGCCACTGAGCAGCTCGTTGCCAATGATCAACGCCGAAGCCGTTCGCACGTTTCGTCTCCCTTTCAGCCCTCGAAGTTGCGTACGACAGGTTTGCCGTCAGGCTCGATCCGAAGCAGTTCCTCGACGCGTTGTTCGGCCTTGTCGAGGCGCGCCTTCGCCGTTCGTGCGACACGAATGCCTTCCTCGAATAGCTCGAGTGATCGTTCGAGAGGCAGCTCGCCGCTTTCGAGTTGTTCGACGATGGCCGTGAGCCTTCGCGTCGATTCCTCGAACGAAATCGGCGGGCTCGCGGCGTTCGTTGCTGCCTCGTTGCTCATGGAGACGGAGCGTCCCCCAGGGCGGGCTCGGGCGCAAGGGTCAGTCCTCCACGACCGTCTGGCATGCCCGGAATGATCAGCACTCCGTCTGGATCCGCAACGACCGGAATCGCGAGTCCGTCTGGCCGGACAAACCTCGCCGCTCGCTTGGAAATCGAGTGCAGTGCCGTCGGAGAGTTCGCCACGAGCGACATCCAAAGCACGTTCTTCCCCGGTTGCGTCACGTTCGGAAGCATGTTGCGTCCCGCGATCGCTGCACGAGCAAGCGCGCGAACGGAGTCATCAGGATCCAGTTGTTGCGCCAGCTCGAGCGTCGCTCTGCGTTGTGGCTCGGTGCGTCCCGACAAACCACGGATGATCGCTCGACGCACCGACGCGTCTTCCTCGAAGCGATACGCCTTCACGAGCAGCGAAACTGCATCAGGCTCGGGGTCCATCGCGAGGCCCAGCGCCGTGTGCGCTCGAATCACCGGATCGGTGCCTGCAAGCAGCCGTTCGATGATGCCGCGTAACGTTTCACTGTCTCGCAACGGCAATGAACGTGCGGCAAGTGGAGCCAGCGGTCCGCCTTCTTCCGCCCACTGTACGAGCTTCGTCGTGGGCACTCCTTCCGCGCGCGGATCGACCAACAGCGCGATCCCAACCTCATACGCCTCCGCAAGTTGCGAGGGCATGTTCGCTGTTGCGCGCAGCAACCTCATGAATGCCGCAGGACCGTCGGCTTGCGCGAGAGCTCCTCGAGCGATCGACGCATACATCGCCGACGCATCCTTGGGGAACTTCTGCACGCCGATCGATTCGGCTGCATCCACCGTCTTTCGTCCCGTCGCCACGTACGCGAAAAGCGCCACCGCGAGGTCCTCGTCCTTGCCGCTACTCACCATCGCTTCGAGCGTTTTGTCGAAGCCCGCAGGCTCGTCACGCAGCATCAACGCACGCACCGTTGCAGCTCGAACGATCAGCCTACGTGGTGCTCCGGTTTGGCCTGACGCACTCGACAAGGCCCCTTCGAGCGCGCCTCGCGCTTCTTTTCCTGGCATCCGCGCCAGGGCAAACGCTGCGGCCGTAGCTAGCTCGGGTTTGCCAAGGTACTTCACGAGCACCGAAACGGCTTCCGCTCCACCAGCTCGACCGATCGCCGCGATGGCTTTTTCTTTCTCGTCGAGTGGCAGTGTTTCGAGCACGTCTGCGAGTGGTTTGATCAGCTCTTTTCGCAGCGATGTGAACGCTAATCGCACGCCGTCGCTACGCGTTGCCGCTGCGGAAAGCAGCCCCGCGATCGCTTCGTCGGCATCTTCCGTTCCGAGCTTCGCGAGGATCTCTGCACCCGCACGACGTTGCCGATTGTCCTCCGAGCGCACCCAGGCTCGCGCCAACGTTGCGGGGGTCGAATCGCCCAGCCGCACGAGCGCCATCGCTGCGGCCAATTGATACGTCAGATCCGTTTCCGACAGCGCCAAACGCAGCCGTTCTTGCGCCCGTAGATCGCCCAGTGTCGCCAACAAGCTCGCCACCGCAGGCTCGATCCGCCGTCGCCCTTCGAGCAACGTCGCGAGCGATGCTGGTGGATGTTCGGCAAGCGCCATCGTGGCGATTTCCGCTGTTGCTCCGCCTTGAAGAACCGCGCTCATCAGCGCACCGAGCGCTTTTTTGTCGCCGCTTTTGGCCAGTGCGAGCGCTGCTGCTCCGCGCGTGAGACTCGAAAGCGCAGACGCATTTGCTCGACCCTCCGGACCTTCGCCTAGCTCGCGAATGAGCAGTGGTCGCACGTTGTCGCGGCTTGCATGTGGAGCGAGCGCACGAATCGCTTCGAGCCGCGCGCGAGCATCTCGCGTGAGGATCGTCGACTGTTCGAGCGCACTGGTCAGCGCATCGATCGCTTCCGGCGTTCCGATCGCTCCGAGCCTCACCACGCCACGCAAGCGATCGTCGACCGAGGTCGAAGCGAGCAATCGTTCGGCCACGGGCACGCCCAAGAGACCTCGTAACGACTCGCGACGAAGCGTGGAGCGCCCGTCATCGTCGGTGGCTGTAGAAGACCCTACGACGGCGCTTTGGGCTGCTACAGGCGCGCTACTGACGAGCCAACAACTGGCGGCTAACGTCGCAAGAACTCGGACGAAACGAAGGCGACGGCGCACGGGTGCCACACTATCGATGCTCGGCTACGCTGTCACGCGACTCGTTCGGATGTTGCTTCACGGACGAATGTCCTAGCTCATGACTTCAGCGATCACGTACGTTACGTGAGCTGCGCTTTGATCAACCTTAGACTAAGGAACACACGTTCATGCTGTTCGTGCGGAGTTTGGAGAAGTTGGTTACGGCTACAGCGAATGTGGCTTGGCCGATTTTGCGACAATTGAGCGAGCTTGGTCCTCAACCGGCCGCGTTTTCGCCCAAGTGGAGTGATAAGCCGATACCGCGTGGCAAACAGCGCACGAAGCCGCCGCTTGGATGGCCTCGCGAGACGGACAGTTTGTGTCCGACGTGTGTGAAAGAAGCGCGAGCGGAGATTTTGCGTGGGGATAGCGATTGGACGAAGCTCATTGCGGACAAACCCGGCGAGATCAAGGCGAAGATTGTCGAGAAAAACGGTCAGATTCGGATGGAGAAGACCTGTCCGAAGCATGGTCTCGTGAGCGACGTGATTTCGATCGATCCCAAATTTTTGGAGCGTATCGAAGGATTGTTTCAGGGTCGAGACGTGACGATGACTCCGGATGCATTGCATCAGCATGGCTCGAGCAGCATCAAATATGGGCGTGGCGCGGTGCTCACGGTCGATTTGACGAATCGTTGCAATATGATGTGCGATCCGTGTTTCATGGACGCCAATCAAGTTGGATACGTTCATGAATTGTCGTGGGATGACATTACGCGCATTTTGGACGATGCGGTGAGTGTTCGTCCGCGGCGGCAGATGTCGATTCAGTTTTCGGGCGGTGAGCCGACGTTGTCGCCATATTTCCTGGATGCGATCAAGTATGCGCGGCAAAAGGGATATTTCGCGGTCCAATGCGCGACGAACGGTTTACGATTTGCGCAGGAGCCTGGATTTGCCAAACAGTGCAAAGAGGCGGGCCTACGCATGGCGTATTTGCAATTCGACGGGGTGACGAACGAGGCGAACTCGCATCGCAAGATCGGCAACCTGTACGATGTAAAATTGCGAGCGATCGAAGAGCTTTCGGCGGCGGGCATCGACGTGATCCTGGTCGTGACCGTGGTCAATGGCGTAAACAACGACATGATCGGACCGATCATCGAGTTTGCCATCGAGAACGCGGACAAGGTGACGGTAGTGAGTTTTCAGCCGGTGAGTTTTACCGGGCGAGACGAAGACATTTCGGATGAGATGCGTGAACAGCAGCGGTATACGTTGAGCCATTTGGCGCACGACGTGGCGAAACAGACGGGCATAACGAATCCATTGCGGGATTGGTTTCCGCTTTCGGCGCTTTCGCCGTTTGGAGATGTCGTCGACTTGATGGACGGTCCGGACAAGGAGTTTGGCCAGCTCAACTGCGGGTGTCATCCGAATTGTGGAATTGGCACGGTGCTTTTCGTCAACAAGCGGACGAAGCAAATGGTACCTCTGCTCGATTTCCTCGATATGGAAGGCATTCTAAAGGATTTTCGCGCGATTTTCGATGCGGGGCGAAGTCGAGCATGGACGAGGGCGCAGGTCGTCACGAGCATTCTGCGGCATTACAAGCCCGAGACTGCGCCGCCGGGCGTGGACCTCTCGACGGTGATCAAACAATTCCTGAGCCAGACCGGGGCGGCTCATGCAGGCGAAAGCGACGCGAAAAACTACGAATGGCGGGTGCTTTTCGTCGCGGGCATGTGGTTCCAGGACTTGTTCAATTACGATTTCCGGCGCACGGAGATGTGCATCATTCCCTACGGCACGCAAATGGGAGAGATCAGCTTTTGCGCGTACAACACGGGCGTGGGCTGGCGCAACGTGCTGGAGAAGATCAAGGCGAATGCAACGGTTGCCGAATGGTACCGCGCGCATGGCAGGCATCCGGTGTACGCGAAAAACAAGGATTTGTCGCTGCCTTCTTTCGACAATCCGCTCACGGTGGCCGAGCACGAACTCGCGGCGATCGAGCGGCAGAATCGTGAATTGAATGGCGATGTGCCGCGGCCGAAGAAGAAGGCGTTCAGGCTCCCGATCGTGCCTTCTTGACGGGTTTCTTCGTGGTTTTTAGGGCCGCTTTCACGGTGGCCCGTTCTTCATCCAATGCAGCGTTTTCGGCCATGCGGGCTTTGACGAGCTTTTTCACGAGCGCTAGCGGCAATGGTTTGTCTGGGGTGAAGTGACGTGACCACTCACGTCTTCCACCCGCGCTCCGGACACCCGTCGTCGTCATCAATCCCGTCTTCGTCCTCTTTTTGCGTCGGACACTGATCTTCGCTATCGGGCACTCCGTCATTGTCATTGTCCCCGTCCGGACAACCATCGGAATCCTGAAACCCGTCTTTGTCCTCGGGCAGCTCGCGACACTGATCATCTTCGTCCGGCACTTCGTCTTTGTCTTGGTCTCGCTCCCGCGGCGCATACCCAACGGTCAGCATTGCGCGTAGCTGTGGCGTAACCCC
>CAZETM010000335.1:0-9621 GCA_964514885.1 uncultured Polyangium sp. | reverse complement strand
GCGCGTCATTTGTTTTCGGTTTGGGTGCCCATACGCTGCACGAGGGTGGCAATGTCGCCAACTGTCGCATTGAGTACGGCGACGGTTCCTTCTGCACGCCGAATGCCATCGACAACCGATGCGGAATCGTTGTTGATGACGCGAATGGCTTCGGCTGCTTGAGCAACCCCGGTGCCCTGATGTCGTGATGCGGTGGCAATGATGCGCGCGGCATCGACGGCTTCGCCGAACAATCGATTGAGCGCGTCGATACGCTCGCCAGCCCGAGTGGCAAGAGTGACGCCACTATCGACTTTGTTCGATCCTTCTTCCATGGCCGCAACGGCAGCGTCGGTGGCGCGCCGAATGTCGCCCAGGATTTTGCGCACCTGCGTCGTGGATTCTTTCGATTGATTGGCCAAGCTTCGGATTTCATTGGCCACGACCGAAAACCCACGACCATGCTCGCCTGCTCGAGCTGCCTCCATTGCCGCATTGAGCGCCAAAAGGCGGCTTTGTTCGGCGATTTCAGCAACGGAGGCAATGATTTCGCCAACTTGCTCGCTTTGCTTGCTGAGCGAGCTGATTTTATCGGCAATCCCTTGCACCTTCTCCCGAATCTCGCTCATTCCGCGCACAGTGCCTTCGACCGCTGCACGACCATCGCTGACGCCGACCATCGCTCGATCGGACAATTCGATGACGATTTGCGACTTTTCCATTGCCTGAATGGCCATTTGGCGCAATTCGGTCATCGTCGTAGACAATTCTGCAATCGCCGAAGCCTGGTTTTGGCTCACGACCGATTGATTCGAGGACATGCGCGAAATATCGTTCGACGCGCTCATCAAGCCCGTCGAAAGCTTGGCCATGGAAATACGGAACTCTTCGGCATTACGTCGCTCACGCTCGATTCGCCCGAGACGATCGAGCGCGCTCGAGACGAGACGCCCAACGTTGCGCAGCGCATTCGTGCGCTCATCGGTGAGCTCCAGGTACCTCATGACGAAAAAGTCCATCGTACCCATGACCTCGCCGTCGACGATGATCGGGAAACACACGCCGGACTTGACTCCGAATCGTTTGGCCACCGGTGCGCGTGAACAATCGGCCATGTCGCCGATGTCCCTAACGAAAAAGAGATCGCGCTGCTTCCAGGTTCGTCCGTTGAAACCCACGCCCTCGGCAAAAGTGCTCACCTTGGTCACTTCACGGAACTCTTCGCTCGTCGCGCCGGAATCGAGCACGAAGCGCAACACTGCCGCCTCACGATCGCGCACCCAATACGAGCCGTACTCCCAACCGAACTCGCTACGGACCGCTTCGAGCGTCGTGCGAATGGCGTCATTTACCGTCATCGTTCCGGAGAGCGCCGCGAGCACTCGGTTGATGGCCGAAGAGTTCTCCGCGTTCTCGCGTGCGTGATCAGCATCCTCGATGCGCGAGATGGCGTTCGAGACGAGACGAGCCACGTTCCGCAGCGCCTCTCGTCGCGACTCGCTGAGCTGCAGCACGCGCACGACGAAGAAGTCCATCGTGCCGACGAGTTCGCCACGGATGATGATCGGGAAACACACGCCGCTCTGGATGCCCATCTGCTTGGCCACGGGCGCACGCGCGCAGTCCGACATGTCGCCGATGTCTTCGACGAAGAACAGATCGCGCTGTTTCCAAGTTCGTCCGTTGAAACCCACACCTTCGGCAAAGGTGGACGACCTGGTCACTTGGCGAAATTCTTCGCTCACCTCGCCCGAATCGAACGAGAACTCGAGTACGTTGGCAACGCGATTGCACGTCCAGAATGATCCGTAGTCCCAACCGAACTCGCGCCGGATTGCATTGAGCACCGCCTCGATCGCGTCGCGAACATTGGCTGCGTCACCGGCAACTTGCAGGACGCTCACGACCGCTGCAACGTTTGCCCTGGCCTCAGCGAGCTGCTCCTCGAGACGGACGATGCGGTCGTCGCCGTCGGAGATCGCGTCGGCAAGCTGCTCTTCGAACCGAGCGAGGCGCGTTTCGCCTGCCCCAGTCGCCTCACCTTTACGTGGCCCTGTCGGTGCTTTCTCGTCGCGTTTACCCGTCATGATCGTCCTCGGATCCGTCCCCGTGATCCCGCAGCGGATAGTTTGGCTGCGAATGATTATCGGGTTCCCTGTCCGAGTACAGCAATTTCCGTGGGTCTCGAGTGAATTGCGAGCGTCAACGTCTTGGCGGCACCAAACGGAACAATCAGGCGTGCGGACAGGTTTCAATGACACGAATCCAAGCCAGGGAGATAATTTGTTGGCAAGTCATAGACGACCGGTCTACTATTCGAGTCACTTGGCGGAGATGAAGACGCCGTGTCGGCAATGATTGCTGATAGGGCGCTGGGTGGATCGCATTGAGCCCACTGGGAGCTAGATCATGCAAAAAGAGCGCTTCGAGTTTTACGTGGAAGGTGACCTCGTCGTTGGCGATTTGCACTTGCCTTTGGGCAATGGGCCACACTCGGCCGTCATCGTGGGCGGGCCCATGACCAGCGTGAAAGAGCAAGTGACTGGGGTTTATGCAAATGCGCTTGCGGAGCGTGGTTTTGCAGCACTAGCGATCGATCATCGTCATTATGGCGAGAGTGGTGGTGAGCCTCGGCAATATGAAAACCACCACCACAAGGTTCAGGATCTGAGGGCTGGTCTCGATGCGCTGGCCAAGCACTCGGCCGTGGACGCGAACCGCATTGGCGCAGTGGGCATTTGTCTCGGCGTTGGTTACGTGATGTGGTCGTCCGTCGAGCATCCGCTCGTCAAAGCAATTGGGGCCATTGTGGGATATTATCGCGATGTCGCTGAAATGCGCGCGCGGGATCCCGAGGGCTTCCAGGCGAAGGTGAGCCAAGGAATTTCGGCTCGAGTTCATTATGAGAAAACAGGCGAGACTCTCACCGTGCCGGCGGTCGCCACGACAGGTGATGCGGCAATGACGACGCAGGAGCTGGTGGATTATTATGGCAATCGAGCGGCCGTATCGAACTACAAGAATGCTTTTGCGCTGATGTCGCGGGAGCATTTCTTGCCGTTCGACGTGCAGTCTGCCGCGGCTCGAATACACGTACCCGTCTGCATGGTCCATTCCGAGAAAGCATTGTCGCCGAATTGGGCTCGGAAGTATTACGACACGCTACAAGCACAGAAAGACCTTCAGTGGCTCGAATCGCGCGGTCAGGTTGATTTCTATGATGACCCGTCGCTCGTCGCCGCAGCAAGCGATATCATCGCGAAACACTTGCGAAGCCACCTTCGTTAGTACTGGTCGCCATGGTAACCAAAGATACTCGACAGCACATCCTCGTGAAAGGACTCGCTCTCTTTTTGCAGAAGGGATACACGACAACGGGGCTCAAGAACATCCTCGATGAAGCGGGCGTTCCAAAGGGGTCGTTTTATCACTTCTTTCCCGGTGGGAAAGAGGCTTTTGCGGCCGAAGTCGTCGATCTATATGCAACGATGGCGAAGCAAGCGCGCCAAGATCTGCTTTTCAAGAACACGCGACAAGGGCCGATTCTGCGACTGCTTCGATACTTCGAGCATTATCAGAATCACTTCGCGACGATTGGATTTCGCGAAGGATGTTTACTGGGGGATTTCAGCGCCGAGGTATGTGACGGAAGCGACGCGATTCGGCAGCGTGTGGAAGCTGCGTATCAGGCCTGGGAGAAAGACGTGGCGCTGGTCATTACCGAGGCGATCGAGCGGGGTGATATGCAGCCGATCGGCTCGCCGACGCATGTTGCCCGGTACCTGATCAACGGATGGGAAGGAGCGCTGCTGCGCATGAAAGCAGAAAAGACCGCCGCAGCGCTCGACGAATTCATTACGCTCACGTTCAATGTGCTGCTCGCTGCGAAGGCGAGCCAGACTTTAATGGAGCAACGCTTCGGCCGCAGTCAAATCCGGCGTGAATGACCCAGGTTGAAACTTGCTCACGGCCACCTGCACGGCGGCGAGATCGATTGGCGTCGCCGACCTTGACTTCGGCGACGCCTTGCGCCGATACAATCACCGGGCCCGTATGTATTCCCGCTCGAACGACCAAACCAACGCCCGATTGTTCTTCGGTCTTTTTGGACATGACCCGAGTTGCCTCGATAATCCGCAATGCCGCTAGGACCGCGCGGACCGAATCATCCTCGTGCGCATTCGGATGGCCGAAATAAGCAATTTAGTCCAGTGCGTCACGGGTGGACAAGAAGTTTGTGACCCGCCACTGCGCAACGATCCGACGCACGGCGGTTTGGACGAATCGTGTCACGGGGCCTTGTCGATTGACGAGCTCGAGGGTATCTACTGGGTCGGACATGAGCAGCAAGGGAAAACCATATCGCACCGTGCACATCGAAGGCTTCGAAGTGCTGATTGGCAAAGGCGCGGCGGACAATGATTATTTGTCGCTCCAGGTGGCCGAGCCACACGACGTTTGGATGCACGTGGCGGGAGGAACGCCTGGCAGTCACGTGGTGATTCGCAATCCCGAGCGGATGGAAGTGCCGCGAACGGTCATCGAAGCAGCGGCTGCGGCATCGGCGTGGTATTCGAAAGCGCGAGGGAGCCCGCGGGTGGAAGTGCATTATTGCCGTGCGGGTGACGTGAAAAAGCCGCGCGGCGCTCCTGCGGGACTGGTCGAGATCTCCAAATACAAAAGCGTAAAGGTTACGCCAACTCAGCCTGGTGGAGCTGGGGGCGACGAGTAACTGAACTCGTCCGCGCACCCAGGTCCGCCTTCGTGCTGTACTGCGCCCTCGCCAGACCATGCCAGTGATAATTCCGATTTACTCCTCGACGTGCAGATAATACGTCGCGGAAGTCTCGAACGATACGGCATTGCCATTGCAAACGTCGCCACCTAGCTCGAGTACGTGATCTCCGGGAGAAAGCGCCTTGAGATGAGCGTAATGGCCAGCGCCAACCGAATACATCTCGCCGCCCGGAATGCCCCATTTCGTGAGAAAACTGTCCTCGGGGTTTACATCCACCTTGAACGGGTCCGGGGCTCGCACATACAGGTCGTCGACCATTTCGTCGAATCCTCCCGCAATCACTTCCTGACCGTCGACACGGAGCGTGAGCGCGCAGGTTTTGGCGCGTGAATTGTCTAACCACGTCGTAATGTCAGGCATGATGTCGTGGATCGATTGCATATTCGGAAACCACGCCGGCGGAAACACGGTCCAGGTATTCACCAGCGGGAAATACAACTGCTTTCCAGCCGGAATCGTGCAATGACGCGTGACTGCACCACCATACGTGCCGGCTAAAAACCAAACGGGGCCTTCTTGACCCATCGCGCATTCGTCACCCGTCGGATCGGAAATGGGCCCGGTGGTGTACGGCTGCTCCATGCCCCAACGCATCCATTCCCTCGCAAGCTGTTTGCTCGGCGGAAGCGACGTCGCCGATTGATCCTGCGACAATGCCTGGACGGCGGTGCCTTCGGTCGATTCCTCGTCGACGTCTGCACCCATGTCGCTCGAAGCGCCACATGCGGTCATCAAGCTGCCAAGCAAACACGCAGAGAGGAGCATTCCGAGATTGATTCGCTTCGACATGACACACGTTCCTTTCGATGAATAGCGGGCAACGCTTTGTTCGTTGCATTCGCCGCGGGACAACAGGAGGCATTGCATGGGTCGTGCCAAGTCGTTGGTATGCGACGATTACGGCACTTTGGCTACGGATTTGGCAAATCGAAGCGAAACGTCATCCTTCAATCTCAACGGGGCCAAAACGCGTGTCACACGGCAATGACAGTGAGCGTCACGACGCCGATACACTGTAACGACGCCATTCCACCGGGGGCTCCCGCCTGGGGCGAAAACGACCAAGTGCGGCCGACAACACGCGTGCAAGTCGAAGCCTGCGCGAATTGATTGGGCATCGACTTGGTTCCGGAGCGAGCCACGAAAAAGCACTCCGTGGGTCGACTTGGGGGGATTGATGACGGCGTGGTTAAACGGCGGGGCGACTTGGCTGGGGTTCGCTCTCCTCGACCCGAATCGGGCTGAAGTACGCGCCTTGGTATTTCGCGTCCTTCTTGTTGGTGGCGCGCAGCAAGTTCATTACTTTGGGCGTAATGAGCATACACGGACTGGCAAAAAGCGCCTTGCTTACGTCGCCGGTGAAGTCCGCGATTTGTCCCATCCATTCCCAGGTCAGGTTGACGTCTTGGATATTGGCCAAGTCTTTACGCCGATAGACGAAACGTACGGGCTGATTTAATAGGGTCGTCATGCCGCCTCGGTGACATGTCGAGCATTCTCCCCTGCGATCCAGCAATGTACTCGGTGCCAGAGGTGGCATCACGTGCTGGGCGAAGATTTGTTGTCGACGAAGTTCCGTGACTTTACCGCCTTTGGTTTTCGAATGCACGGTCCAAAAAAGTGCTCCGGTCACCTGGGCGGCGACGAGCCGTTCCACGTCGACGTCATGGAGGAGAATATCCTGGTAAAACGTGGAGGCAATACGTTGTTTTTCAATCCTCCGCAGGTCTTCGGAATCGATGATCATGCCCGAGGTTTGTTGGGCGCCGGTCCCGCACTTTGGGCAGGCGTTCGACATGTCATACGATGTTCCCATTCGGGGACCTCCCAACGCTTGCACGTTTCCCCACGGCCGGAGGACGAGCAACGGTGCAGCCTGGAGCTCGTCTTCGGTGTAAACGTCGTCATAATTGATCCAGGGGTCATTCCCATGTTCAGCGAGTAAAGCGATCACCTTCGGAAGACGCTCGTCGTTGCTGTCCAACGTTAGCTTTACGTCGGTGCCGGTACGTTGCTCGAAGTAGTTGTCAATCGTGTATTCCTTCCTCTTGGCGACATCGGGTCCACACTGCGATGGCCCCAAGATGGCGTCTGCTCCGCCCGGTATCTTACCCGCGTCAAAACTGACTACGACGATGGTTTTCATGGTATTTCATTTCTTCGGCACATCATACTAACGAAGGTACGATTCGATGGCTTCCAGCCATTCCGGATGCTTGGCGTATGCCGTCTTGTAGAGTTCGCGCAGTTGTACTTTGGTCATTTGTGGATCTTTTATCCAGGCGGGATTGAGCACGGCCGAAATGCTCCGGTGTTCAGCCTCCGTGAGAATGACCGCCGGAGCCTTTTCGACGCCCTCCATGCCAAAGCGCTTGAATGCCTGTCGCTCAAAAATCTTATGCGCTTGAAACTTGGCTCCGAGCTTCGCCGTGAACTTCTCTGCCAACGAATACGGCATGATCGTGCCCATCATCTCGAGCCCCTTGGCCATTTCGTATCGGCCATGTTGCGCGATGAGATCGTCCGCCATTTTCAACAGCTTTTCATCGACCTCCTTGATCACGGCCTTCTGACCGAGGTTTGCGTATTTGACGACATCGTCGACGAACGATTTTGGCGTCATCCCCACAGCGGTCAGGACCTGAATGATCCCCACGCCCGCTTGTAATACCGGAAAGCTGAATCCGCCGACATTCTTGCCGCTTGGAATGCCGTGCCTCGATCCGTTCGGATTCTTCAGGTCCCCCGAAACGTCGCCGTTCGCGATGGCTCCCGCAATGACGAAGTCTTGCAGGAACTGCTCCCACGAAGCCAGTTTCGGCCCAGTGCCCGGCCCCGATGGATTCGCGGTTTTCGTCCTGGTTTTGGTGACCGTCTTCGTCGTGGTCGTGCTGCTCGAATTGGTTTTCCCAGGCGAGGTCCCTTTGGCTTCATCGGAGACGAATTCGCCCAGCATCGGCATCGAAGCGTCTCCGAGCACGTCTTGGAGCGGTTTCGGCGCGGCTTTGTTCGCACAACGTAAATCCGGGTGGGACTTGTTGAAGTAATACGCGCTTTCGGGCGGTGCATCCTCGTCAAAAACGAAGTGGACCACGGCCTTTGCGGATTTATGGTCGTACGTCAATTTATCGAGATTCCATCGGCTATCTGTGCGTTTCGGAACGACGGCCCAGCGCATCACATCTGACGGCGCGCCTGGCGGACGTACGCACACGCGAATGGTCACCGGCGCTTTGGTTTGCCCGGACGGATCGCAGGGTGGTTTGTCCTTGCCTGGCTCCGCGAACCAGCGCGGATCATGTCGAATTTGATGATCCGCAACGTTTGCCCGACAAGGTTTTTCGCGGAAAGGTATAGGGGACAATGGGAAAAAGCGATCTTCATCCCAACAGGACCAATACATCTTGGTCGCGGCTTCGCCTGTTGGATCTGGAGCATTGGGATCGACAACGAAAAGGAGATCAGCATACGGCATGAAAAGCCGCAACTCCATGGTGTCTTCATCGGTCATGATTCTCCCAGATGCCGATTGAAGAGCAAAAACGGTGACCTGATCGGAGACGTCCGGCGGGTGACACTGGACGTCGATTTGCTGGACCGAAGGATTACGCTTTACATAATCCTCCGGCGTAAAGGTGTAACACGCGGCGGTGGAAATGGTGAGCGCGGCCAGCGCCACGCGAATTCGACGGGTGAGCATGGGCGGAGGAAATCACAAGGGGTCAGGGCGGGGCAAGTTTTCGGTGGATCTGCTCCCCATTCAATTAGCAAAGCTGCCGGCGTAGCGCTCTGGTTAGCGCGCAGAGGGCCTTCCATGCATCATCCGCCACCCGTCAGCGATTGCGCAATGCTTGTTCGCCACTTCCCGCCACGTGTCCGACGTGCGCATTATCGATTTACGCACCTCCTGCCACGTGGCAGGAGCCGCCAAAGCCTTCGCCAGCACTTGCCGCCACGCGTCCGACGGTGCATCAACACACTTTTGCACCACCGGCCACGTGGCAGGCGTGTACAAACTGTGATGCAACATTCTCTGCCACGTGGCAGTTGCGCGCAAACATCCATTTATTCGGGTCGGACACGTGGCAGGAGGGCGCAAACAGACCGCTGGATGGGAATCAGCCTACGGGCGCAACGGGTGCGGGCGTGGTTTCGGCCTTCTTGTTGGTCTTTGGCCGTCTCCGGAACGGCTTGAAGAAGCGGTCGACCTTCTTTGGATTGGAAGCGTAAACACTGGTGAGCGCACCTTCGAGCTTCTTGTATTCAATACGCCACGTCGCCATCAGCGCCGGAATGGTCTTTTCGTTCAAAAAGGCTATCGCCTTTTCAGTCTCGATGAGTGATTCGTTGGCAGCAATGACTTCGTCGAGGGACGTTCTGATTTTAGGAGCCCAAACTGCGACGACGGGCCCCAACGCCGCATCGGTTTCATCTTGCGCCATCGTCTCGAGCATTTGCTCGATTCGCTCACGTCCTTCTTTCCGCGGATCCGCGGTCGTGATATCCCGCAGCCCATCGGCGAAATAACGAACGTACTGCGGGTCGTTGCGGTTTTTCTTTACGTGCGCCAAAAGGCTCAATTCGAACCCTTCCACGTCGTCGTCGTTATGCTCGTCCTTCGTATCGAGCACCGCGGTCTTCTTTTGCTCTTCATATTCGAGATCCGCGCCGTTACGAAGCGCTTGTTGCAGCGCACCGTGCGCGGTTTCGAGGGCACTCTCGAGGCCTTTGGTCTGCGGATCCGCAGCGACGCGCGCAATCGAATAAGCGCTTCGCGGAAGGTAAGCAAGGGGCGGCGTTTCTTCTACCGGCATCTCCATGGTCGATTCCTTTCGTCGAGGACC
>CAZETM010000334.1:0-9635 GCA_964514885.1 uncultured Polyangium sp. | reverse complement strand
CGCACACGAAAGATTTTCGTAGAACGCGGTTGTGCTTGGCGTTGCCTGCTTGGGGCGTGTCTGTCAGGACAGGCTCCATGAGGAGCAGCCATGACGCTTGGGGTTGGTCTCGGCGTAGGGGTGGTTGCTCGATTCGTTGGTGACTCGATAGCGATTGCCGTGTGGTGCAATTCATGTCGACGCATTACGAGCGTGGTTTTAGTGCTTATCGTGATTTGTTGCTTACTATTGCTTGCATAACCTTACGTATCGGGACATGTTAAAATCGAATGGATGGCGCTCAATGGCTCGAAGATTTCGAAAGCTAGTGCCCACACCATTTCGAGCGCAAAAGTTGCGCGTCCAATGATCCACTACATCATCTCGGTGGACGATCAAATGATCCATTCGTTCGGGCGCGTACCAATTTGATTTGACCTCGAAACGAGTTGTTGACGGTTCTTCGTAGATTTGTCAGGATGTGGCAGGATTTTGACGCACCACATCGAGAGCCTGGAGACGCTACTGCATGTCCTTTTCCTTCAACGATCTTCTGCGTGAGAAAGTTCCGGTCATCGTCGATCGCGCGTTGGCGCTGCTCGGGATACGCGGTCACGACATACGGGGATATTGCCTCGACGAAACGACGCGGCTCGTGGATTTCGTTTTGGCGGCGCATACGATGCGGAGGTCGATGCTGTTTGTCGAATATGTCGTATGGGTCGAGTCGCTGATGAAGTCACGTCGGTCACCTTTGACGCTGCTTCGTGCGGCCGTGGCAGAAATTGGCCAAGCAGCGGAAGAGATTGGCGGCGATGACGCGGCGGCCGTGATGTCGATGGTGGCCGAGGGGCTTTCGCGAATTGGAAGCGGCTTGCCTTCGGCGGTAGAGCCTTCGTCGGCTTCATCAAGTGCAACGGCGAGTTTGTCCAAAACGTATCTCGAATTGCTGCTGGCGGCTAAGCGCAGAGATGCCGTCGATTTAATCAATAGAGCGCTCGATGAAGGATTGTTGCTCGAAGATATATATTTGAGAGTATTGCAGCCGGCCATGCGTGAGGTCGGACGGCTTTGGCAAAACAATCAAATCAGTGTGGCGCAGGAGCATTACGTGTCGGCGGCGACGCAGCTCATCGTGTCGCAACTTTACCCTCGGCTGCTGGATGGCCCGCGGCATGGCAAGATGATGATTGCGGGGTCGGTGGAATCGAATTTGCACGAAATTGGTTTGCGGTTCTTGTGCGACATATTCGAGCTGCGAGGGTGGGACACGCACTTTTATGGCGCCAATACGCCAACTCAGGATTTGTTGGAAACCATTCGAATGAACCGACCGGACATCGTAGCGGTTGGTGCGACGCTCGCTTCACAACTTCCCCCATTGGTAAATTTTGTCAAATTGATGCGTAAAGATCCAGATACGAAGCAGATTCCCATTCTCGTTGGAGGGGCTGCGTTTTGGGGGCACGAGGATCTCTGGAAAGAGATGGGGGCGGACGGTTTCGCAACCGATGCCACCAGTGCTGTCGCATTGGCCAATGAATTGACGGGAGCTGTTTGATATGCGCCCGGCCAAAGGTATCGTGTTGATGTGCACGTCCGAAGGGCAAATTGTGGAAGTTTTCCATGATGCCTGGGGATCAGCCGAGCGCGGCAATTCGCTGGTTTCGCTGGTTCACGAAAGTGATCAGCGCAAATGTCATCTGTTTTTCGAGGCGATTGCGCGTGAAGGGACCGCCTTCGGGTGGGAAATGCACATTGATGTAGATCCCTTGATTTTCGCGGGTTTCGTTTCGACTGGCCCAGTATTTGTCATTGGCACGGAGGAGCCGGGCATGATGGAGCGGCTTCATACCGAGCTGACGGGTATGAACAGTGAGCTGACCAATAGCTTGCGCGAGGCTTACAAACAGCATGCGCTTTCGCGAAGAGTGTCGGGACCGTCGCTCGAAGATTTCGCCAAATTGACCAATGAATTGACGTCGGTGCATCGAGAAATCACCAAACGCGCGCGAGACCTCGAGCAGATCAATCGAGATTACGAACGCCGCCAAGCGGCCATGGCGGAGCTGGACGACAGGCGGGAGAGCTTCTTGCAGCATTTGGTACACGACTTGCGCAGCCCTTTGACCAGCGTCAATGGAGCCGTTGGTTTGGCTCTTTCCGGGGCTCTTGGTCCTATCGACGAGGCTGCTCGCGAAGCGCTCGTGCTCGCCAAAGAAGGTTGCGACCGGCTTACCGAAATGATTTCGACCATTCTCGATACGGCCAAAGCCGAAGCTGGGCAGCTCGAATTGCAGCGTGAGCCGGTGTCCGTCAAGGAGACGATTGAAACGGTGGAGCGGGATTTTCGCAATCGTGCCGCAGAAAATGGAGTCACGCTTCGTACGGACGTAGCGGAAAACGCGTTTTACACGGCCGATCGGGCGATCGTGCGCCGGGTGCTCGGCAATTACGTGATCAATGCGCTCAAGTTTTCACCGCGGAGCACGACGATCACCATTTCTGCTCTCGGGCATGCTGGTCGCATTCGTGTGTCGGTGACCGACGAGGGGCCTGGGATTCCCGTGGAGCATCGGGAGCGGCTGTTCAAGAAATACGGACAGATTGAACGGCGAGGAATGTCGACCGGTTTGGGGCTCGCATTCTGCAAGGAAATGATCAATGCCTTGGGGGGAACCGTGGGCGTGGAAAGCGTGGAAGGCAGTGGCGCGACGTTCTGGTTCGAGCTTCCCCGTGCGTCGGGCGCCGAAAAATAAGATTTGCGTGCTCGAAGCCGGACAACGTCTCGGTGCTGTACGCGTTTTGCGGTGAACCGAAACGAATCTATTTCACAGCTTTGCGCAATTCCTTCCATTCGTCGAACCACGAAAGCATTGATGCGCAATCGAGCAGGCGTTCGAACAGGCGCTCCTTGTCGAAAGGAATGCCTGCCGCGTCGTGGACCGTTTTGATCAGGTTCGATATGTCGTCTTTGGTCGCCAGTAGGTGCACTTGCCTTCGAGCGAGCGCATCTTTGGCAAAGGTTTGAAATTCCGTCTGAAGCGATCCATCGGTCGTTGTTATGACGTCCCGAATTCCAAGACGCTCGAGTTTTTCGCGACGCGATTTCAATCGGTAAAAGAGCCCCTTGAGGAAATCTGGATCTACGATTCGCTTCTCCAGCTCGAGCGTCAAAGCGTCGATCGCTGTCGCGAGATGGGAATCGACGGCTGCAAGGTCGGCTTTTCGGTTCGATTCTTTGCTAAACAATTGCTTCAGGAGCATTCCGAGCTTCGAAGGCTCGGAGAGAATGGTGGCTTCCATCGTGTACGACGTGGATATGTAGACGGGGATGCTCAGTTTTTGGGTCAGCTTGGATTGCAGAGCCGCTCGTTGTTCATCCGTCATGTGGTCGCGGTCGATGACGAGAACGGCCTTCTCCCATAAGGTCGTGTCGTTTCTGAATCGACTGAAGATGTCTCGATAAACGTCGATGCGCTCGAATATCGTGTCGACTCCGTCGAATGACCAATACATGGCGGCAAATGGCGGCGAGGGGCTCATTTGCCCTTCGACGATGGTGTGAATGAAGCGTGCGTCGTCTTCGCCTTCCACGAGGACGAGGCGTTCGGCTTCGAGAGCATTGAGGAAATCGATCGATGTTTCACTGCCGAGCGTTTTGAGTATTTTTAGGTACCGGCTCGGCTGAAGCCCCTGCTTTTGTCCCGAGACGCCATCTTTGTAGACGGGATAATACGTTTTTTTCGTTTGCGGCTCGAGGTGAAAGAGATGTTCGACGCGTGTGCTGCGAATCAAGCTCTCGTTGTGGGTGGTCAAGAAGATCTGCGTGTTGTTCGAATGTTCGAGCAATTTGCGATAAAGACGCCGTTGAATGTCGCGGTGGATGTGTGAATCGGGCTCGTCGAGCAGGACGAGATTCAAATCCGATTTGTCCGCATAGAGGGAGAGCATGATTTCAATGATTTGGAGCGTGCCGCTGCCCAACAGGGAGATATTTTTGTGAAGCTCTTGGCCAATCTGGACCTTGACGGAAAGGTCGACGTCTTCGGTTTCGTCGCCGCCCATTTCAAAATGAACGTTTTGGTCATCGCCGCAAAGCACTTTGGCAACGCTGTTGACGAAATCATGATAGCGCGCGGCGTCTTTGCGCAGTTGATAGAGGCGATTCCGTAGGACGCGCATGGATTGTCGCGCGTTGACTTCGGCGCGCACTTTGGGTGGTGTCTGAAATTCCTCTCGGGGAGGAAGTGTTGCAACGGGGGACGCGTAGATGACGCTGAATGGGTTGGGTAGCTTGGTAAAGAAGTCGTTGAAGGTTTGCAGAGTGTAGCCGCTGGTTGGTAGAAATTCGACGAGATAATGTCCGCCGCCTTCATGTTCGATAGCAAAGCCAATCGTCATTTCATTCTCACCGTCCGTCACGGCTGCGTCGATTTTTATAGGAATATCGGTGTTCAAATTTAGGAACATGTCCCGGTAGTCGGGACACCGAACCGACGTGAATTCGGAAAACGAAAACCTTCCTTCTTGCCCAAGTAAATACGCTGTGCGACGGCTTCGTTTGTCGCTGTTTTTTCGCACTAGCTTCCGAAAACACTCCACCCACAGGGCGATTGCTTCGAGAACCGTAGTCTTGCCGCTGTTGTTCACTCCGGTGAGCACATTGAGATCTGGATTGAAATGGATCTCGACCTGCTCCAACGACTTGAACCCTTCCACCTTCAGGCTACGAATGTACATGCGTGGCTCGGGCAAGTTGACTGCTACGCGCGGCATTGGTTCTGCTCCTCGATTCTCGACATGTTCGCCATTATAAACGGCTGAGTGCGCGTATGCTACTCGCCGGTCCAACGCGGGTCAAGAAAAACCACGGCTCGAGGATGCCGTGGTCATTGGCAATCCATCCTGACCATCGTGAATTGGAAACGATTTCCACGCACGCCCTTGCTTATCGTTCATTTCTTGCCGACAATCCCGATCGCCCCATGACCACCTCCGGCAATGATGAGCTTCTGGCCACTTCCGCTCTCGGTCTTGCGCTGCTCGTGCGCCAAAAAAAGGTATCGCCTGTCGATGTCGTCGACGCGTTCATTTCGCGCATCGAAACCGAGAATCCGGCGATCAACGCGGTCGTTGCACCACGGTTCGAACGGGCGCGGGACGAGGCAAAAAAAGCGACCGAGCGACTTGCCAAGTCTTCTATTTCGGGCGAAGAACTGCCGCCTTTGTTTGGCGTTCCGTGCACGATCAAAGAGGGTATCGCCGTCGAGGGCATGCCGCATTCCGCAGGCGTTTATGCGCGTAAGCATGTGCGTGCCGAGCGTGATGCCGAGGTGGTTCGTCGTTTGCGCGATGCCGGCGCCATCGTGCTTGGCGTGACGAACATGGCCGAAGGAGGCATGTGGCTGGAAACGGATAACCGTGTTTATGGGCGCACGGCGAATCCTTGGGATACGTCGCGGATTCCAGGCGGATCGAGCGGCGGGGAAGCGGCGATTTTGGCGACTGGCGGATCGGGTTTCGGGATCGGCTCGGACATCGGCGGATCGATTCGAATGCCTGCTCATTTTTGTGGAATCTTTGGGCACAAACCAACGGGCAAACTCGTGTCGAACTCGGGGTATTGGCCCGACGTGCCAGGAGCGCTCGACGAATTTCTTTGCACCGGTCCGATGACCCGCAGTGCCGAGGATCTTTGGCCGGTGCTCAGCGTCATCGCCAAGGACAAACTCCAAGGTCACCCTGACGAAATTGATCTGCGTGAGGTGACGGTGTATCCGCTGGAAACGATCGGGGGCACGAGGGTTCGTCCGGAACAACGCCAGGCGGTTCGTCGTGCATCGGTCGCGCTTCAGTCACGCGGGGCGAAAGTCGCGGAGCTGCGAACGCGTGGGCTGGAAAAAGCGCTGCTCATTTGGTCGGCGATGATGGAGGAAGAAGCTGGGGCGCTCGAGTACACGGAGGTGTTGGGAAACGGCGAGCGCATCTCGATCGCGCGTGAGCTTTTGCGGTTCAATCGTCCGGATGCGCGGCACACGGTGCAAGCGTTGATCGTGGCGGCCGTCGATGCGCTCGTGAAGCGTATTCCGGCGCCGATCGCGACCTGGACGCACGCTGGTCGAAAGTTGCGTGAGGAGCTTGAAGTGGAGTTGGGTCCACGCGGGGTGATCTTGGCTCCGCCTTATACTCGTGCGGCGCCGAAGCATTTCGAGCCGCTGCTCACGCCTTTTGATTTCGTCTGCACGGCCATCTTCAACTCGCTTGCGTTTCCGGTGACTCAAGTCCCTGCGGGGTTTGATGGGGCAGGTTTGCCGCTTGGAGTGCAAGTGGCTGGGCGTCGTGGGGGCGATGCACTGACCATTGCGGTTGCGCATGCTCTCGAACAAGACCTTGGTGGATTCACTCGTGCACGTCGCCGTCAGGAAGTTCGCGCGCTGGGTTGAGTCAAAGATTTCTGCGCACTGAAGGGTCGGTCTTCCTTGACGTTTCCGTTGTTGCGGCGCGATGATGAAAGCGATTCAAATCGCGCTCAGTCATGGGGATGCTGCGAGGCATCCACATACATTGCGATCACGTGGGGGACTGCTTTGCGCCATGTTCGGTTGCCTGGTTGACACATGATCGAAGGTCGCCTTTCGGCTGCAGCGTTTGCCGTTTTTCCAGAACCCGTCGCCGTGGTGACTGCGGATGCCGCGTCATCGGTGCGTGAGCCCAACGCTGCGTGGACGGCAGCATTTGCCGATGCGGCGCAGGTGCTCACTGCTCCGGCCGTTGCCGATGCGCTCGCGAAGGTGCTGTCTGGCGTTCAAGCTCGTGCGGACGTCAAGTTTGTCGGGACAGACGTCGACCATGCGCTCGTGATCGTGGCGTTGCCCGATGCAGAGCCGCGCTCAGCGCTCGTGCATGCCCGTGCGGTGCCGCGGTCGTCTGCGAACACGTCCGAAAATGCGGCGCTTCTGCGTCGAGTTCTCGATTGTTTGCCGGTCAGTGTGACGCTTGCTGACGCATCCGGAAAGAAGCTTTTCGTCAATGAGGCAGCGACGACGCACCTTGGTTCGGTGGATGCAGACACGGGTGCGGGCATCGTGGATGCGCTCGTCGATGCCGTCGACGTAGGGTTTGCCCGCGAGGTGAGTTCGCGTGTTTTGGCTTCGGGCGCCGAAGAAATCATCACCAGCGACGTGCAGACATCGAACGGTGTGCGGTCGATGTTTTACCACGTGGTTGCGGTCGATGGTTCGGACTCGAAGGAAAAACTCTTGCTCTACGTGGGCAAGGACGTGAGTGAACAACTACGCGCCGAGCGTGACGTTCGCGAGCAACAAGACTTCATCCGGCAGATCATCGACAGCGATCCGAACCTGATTTTCGTGAAGGATGCACGGGGCAACTGCTTGCTCGTGAACCAAGCTGGGGCGTCTGTGTTCGGCAGGAGCACGGACGAGATCGTGGGGCAGCACGAGACCGCGCTGCATCATGATCCAAGCGAAGCAAAGCGTTTTCTCGACGTCGATCGGCGCGTGATCGAGACGCTCGACGAGTTCACGACGGAAGAGTGCATTCGGTCGTATATGGGCGAAGAGCGCTGGTACCAGACGACGAAACGGCCGCTTGTCCTGCCGAACGGCGATGTGCATGTGCTGGGTTTCAGCGTCGACATCACGGCGCGTCGCGAGACGCTCCAGCGGCTTGAAGAAGCGGCGATGGAGGTTGAGCGGCGTGCGGCCGAAGCGTTCCGTCAAGCCGAGGCGAAGGCAGCGCTCGTCGAAGAACTCGACCAGAAGCTCGGGATCATCGAGACGCAACATCAAGAGATTTTGGCGCTTTCGGCTCCGCTGCTCGAAGTAGGCGACAGCATTCTCGCGGTGCCCATTGTCGGAGCGTTGACGGCGACGCGGACGATCGAGATCATGACGCGGCTGCTCAATGCGATCGTGGATCGGCAAGTCGAGCGGGTGGTCGTGGACTTGACGGGTCTTGAAACGATCGAGATTGATACGGCCGATCAGCTCATGGGGATCATTCGAGCGATTCGGCTTCTTGGGTCGGAAGCGATCATCACGGGGATTCGTCCGGGCGTGGCGCAGATCATCGTGGAGCTGGGTATTGATCTGTCGGCATTCGTCACGAAACGGACGCTGCGTGCGGCGCTCATGACCAGCTCCGAGAGCGTCAACAAGTCGCGTAAGGCGAAGCCTTCACCGCGTTAATTGACTGTGAGGAAAAGTCGTCCCGACAAACCAACCCGAAGTTTGTCGGGACGAATGTTCGTTCAGCGGGAAATGTTGACGGTGTGTGAGCCGCTCGCGACCTTGATCCACAGTGTGCCATTGCGTTCCGGGGCAAACGCATAGCCTTGCGCGCTGGCTTCGAGGGACGCAAGGTCGGGTTGCAATGCGATTGTATTGGCGCCTTCATTGACATCTTTCGGAGCGATGCCGAATCCGACGATCTCGAAGATGAAGCCTTGTTTGAATTCGCTGCCGTCTTTGGTGGTGAGCACGATCTCGGTGCCCTTGTCTTCTTGTCCGAGTTCGGAACCATCGAATAGAACGAAGCTCGAAGCAGGTCCTGGGGCAATACGCGCCCACAATATGCCCGCCGAAGTGGCATAAGAATCCACTTGCCCAGCGGCCGTGCCTGGTTGCGTCGTGGGGCTGAGCGAATCGATCGTTGGGCGCAAAAGCGGAACGATACCGCCAGCGGCAAGGAACATGGGCAGCGTATCCAGAGGCGCATCGACACTGATGGTGCTGTCGCCGTTTGCGGAAATGCCGGTCCACCAATTCATCCAATTGCCAGCGGGTAGGGGAACGTCGCGTTTGATGGCTCCGCGATCGACAATGGGAGCGACGAGCAAATGATCTCCCAGCAGAAAGACATCATCCGGATGCACGCCCATTTCGGGGTGCGCGAGGCCGAGTGGGCGCTGGATGGGTCTGCCGTCCGAGGCGATTCGTTTGGAGTACGTCCAGATATAGGGAAATAGACGCAAATGCAGCCGCGTGTATTCGCGATACCAATTCAGCATTTCCGTGTCGAAGCCATTTTCGGGATTGGATTCCCAGGCGACGTCATTGGTGCTCGTTCCGATTTGCATGACGGGAGAAAGCGCGGTGACTTGGAACCAACGCACGAAAAGCTCTTTGTCGGGCGGAGAATGGCGGTAACCACCGGTATCCGAGCCGAAGAATGGATAGCCGGAAGGGCCCAGCCCCATGCCGGCAATGAGCGCAGCCGGCAATCCGCCGACGGCGGTGTATTGTTCGCCCTTTTCGTCCACCTTTTCACGATGACGGGCAAAGCTCGCGTCCAAGTCTCCGGGCCAGATGACGGTCGTATATTTTTGATCGCCGTACGTGCCAGCTCGGCACAACAAAAAACTTCCTTCATCGGGAAACAATTCAGCATAGACGCGATGATAGAAGAGCTTGTAGCCGATGTGCATGGTGCGCTCGTCGCTGCCGTCGTTGAATTCCCACACGTTGCGTACGCCGAATACGCCGGGAACGATGTCCTCGCCATAATCGAGTTTGAATCCCTCGATACCCATGCTCGTGTATTTCTCGATGAGCCCTTGCCACCAAGCGAAAGCTTCGGGATTGGTCAAATCGATGGGCGTTCCCCATTTGTTGAGGAGCAAGCCGCGAGGG
>CAZETM010000333.1:0-9694 GCA_964514885.1 uncultured Polyangium sp. | reverse complement strand
GCCCAGGTCGCACAATCGCCACCTCAATCACCAAATCGTAAAACCTTTTCGGCTTCAGCCGCGGAAGCATCGACATCTGCGCGCGACTCTCGATTTGAAACACGCCCACCGTGTCCGCTCGACCAATCGCTTCGTATACCGCAGGATCTTCCGCTGGAATACGCGCCAATGCATCAATCGGATCGAATGGCTCGTCCGGCCGAGTTCGCTCGTGCACCATCGCCAACGTCTTCCGAATCGCCGTGAGCATCCCGAGCGCCAAGATGTCGACCTTGAAAAAGCCGAGATCGTCGATATCGTCCTTGTCCCACGGAATCACCGACCTGCCAGGCATCCGCGCCGGCTCAATGGGCGCCACGTGATGCAATGGCTCGGCCGATAATACGAAGCCTCCCACGTGAATCGATAAATGCCGCGGCATTCCTTCCAGCGATCGCGCCAGCATGACCACATTACGAAGTCGCGCGTCCCCTGGATCAAAACCCAACTCTACCAGCTTCTTTTCGCTCGTGTCCGCTTCATGATGAAGCGACAACCCACTGAGCTTATCAAGCTGATCGGTGGTCAAACCGAATACCTTGCCCACTTCCCGTAATGCGCTTTTACCTCGATAACAAATGACTTCGGACACCATCGCCGCGCGATCTCGGCCATACATCTCGTAAATCGCTTGAATGACCTCCTCGCGACGCTCATGCTCGAAATCCACGTCGATGTCCGGAGGCTCGCGACGCTCCGGAGAAAGAAACCGCTCGAAAAGCAGGCTGGAACGCGCTGGATCCACCGCCGTGACGCCAAGAACGAAACATACGGCACTGTTGGCTGCACTGCCGCGACCTTGACACAAGATGCGTTTTTGACGAGCAATCGAAACAATCTGATGCACCGATAAAAAGTACGGCGCCACGTCGAGCAACTGAATGAGGCCCAGCTCACGCTCGATCTGCGCCATAACCGCATCGGAACAACCACTGGGATAACGATCCCGCACGCCAATCATCACCAGCCTGCGTAAAGCGTCGTCCGGGGTTTCTCCGGGCAAACAAAGGCCCTCGCTGGGAAAATGATAACGAATCTCGGAAAGCGAAAAATTGCATGCATCGGCAATATCGACCGAACGAGCAATCCAGTCAGGATGATCGCGAAATAGGTTTTTCATGCCCGCGCCAGAACGCATGACAGCCTCGGCATTGGGCGATAAAAGCGGGCCCGCTTGATCAAGCGTGGTTTTGTGACGAATACACGCAAGCACATCGGAAAGCGGTTTGCGCCCGCCGTGGTGGTACAAAGGTCGGGCCGTCGCGACAACCTCGAGACCGTAACGCTCGGAAGCCGCAGCAACGGCATCTTGCCGAGCCGCATCGGTGCGATCAAGATGCCGCCAAGCCGCAATGAAGGCGCGATCGCGGCCAAATGCTTCACGAAGCGGACCGAAAATCTCGTCGGCTACGTGCAAACGCGAAGCGAGCGGCATGATCGCCAACAGACCACTCGATGCCGCCGCAATCTGCGAAATATCGATGCCCGCCGCGCCCTTCTCATGATCCGCGTGACAATCCGTGAGCAAACGACACAAGTTCGAGTACCCCTCGTGATCTTGCGCCAAGAGCACGACCGAGCCATTTGCACGCAGATCCGCTCGTTTGTCCGGGCCAGCTTCCAGTGACAACTCTGCACCGATGATCAGTGGTTGCTTGACCTTCTTGGCTTCCTTGTGCGCTCGCGCAACACCGTAAAGCCCATCTCGATCCACCACGGCGACCGCGGACAAACCCAGCTCCTGAGCGCGCTTTACCAGCTCTTCAGGATGCGAAGCGCCTTCGAGAAACGAAAACGACGATCGCGCACAAAGCTCGGCAAACGCAGGCGGAGCTTCAGGCTCTGCACCAACACCACCAGCGATGACCGAAAAAGGGCGCGGACGACGGCTCATTCACAATAACCCTGCAAAAACCCTTCACCCGTCGATCGATCGACGTACACCCACGCGAGCGTTCGTGCAGCTTGCGCCAGTCCTTTGCTCGTCGTCGAAGGACCCGAGACAAACCATGCGACGCCATAATCACGCGATGCCGGAGCGCTCGTCCACCACTCCACACCATCGAGACGCATCGCAAACCGCACATGCTCGATCACGAACACGCGGCCTTCCACCGCGACGACCGCACCTTTCGTGATGCGACCAAGCGGCACGGGCGTCGCAAACAAACGCGTCGGCTCAGGGATCGTTTCGTAGTCTTCGTCCAGCGTTGCGCTGACCATCTGTGCAGGCTTCTTCGTCTCCAAGTCCCCGACCGGGACAAACCGCGAACGCGCCTCGGGACGATGCGATTCCGACGCTTCGAGCACACCCACGCGCGCTTGACCGATGTCCGCGGACAACTCGGCAAGCAACGTCGGAAGTGCGTCGGGACGAACTGCTTTGTCGCGCGACAAGTCGATCTGGATGCGATGCGCTTCGACGATCTGCGACACTTCCAGGCGAACACCGGTCGCTGGAGCCACGAGCGCCGTGCGTTCGAGCTTCGTACGCAACGCGCGATGCAGATCATTCGCATTCGACAGCGGCGCAGGCATGTCCACCTCGAGCGAAAGCATCGGGTCATCTTGATCGATGCCGGCCGGAGCGCGAAGACGCACGATGGAGCGATCGAGCGGGATGTCGAGCTTCAGCGTCAAACACGCTTCCCCGCGAGCTTCGAGGCGTAACGCAAGGCGCGAGGTCATCGCACGAAGGACGAACAGCAAAGGCTCGACGCTCGTGATCAGGTCTTCCAAAGTCATTTGCTCGACGAGCACCCGCGGAGGCTCATACGGAACCAGCGGCAAAACGTCTCGACCGGACGCAAGATCCAGCACTTCCGGCGCGCGCGGACCAAGGCGCGGAGCAAGCTCGGCCCTGGGCAGTTTCGATAACGCGCCCACGTTGAAAATGCCGAGACGCACGAAAAACGCCGAGGTATTCGGATCGAGCGGCAACACGGAAATAGGCAGCGCGCTCAAAACATGAGGCACCTCAGCGGCAATGACCGTGGCGTGAGGGCGCCGTTGAACCGTGATCGTCGTGCCGTTGGCGATCGATGGATGCTGGGCAAACCGGCCTAACGCTTGAGCAATTCGCGGTCCACAAGCAACGGCAGCTTGCACCTTGTGCCCTAGCGTTACGACGCGATCGCAAAGCTCATCGAGCAACGCTTGTTCACCACCGAGCAAGTGCGCGGCCCCCGTGATGTCGAGCCATACGGTGTCGTGTACAGTTTGTCGTTTGGAACGCTCGTTTTCCCCAGGCTGCTCGGGATGCAAACGGATCGACGCCGTTGTTCCAAGGCTCATGCAGACTTCGGCCACGCGCCCGAGAGCTGCGAAGATCTCGTCGATCGACACGGTTTGAATGGTCAAACCAGCGAGTGACGCTTGCGCTTCGGCGACTCCTTGGCCCGGACGAACCCCGTAATGCCACGCTGCTTCGTCGACCAGATCGATGGCTGCGGTCGACTGGGTTTGTCCTGCTTCAATGTGCGAGTCAGACAAACCGTACGAATAAATCACGGCCAGAGGGCCTTCGACATGCAGACGTTGCCGCACCAGCTCGGCGCCGAGCTGAGGTAAAACGACTGCGACGATTCTCCGACTCACCACGTTGCTCTATCAAGCTCGCGCAGCTTGGTGCCCGAAGTCAATCGCGCAGGCACCGGTCACTCGGCCCGCACGATCTTTGGCTACACGCAGGCCCAGTTTGTCTTCCGCGAGCCGTTCGATCTCGATGCGCATTGCAGCGGGCAACGGCATCGCTCGTGAAGCGCTGGCATCCGTGAGTAGCAGAACCGTGGTATCGCTGCCTTCGACGGCGAGGGCCAAACGTCGCACGACGGTGACCCAGCGATCGAGCCGCAATTCACCGCGACAACCGGGCACGCCAGCCGTATCGATGACGACGACGGAGAACGCGTGACTTTGCGCAACTCGCACGGCAACCCGCGAGAGGTCATCGATGTCTGGACGGATGACCAGTAGTCGATCGAGATCCACGCCGGCGCGAAGTGCTCCCGGGGCAAACAGTGTCGCGGTCGGGTCGAGCCACGCGCACCAAGCGCCTCGGGTATCGTTTTCGCCGCGCATTCGAGCGTCCGCTTGAGCTGAAGCGCAGAGCGCCAGAGCGAGCGTTGTAGCGCGCGCAAGGCCTTGCGGAGCAGACAGCTCCACGACGGCGCCCCGGGGCAAACCTCCTTCGGGCAAGGCAGCATCGACGGGGCGAAGGCCGAGCGGAAGGGCTTTGGCGCGGCCGGACGACAGCCCTGGACGAACGAGGGCGCTCTGGAAAAGCTCGCGGCGACGAGCGTCGAGGTCTAGTTCAGGTGCCGTGGCAGCAGATGCGAGGCGCATACTGAACACGTTACCAGTGTTCGCGACGTAGGCAAGCAAAGAAGCAAGCGGAAAGGGTCATGGTAGGACATAGGTGGTCCTACTGAACAGGGTTGGGAGGGGTGGGGATCCAGGTACGGGGGTACAATGGACGATATCAGGGGTTACGTGAGGGCACGGGGGCATTCAATGCGTATTGATGTTTGCCCCGCGCGGTACCATCGATTAGCTCGCTATTGGCACCGAATCGGGGGCGGCGAAGTCAGCAGCTTGTAGCTCGGGCGCTTCCTCGAAAAGTGCTCTCAGCCGGTCCAGATGGCGCCACTGCCGCTGCATCTCGCGGAAAACGGTTATATGTCGATGCTTACGTATTCGATCCCGATAATAGTTTGCCCGATCTATCTGCTCTTCATGCTTGTATTTCACATAATTTTCGATATCGCCAATGTACGTTCCGTAGTACAGCCTCCGTTGATTGGGCAATCCATCCCGATTGATGAGGAGGTGGAGGTGTTCTTTGGTCCATTGGGCACGCCTCTCGTCTGGGTCGCTGAGCCCCTGCGTTACGTTGAGAATGAAGGTATCGCCACGAATATCGAGGAGGAAAAAGTCCATGGGATCCTCCTATCGCGGATTGATGAATGCCGGACGATTCCAACGCTCGGCGGCTGCCTCATTCCTGATTTGGACCAACGAACCGCCGTCGGTCTCAGTCGCGAACTGGTCGCTCTTCTTTCTATTGCAGAGACCGCACGAATAGAGATAGTTGCACCATGCGAACGCCACTTCGGGATAATTGGCCCTCGGCCAGAAGTGCTCGACTTGATCAGCCTCGGTGCCCTCGCAATACATGCATGCGCCGCGAGGCTCGATCATCCCTTTGAGCGCATCCAAGACGATGGACTTGATGGGATCATTCTGACGCTTGTACTTCCAAAAGTCACTACGCTTCTCTTTGGGGAGTGCATTGTATTCGACCTGAAAGGACGCAAGCGACTTCAGAGTCGTCTCATCCAGCTCTTTGGGGGGAAGCTTGATCATCGGTTCAATTCCGCGAAGTCGCAAAGATGGCCCGAAGCTCGTCCTGTTCTCCTACTTCATCGGGTGACAGGGGCCCTTGCAATTCCTTCACGTTGAGCTCCGCAAGTCTGGTGAGCTTGGCTTTGCCCTGCTCGGATCGCTGCGGGGCACCGAATGCTTCGGTTCCATACGCATCGAGCACGTTGCCATAAAGTATTCTTGCCAGCTCGATACCTTCGAGCACTTTGCCTTCTTCGTCGGTTCCGGGCTCGGCCAATCGAAAAATGGATCCGTGGCCATCCGCGGCGCCTTGACAAACCAGCGCGCTGTGAGTCGTCACGATGAATTGAATCTTCGGAAAAAGCTTTCGCAAGCGAACCCCGATCTCGCGTTGCCATGTCGGGTGCAAATGCACGTCGACCTCGTCGATGAGCACGATACCCGGAGCAATGACGCAGCCGCTGACCGGATCGAAAAGAGCTTCCCGGTCATAGTGAGACGCCATCTGACGAAGCAACTCGAGACTCAAGCTCAATACGGATCGAAAACCGTCGCTCAGCTCTTCGAGTCTCACGAAAAAACCATTGCCATCCAGAAACGTAATGTCATTCGACGTAATCTTTTCAAGACGTACGCCGCTCGGAAATAGATGGCCGCTGTTCACGAATCTCTTGACTGCGTCGAGAAGTGGCCTTTCACTAGCATTTTCAAGCGCCTTGTAATCAAGATCCTTCAACCATTTGACGCTCTCGGTGAACGCAATACGCTCCGTGAAGAGCGACAAATGTCGAAATGCTCGAGGAAACGGAAGCATTTCTTTCTCGTAACTTTCGTCGCCGCCCGTGAATCGCCGAAACGGGCCAAATCCAGCATGAAACATGTCCCGCAAATCTTGCCTTACGGCATAGCTCAAATGAAGCTTTTCCTCCGCGTACTCCACCTCTAGCGAGGGTATGTTGGCAGTCGGGCTTGCTGGATCGGCGTGTTGTAGAAACTGGAAGGACGAGGAACCGTCTTTTCGCAGCAAGCGAGGCATATCGAAAAGAATCTTGTCGGCCTCGTCTTTTCCCGTTTCATGAACATGTGTGGACGAACCAACGAGCGCGTACGAGAGCAGTCGGAGGAAGGTGGTTTTCCCCGCGCCATTGTTGCCGATCATCACGTTCCATCCGGGCTCGGGCTGGAGCTTCCAATCAACCGATTGCAGTGGTCCGATGTTGTCGAGCCGGACCCGTTCGATATAGGGGATGTACCGTGCAGAGGGCCATTTCTTGGGGGTGGGTGGTGCACCGTTTTCATGGATCGCTGCCGTCGTTCCTTTTCTCGGCATCGGAAAACGGACCTCATTGGAATCGATTGGCAAGACATCGACATCCTGCACGAACGTTCTCTGCGTAGTCGACCACCGGCGCGGCCAAATACATACGCTCGGTTCACCATCCGAATTCTCGACGATGGCGCCGATGTTATAATGGTAATCGCCCAACATTCCCCATGGCGGACGATAGCCGGCCGAGGTCTGAATCGTATTGGTATCATGAGCATGTCGCGGAGTAGAAGCAACCTCAAGACGGCTTACCAGATGAACATGGCAGCTCGAAGCCATTGCATCCCGAGCGGACTCGGCATTCGCGATATAGTTGGGATGAAAAGGCAATTGGCCAAGTCCAATGACGAATTCGTCCGCCGACGCATCGAACATCGATAGTTGTTCGCGATTCACGCGCAAGTTCTTGATTTCGCCGCCGCTGAATAACAGTGCTGTGTTGAGTCCTATGAGTCGAATTGCTCTTGGTTCCGCCTCAATGCGTTTGCTCCAATAAAGATTGGACCCGCCACCGCATCGTTCCGTAAATTCGAGATAACGCTTGAACCTTTGTTCGAGTACTTCGCGCCCCTGTGCATCTTGCAACGCATCCTCAAAATCTCGACCATCGCCAGCTCGCCAGCTCTGCACTAGCTGTCGACTCACCACACTATCGCTTCCAACGTCGACATCGTCGGTCCCCGGAACCACGAACACATCCTGTAAAGACAATACAATCGCCTGCGTGAGATTCTCGAGAAATCGACCCGCTCGGTCGTAATCACGTCCTTTTTTGCCGACGTTCCCCGTGATGAAAATGGCTTTGGGCACTCCGATCCGTCCTGCCAGTCGTTTGATGTCTGTAACGAGGGCATCGAAGATGAGCGTGCTCGTCTGGCCATCTCCGACCGGGCCGCCAAGATCCGATAAATCCGCCAGATGAATCCATGAAAACACGGTTCGCATTGGGGCCGCATGTTGCACCAGAGGCACCATGAAGCGCAAGCAGAAACGATCGCCCACCGTTACTCCGGGTTGATCAAGTTTGAGCAGCACCGGCGAGCGCGTTGACGTGATGGAGCCACCTCGTGGTCACGACGACGACGTTAATCGTTTCGGATCACCAGACAAGATTACAATGCGTGAGCCGAAGGACCAGGCCTCCGTACCGGCTGCGATCGCGAGGTGCAGACAAAAACTCGCGTTCGCAGGGGGTGCAACTCACACTTTGCAGCCCGATCAGCCGTTCGCAGGGGGTGTGACTAACAGTTTGCGGCGGGATCAGCCGTTCGCACCGACTGCGAATGCCAGGCGCGGACAAAAACTCGCGTTCGCAGGGGGTGTGGCGAAGAGTTGGCGGCAGGATCAGCCGTTTGCAGGCGGTGCGGACGGCTCTGCGGCCGAATCATCCTCGGCGGCGGTTCGACCGGGCGAGCGAGTCGAAGGGCGCACGCGAGCGGCTTGTTCGGGCATACCACCCAGGCGCAGCAGGCTGCTGACCACTTCCGCGCCTGTGCTGAAGGTATCGTCGAAGGAATCCATGGCGTGCTGTTTCGCGGTTTGCGTCGCCTGCGCTTCACGCATTTCACGCGCGACCGCGGTTATGCTGTCGTCGAGGTTTTGGTGTGACGTGGTCAGGCGCACAAGCAAAGCGGTCATATCGAGGCTCGCGCCGGTGATACGCGGCGCGGGAAACGTCGTTTTGGCCAGATTATCGTGCACGGTTTGGGCATAACGAGCGACGACGACGGGATCACGCGGCACGGAGCCGGGCAAGATTTGATTGGCAATGGCATTGCCGTACATGCCGGTCAGGATCTCGCGCAAGTCGATACATTCCTGGCGCAGTTTGTCGGAAGCGTCATCACGGGCGCCTCGCGGAGCATCATCATCGGTCAGTTCCGCCTGATGCGCGTCATCGGCGGTCACGAGCGATTGCGTTTGAGCGGTCAATACGCGACCGACGAGCGATAACAAAAGCGCAACGTCGGGCAGAGCCTCAGCATTGCGCAAATGCGGGGTGAGCGTGTTGGCAATGGCAGTGGATGCGGCGCCGCGATGCGTCTCGACGGCTGCGACGACGGCCTGCGCGCTTTTTTGGCGATCAGTGACTTGTTTGGAAGGCATGGGGCTACGGTAATACACAACGGTATCGTGGGGCAAATTTGTGGATGCGTTTTTTGAAAACGCGTGCTGCCTCCTCTCCGCGACGCCCCTGCGCTTGTCAAAAACTTGCCCCGGCTCGTCCGTTGCCTTTAGGGTTGCGCGTCATGGCGATAAAAAAGTGACCGCGACCGGCCTTGCAAGCGCCCTGAAAAAGGCAACCTCGGCAGTCCTCATCGTTGCATTGGGCGCCGTATCGATCCCGCTCGGTTGCGCGACGAGCGATGATTACACGCTTGTACCGCATGAGCCGACCGTCGCGGAACCAGCTTTGCCCTCCGCGCCAGAAGAATTGGTTCAGCAACTTCGTGAATGCCTCAAACAGCACGCGCATGGCGCGGGCGGTGATTTCAACGTTCAATTCGAGGTCGACGTCACCAAGGACGGCCAGGCGTTCGACGCACGCGTCAAAGGCTCGAACCTGGCCGAGCGCAAAATTGAAGAATGTATGCTTCTCGCGCTTCGAACGATGACGGTTCCTTCTGGCATTCTCGACGATTCGTCATCGTCGCCCATTTCTAGGTCGCATTCATCGCGAGCGCTGATGGGATACGCGATACCCAATCCGGTCGTCGTCCTGGCGGGTTTCCTGGTCATTTACGGCATGAGCGTCATGGTGCAGATCACCTTACGCGTGATGCTCGCCGGTGTTTCGTTGCCGGCAATCACGATGCCCATGGCTACGGCGACCACCAGCGCGCCGCCGATAGCCACGGCGGTGACGGATGCCACGACCGATACGCTTCCGGAAGGTCCGAAAGACATCCAGCGAAAATGCGACGAGGAAAGGACGCTTTGCCTGCATACTGATCTTGCAAGTTTTCCAGGCGGTTTGCGCAAACA
>CAZETM010000332.1:0-9704 GCA_964514885.1 uncultured Polyangium sp. | reverse complement strand
CAGCAATCGCATAGCCCCCATACCCGCCACGTCCCTTACCGTGTTCGTCATTGACCAACGTAATGACGTCAGCGGGTTTTGGCGCCTTTCCGAAAGGCACGAACAAAGCGTGCACGCTGCTGTACCATTCGTTGCCTCGTTCTTCGTCTTGCCCGGCCGAGAATATCGACGCCACGATTCCATCGTCCGTGGTTGCCGCAGATAGAAAAGACCCCTCGGCAGGTATGGTGATGACCTCACTCACGGCCAGGCCATCTTCGCGCAATTTGCCCAGACGCCAGCCAATTCGAGCGGCTTGCCAGGCGAGTAGCGGACCATTTCGAGATGCAATCGCCTGAGGATCCTGCAAATCCTGCTCGACTCCGCTTACCGTGTAAGATTCTCCATATAATTGGCCCGTTACCGCGTCGATTTTACGCGCCCAAAGTCCTTTGCCGTCGAAACGCGACCAGGCGGAAAATATTTGATTCCCCGTGAGCATGGTCATCGATTCCGCGACGATCCCGGGGCCAATTTCTTCGCGCTGCTCAGCGCCATTACGATCCATTCGCCGCAAAATCATTTTGCGCTTGGCTTCGCTGCCTTCGGGCATGATCGCGACACATGCGGACGCGCTGCAATGAAGCCACGGCGTTTCGGAATCTTTCGCCTCGGGACGCACGCGCGACCCCATCATGGCAGCCTTGTCCAGGTTCCATAAAACGAGTTCGCCCGGGGACCCCAAATAAAACAGCGCGCGATCCGACCACAGGGCAAATCGATTGGGCTGATCGACGGCAAGCGGCTCGAGCAATTCAATCCGGCTGATCAATGGTTTGGCCGGGTCTTTGACATCCACGAGCACCCAGGCGGGACCTGAAATAGGTTTGCCCGGTCCGGTGCGCAAAACCCAAATGAAGTGCTCGCGAGCATGTGCTGAGACAAACCCATCGTCGAATGCTTTGGGTAATTCAATCGGTTGGAGCTTTCCTGCGACGAGTCGGAATAGCGCCCGATGGACACCGTTTTTCGCGACGAACCAGGTGCGATCACCCGCACGTCCGATCCATTCCACATCTCGAACTTTGATCGCTGTGCGTTCAGCGGGAATTACCGCACACGAAGTCGTGGGCGGCTCGAGCGCCAGGGGCGTCGGCGTCGGAGCGGGACGCGCTCGCATGGGCGCACACGCGACCGCGAAAGTTGCGAAAAGCAGCCCGAGAACAGGTAAAGTTTTGTTGACGGCCATGGGGCACTGGGACGAGCAGTCGTCACCTTTTCGTACGATTACGTCCGCGCGTCAAGCGTTACGTGGACGCACTCGCTTCGGCCAATTCGAGGGCGCACAAAAACGCACTTGCTGTTGCACCAGGCGGAGGCAACTGTGATATACGCTGGCGGCGTGGTGCTCGTTCCGCCTTCTGCAGCTCGTCCGCCCCGTGCGGTTCACCGAATCGATGAAGAGAAGCTTGCTCGTTGGCTCGAGCAGCACGTGGATCGATGCCGGGGCGGCGGTCAGGTCACCGCGCTTCAATTCAAGGGAGGGCAATCGAATCCGACGTATTGGATTGGTTTTTCCGGTAATGACGCGTTTGATGTCGAATTCGTTTTGCGCAAAAAACCACCGGGGCAGTTGTTGCCGTCGGCTCACGCGGTGGAGCGTGAATATCGGATCATGCGTGCGCTCGGGGAAACCGGTGTCCCGGTGCCGCGCGCCATTGCGCTGTGTGACGACTCGTCGGTGATCGGAACGCCGTTTTTCGTGATGAACCATGTGACCGGGCGAATCTTTTGGGATCCGCGTCTGCCCGACGTAACCAGCCGTGACGAGCGCCGGGCGATTTATGATGATCTCTTGCGGTCGCTGGCGGCATTGCATTCGGTGAATTATGCCGCGGTGGGGCTCGAGGACTACGGCAAAGTTGGCGGCTTTATCGACCGACAAGTGGCGCGCTGGTCGAAGCAATACGAGGCGTCACGAACGTCCGAAGTGCCGGCAATGGAGGCGCTCATGGCATACTTGAGCAAAAACGTGCCCACCGACGACGAAACGACATTGGTGCATGGTGATTATCGACTCGATAACGTGATCATCTCGGCCGATTCGCCGAAGGCGCTGGCAATCATCGATTGGGAGCTGTCTACACTCGGGCATCCCGTCAGCGACTTGGCCTATTTCTGCATGGGTTATCACCTGGCTTTGCCCGGTCGCGGGAGCCTCGTGGGAGTAGACTTGAAAGAGCTGGGCATTCCGAACGAAGACGAGGTAGTCGAGGCGTATTGTCGGCTCACGGGTCGCAGTGGCATTGCCAATTGGCCTTATTTCATGGCCTTCGGCATTTTCCGTTTGGCGGCCATTGCTCAAGGTGTCTACAAGCGAAGTTTGCAGGGCAATGCAAGCGCCGACCAGGCCAGTATGTATGGCGCGGCGGTGTCGGCATTGGCCGATTTGGGCTGTGGGATTTTGGGGATCCAAGCTGGCTGAGCTCTTATTGGCTCAACCGTTCTCCGCGCAATCTGCCAATACATCCCAAAAGCCGCGCACATGCTTTTCTTCGGTCTGCGTTGCGCCAATCGCCATACGCAATACGTAACGCGCCGGTTCCGATTCCGCGGCAGGTAGCACCGTATGCGTCAAAAATACCTTGCCCGTGGAATTGACGCGTTCTAGCAGGGCGGCATTCCGCTTGTTCACCGATTCTGGTGTTTCGCCAGCTTGCGGCCGCAGGCGCAAACACACGAGCGACAACGATCGCGCCACGACCTCGAAACGCGCGTCCGACGCCACCCATTGCTCGAGTTTCTCCGCAATCTGCACATGCCGCCGGATGTGCGCACGCAGCCCTTCGGCACCGTAATGCCGCATCACGAACCAAAGCTTGAGCGCTCGGAATCTGCGCCCGAGAGGAATCTGCCAATCACGATAATCGATGACATTTCCGCTGCCGCTTGCTGCATTGCGCAGATATTCCGGAGTGATGGAGAGCGCAGACAAGAGGGCTTGCCGATCGCGCGTGTAAAACGCATTGCAGTCGAAATTCGTGAGCAACCACTTGTGCGGATTCCAGGCGAGCGAATCGGCGTATTCAACACCCGCAAGTGGCCCGCGCATTTCCGGACAAACGAATGAGGCTCCGGCCCATGCCGCGTCGATATGCAACCATCCCCCGCTCTGGGAAAAACCATTGCGCCGTAGCACGTCGCCAATGGCCGAAAGGTCATCGAATGCTCCCGACGACGTCGTGCCGAGTGTGGCACACACGAAAAAAGGCTGGCGACCGCGCGCGATGTCTTCGGCCATGGCTTGTTCGAGCAAGTCTGGGCGCATGCGGAATTGGGCGTCCGTCGGAATCAGTCGCAAATGATCGTCGGCAGAAACGTCTCGCGTCACGCCACCAATGAGCGCCGCTTTCTGAATGGCCGAATGCGCTTGCGTCGAGCCGTAAGCAACGAGCGGCCCATGATTTGGATTTTGGGCTCGAACGCGCTGCCTGGCGGCCACCATGGCCACAAGCTCGGCTTCGCTCGCGGTTGCTTGCAAAACGCCGCCACCCGTGGGCGATGTCGAGCTAAACGCTGCGGGAAGGCCACACAGCTCGGCCAACCAATCGAGCATGCGCGTTTCGATTTCCGTACACGCAGGGCTCGTGGACCAAAGCATGCCCTGAACGCCGAGGCCCGCCGATAACATTTCTCCTAGGACGGCAGGACCGGACACGTTTGCCGGGAAATAGGCAAAAAAGTTGGGCGATTGCCAATGCGTGAGCCCAGGAAGCACGATTCGCTCGAGATCGTCGAATACCGCGTTCCAATCATCCGGTGCGCCAAACCCTTGCTCGGGCGGGTGAGTTGGCAATTGGGCTGCAACTTCTCCAGGCGCTACGGTCGAACGGACGGGGAAGGAATCGACACGTTTCCAATAATCGGCGATAAAGTCGACCATGCGGTGCCCGAGCTGACGGAATGCTTCGGGATCCATATGTGCGGCGTTCTGGTTTTTCTCGTCCACGTTCGTCCTAATATATCGGAGTTTGAGGTGATGATAGCAAAAGGCCGTCACGACAGCAAAGTATCGCGACGGCCTCGAGACGAACGGTGTTGGGCAGCTCAGATGTTGCCGAGTCGTCCGTCGATCGCCTTCCAATTGACGTTGGCGAAGAAGTCATCGAGGTACTTGGCGCGCTCGGTGGGCTTCAAATACACGCTCCAAGCGTGCTCCCAGAGGTCGAGCACGACGATGGGCGTGTGGCCCGCGGGATGACCGACGTCGTGCCGATCAATCCAGTAATTGTCGAATTGCTGGCGAGCCGGATCGAAATAGGTAACCGCCCAGCCGACGCCCGGCATTTTCGCGACGCCGAGCATGTCCTTCTTCCAATCGTCGAAGCTGCCGAACTGGCGCGCGATCGCCTCGGCAAACTTGCTTTCTTTGGCGTCCGTTCCGCCCCCCACGAGATTGTCGAAGTAATACTCGTGCAGCAGAACGCCGTTGATTTCCCAGCCCGCACGACGCTTGAGCTCGTTGTATTCGAACGTGCTCGCTTTGCCGTCGGCAAGCATCGACGCAAGCGTGTCATTGAGCTTGTTCGCGCGCGTCACGTAACCATTTAGAAGCGTAAGGTGAACGGCAATCTGGTCGTTCGTAATGCCTTGGAGGTCCTTGAGCGCGGAATAATCCTTGGCAGCGTATTTTGCAGGGGTCCAGACCATGTTCGTCTCCTGTCCGCGTATGTCGGTCGCGGGTGTTGACGCCTCGTAGACGTGAAAAGGTCGGACTGCAAGTAGATTGTCAATCTTTGGGCAACTCTCCAACAGGTTGGCAACGCTGACGGACACAGCAACGTCCGCAACGATTTCGCGGGCGAGCGTGCGTTCAGTTGGCGTGTTTGGCGCAGCGCACGCCGGTGCTCACGTCGCCGTGGCGGCGATCGAAGACGAAGCGAAATGTCGATTTGGCGACGGAGGGAGCAAAGTCCCACGAACCTCCGCGCAAAATGCCCTTTTCGCCCGATTTTACGAATGGATCTTTGCGGCTGTCTTTGGTATACGCTTTCGGATCGTATGCATCGGCAACCCATTCCCAGACATTGCCGGCCATATCGAGCGCTCCGAATGGGCTTGGACGCTCAGAAAATGAGCCGACATCGCTCGGGCCTTGGGGTCTGCCAGGACATTCGCCCGTATTACGAGCGAAATTGCCCATCGAACACGTCGTTGGATCATTACCCCAAGGATAAATTCGCTCGTCGGAGCCTCGCGCGGCATATTCCCATTCTGCCTCGGTAGGCAAACGTTTCCCCACGAATGCGCAATAAGCCTCGGCTTGTGCATAATCGATGCAATTGATGGGCTTTCGGGCGCTGGTGGGGCTTTGGCCCGAGCACAAAGGTGCGGACTTGACGACGTAGGCGTCCTTTACGGTTGGGCCATGTATACTGCTGGCCGAGCATTTTTTCTGGTCGACGCACTTCTGGTAATCGCCTGCGGTTACTTCGGTGCGATCGATATAAAACGGACGCGAAATCACGACCGTGTGCGCGGGTTTTTCCGAGGGTCCTTCTTTATCGTGCCCCATGAGGAAGCTGCCGGCAGCAACGAGCACCATGTCCTGCGGCGTTTGGGGCGACGTATCCACCACCCATTCTGCACCGATACGATTCGCCGTTGCTATTGGCTTGGCCATTCCGCGGTCGCGAATGAGAAGCGACGCGCCTACGAATGCTGCAATGATGGAGAGCGATCCGACTGCTGCCACCAAGGATCGACGCGACGATATCCCAGTGGAGGTTTCGCCATTTCTTACGTGCGCGGTGGTCGTCCTGGTCGATGGGGCGATTATGGTTTGAGGTAATGGTGCGTCGGGACCAGCTTCTTCTTTTTCTTCTTCTTCGATCGGAAGCGAAAGGGCTTCGCGAAGGTCTTTCCAAAATACGCGGGCCGACGAATAGCGCCCCTTGGGCTCGATGTTCAGAGCTTTTTGAAATACGTCTTCGATTGCATTGCTCGTGCGTACACCGCGTGCGCGCGGGGTCGGGCGCATGCTGATATCGGTCGAGGCAATGTAGAGCTGCGTGACATCGTCGCCTTCGAGTGCGCTGCGGCCGGAGACCATTTCGACGAGCACCAAACCGAGGGCATAGACATCGGTCCACGGTCCCGTAGCCCCGAATCGCCGATTGAATTGTTCAGGAGCGCCATAAAATGGCGTGAACATCGACGGAGTTTGTCCAGTTTGCTCGAATGCGCGAGTAATGGTGGCGTTTTCGGCGATCACTTTGGCGATTCCGAAATCGAGCACTTTCATCGTCGGCACGCCGTCGACGTCGGTCGTGAAAAAGTTCGCGGGCTTGATATCGCGATGGGCAATGCCTTCCGCGTGGGCCATCGCAATGGCCTCCGCGGCGGGCTCGAGCAATGCCACCGCGTCGGCCATGGGCATTCCGCCGCTTCCGTCACGTTTACGTCGATCGAGATGCCCTTCGAGCGATTCGCCGCGCAGCCATTCGAGCACGAGGTACGGAGTCCACGCACCATTGGGCGCAATCGCTGCGCCCACATCGAGCGCTTGGACGACGGCGGCCGTGGAGCGCGACAGTTTGCGTAAGATGCGTCCTTCTTCGAGAAAACTTTGATGAAAACGATCCCGGTCAGCGGGCGGCAAGTTGTTCGGAATCTTGAGGCACTTGACCGCGACAGTCTCGCCCAGGCCAAGGTGCTGCGCGCGATACACGACGCCAAAGCCACCTTCGCCAACGACTTCGTCGATGCGAAATTTGCCATCGATGGTTTGGCCGACCCAAGCAAACGGATCACTGTGCGTCGCGGGCATTCGAGGAACGCATCGTAGCGCAATCAGAGACGCAGAAGAAGAGGTCAGTCGTGTGCGCGCGTTGTTCGGCCTTTTTTCCGTTCGCCGGTGCGTTTTTTTTCGCCCAAACGTCTTTCCACGCTCCCTCTCGTCGGCCGCGTGGGCTTTCGTGGTTTTGGCACGACGAGCGCTGCGGTGATGAGGATGCGGAGCTTTTCGTGTGCGTCAGCGATATTTTTCGCTTGATCTCGCGTTTTTTGGCTCGTGATCTGCAGTTTGCCTTCGGCGTCCACGCGCGTGTGCACTTTCGCCGCAAGCCGTGCCCGAGCGTCCTCGTTCATGCCCGTAATGGCCGAAAGATCGACACGAAGATCGATTTTGGAAGCCACCTTGTTGACATTTTGCCCACCCGGACCGGATGCGCGAGACGCTGTCATGGTGAGTGCCGTTTCGGGCACAAACACGTGATCGGTGACGACGATGGCGACGCCAGGGGGAAGCATAGGTCGAGCATTCATGGCAGTGGACTGCCGAGCAAAGCATTTTGAGGACGTAGGGTCCACCAGGTTCGTCGGAGCCCGCGTAATCGATGAGGCGAAAGTCCGTTGGCTTTGCTAACGTCACGTGTATGCTCCCGCGAAGGAACACGGGCATGAATCGGCAATGGCTTTTGATGACGTTGGCGCTCGCTGCATTCTTGCCAGGATGCGACGAAGGGCCGGATATGCAGGCACTTTGCGCCGAGCGAGAAGGCTGTCTCGGCGGTAACGACATGGACCTCGAAGCGTGCGTCGTGGCATTCGAGGGCGCTCGGGACGGCGCACATGACATCGGCTGCGGTGAAGAGTACGACGCGCTGATCGATTGCCTTACGGCCGCGTCTGTATGTAGCGACGGGAAAATGTGTACCTCGTTCGATGATTGCAATGGCAGTGCATGTATCGACGGCACTTGCAAAGAGTATGGATTGGATATCGATAATAGCAACGCGTGCGAGCAAGAAACGAACGCGTACGATAGTTGTTCTTGAGGAGGCGTATGCACCGGAGCATCTTGACGAGCTTATTGGGTTTGGTTTGGGCAGTCATTGTTTTGCCTGGATGCGAGTCGTCGCGAGCAGAGGTCATTTGCGAAATCACGTGCGCGTGCCAGCATTGCAATGACCAGGCAAAGGTCGACTTTTGCAATAAGCTCGAAACAACACAAGAAGTCGCGACGGCTTACGGGTGCAGCAATGCCTGGGAGGCGTATACGATGTGTGTCGAAGAGCGCGGAACATGCGATGAAGTCAAGTCGCAGTTCACCGTGAAAAACGAGATCAATGAGAATCGTTGTCAAGACACGGCGGTCGCGCTCGATTCATGCATGAATGATGCCTCCGCTCACGAAGGCGTCAATACTGGTTTCGAGTGATTCAATCTTCTCCCGTCCGAGGTCCCGCGCTCGGCACTTTGGCGAACCACGCAACGAGACGCTCGAGGCCGATGCGATCTTCGTCATCGAATGCGCCTGGGCGATCCGAATCAATATCGAGCACCGCGACGAGGGCGCCGGAAGCATCGAACACGGGAACGACGATTTCGGAACGCGAACGGGCATCGCACGTAATGTGCCCGGGAAACGCGTGCACATCGGCAACGATGACCGTGCGGCGATCTGCAGCGGACGCGCCGCATACGCCTTTGCCAAAGCGGATTTCCAGGCAGCCCAGCGTGCCTTGATAAGGCCCGACGCGTAGCAAATCGGGCGCTACGACACGGTAAAACCCTGTCCACAAATGGCCGAGCCCATGGTGCAACAGTGCGCTCGCCGTGGCCATGGCGGCAATCGGATCCGTAATGCCCTCGAGAGAAGCTTGAAATGCGCTGAGCAATTCGTCGTATGCAGCGGGCTTGGGAAGGTGGCGCAAGTCAGGAGTCGTTTCGGCCATGGGACATTCTTCCTTCTCGTTCGCTTGAAGAAATGAGGATCTCGACAAAAGGCAGGAAAACGTGCGTCAATGAAAAGCAATGTCCGCATCCTCGTTCGGGGCGGACGCAAGAACGTTCGATAGGGAGGCGCTTATCATGTTGAAGCAGGATGTCGCTACGGCGCATAAGAAGGATCGCTCCATTGGCTCGATTGCCGAGCGCATCGGCGCCTTCGGTTTCATCGCTATCGTATTGTCGGGGTGCATCATCGTGGTGCCTCCGCCCAATCGCAAGGATCCATTCCAACCCCCGGGCGCTGCCCCGATGAACATCCTCAAGGGCAAGACGCATCGGATGCGTCTCGACTGCGGTGCACAAGCCACGTTCCGTGCAAACACGCCACAATTCGACAACCTGGTCGTCGAGTACCATGGGGAAAACCTGAACTCCGCAGGGCAGGTGCCGTCCGCTCCCGTGCGTTTGACTTGGCGCGGCCCTGGCGCATCGATGGATGTGCCCGTCAACGTCGGCAGCAAGAACACGCGCGTGACTGCAGGCAACGTGACGTTGAACGGCGCTGCAGGGACCCACGAGCTGCTCGTGGTGATGCCGACCGGGCCCGACTGTGGTCCCGTGAATTTCAAAATCGTCTTCCGCTGATCCACTCGCGCAACGCGCATCCACTGTGCGCGCTCGTCTCACGACTTCAGCTCATCGACCAGGCACACGCATCTGACCCGAACGCGCGTCAGTACAAGCGCTCGTCCATGTCCGGCACACGGGGTTTGCCAAAGAACGGGCAACAAAAACCGAAAAGGTCCGAAGGATTTGCATCCTTCGGACCTCGTCGGGGCGAGTGGATTTGAACCACCGACCCCTTGACCCCCAGTCAAGTGCGCTAACCAGGCTGCGCTACGCCCCGGGCCACCCGGCGCGGCGTTGCCGGCATCGGGCGACGGCAAGCTAGCCGAAGCCCCATGGATTGCAAGCGACACGAGCGGCGGAGG
>CAZETM010000331.1:0-9711 GCA_964514885.1 uncultured Polyangium sp. | reverse complement strand
GGGTGGATGCGATTGCCGAATTGCCGGCGAAGAGCGCCCAGGTGCGATGGAAACGGTCCTTGCGCTGCTTGGGCTTTCGTTCCTACGTCGCCGCAATCGCGCGCGAGGTTAATTGGTTGTGTCGGCAGGTTCTGAGAGGGTGTTGCACATTGAAGACGCTCCTGTTAAAAGAGCGCCATGTCCCCCCCTGACCTTGTCGTTCCCCCCGTCCCGTGGCCTACACGCTCCACGCATCCGCCGCGGATCCTGTTCCTTTACGGTTCGCTCCGTAAACGCTCCTATAGCCGATTGTTGGCCGAGGAAGCGGCACGGATCATCGAAGGCCTCGGCGCCGAGGTGAAGTTTTTCGATCCGCTCGAGTTGCCGGTTTCCGGCAGTGTACCGGACACGCACCCTAAAGTCGTGGAATTACGCCAGCTTTCCTTGTGGTCCGAGGGGCAGGTTTGGTCGTCGCCCGAGCAGCATGGAACGCTGACGGGCGTCATGAAAAACCAAATCGATTGGATTCCGCTCGCCATTGGTGCCGTTCGCCCGACCCAGGGACGTACGCTCGCCGTGATGCAAGTTTGCGGCGGATCGCAATCGTTCAACGCGGTCAATGCATTGCGAATTCTCGGACGATGGATGCGTATGTTCACCATTCCGAACCAATCTTCGGTCGCCAAAGCATACGAAGAATTCGAGCCGGATGGCCGAATGAAAGATTCGCCCTATCGCGATCGTTTGGTCGATGTGATGGAAGAGCTGTACAAGATTACGCTGCTGATGCGGGATCATGTCGACTACTTGACCGATCGGTACAGCGAGCGTCGCGAGCGTGCAGCGAAAGAAGCGCGAGACGCAGCGAATCCGAAAAATCGCATTGGCAACGAAGGGCTGTAGATGAAGCGGTAGAAGAACGTCATCGTTGCCGCATGAGAAGTCTCGGTGCTCCGACGTAGATCTCATGTTCGTGCGCCACGAAGTCTTGGTTGTCCGACGTAGATCTCATCGTTGCGGCATGAGAACTCGTGGTGCTCCGACGTAGACCTCGTGGTTGCGGCATGAGAACTCGTGGTGGTCCAACGTAGACCTCATCGTTGCGGCATGAGAACTCTTGGTAGTCCAACGTAGACCTCATGGTTGCCACTCGCGAAGTCATGGTGCTCCAACGTCGACCTCATGGTTGCCGCACGAGAAGTCTGGTAGTCCGACGTAGACCTCGTTGTTGCGGCATGAGAACTCGTGGTGGTCCCACGTAGACCTCACGGTTACCACTCGACAAGTCTCGGTGGGTCAAAGTCGAGCGCGAGGCTCCTGGATGCCGATCGCTTGTGTTTTCTTTGCAAAATTCTTGTTCATTTGCGGCCACCTCGACTACCGTCGATCACGTCGGGTGTTCCAAAGTAACAGCGGCGGAGCACGCGATTGGTTCGGTCAAGAGAAGCTTCAAGAGGCGAATGGAGCGGCAGCAAGCATCCAGGCAGGCGAAGCAGGCGAAGCAATTCGAGTTGCGGCAGAAGATTGCGATCGTCGTGATCGCGGTCGGCTCGTCGATGCTCGTCGGCGGCGTTTCGTGGTTGGTGGTCGAAGTGCGCGGTCGGTTGCAGGCCGCCGAGCAGTCGGCACAAGCAGCGCGAGATGCGCAGAAGGACGCCCTGCGTGCGTCGCAGATGGCGGGCGCGCGTGAGCTTCTTGGAACGGGAAAGACCAACGTTTCCGCTCTCGTGCTCGCCGCGATCGACTCGCCGGAAAAAGCGCGCGGATGGTCGCAGCTCGCGATCGATCTGCTGAAGCAAGGACTGCCAAGAACCACGTTGCAACACGAGGCTCCGGTCACTTTTTCCGCCTGGAGCCCCGATGGAAAACGCATCGTCACCGTCATCGGATCGCTCAACACCGCGCAAGTCTGGAACGCGAACGGCGCGGGCGCGCCCGTCGAACTCAAGGGCCACAAAGGCTGGCTAAATACCGCTGCGTGGAGCCCTGACGGAAAGCGTATCGTCACCGCTTCGGAAGACAAAACCGCACGCGTTTGGAACGCCGATGGATCGGGCACTCCGGTCGTGCTCACCGGGCATACCGACGAAGTCATCTCTGCTTCGTGGAGCCCCGATGGCTCGCGCATCGTGACGGGATCCAACGACAAAACCGCGCGTTTGTGGAAGTCCGATGGCTCGGGCAAACCCGTCGTGTTCGACGGACATGCCGACCTGGTTCAAAAAACTTCGTGGAGCCCCGATGGCAAAAACATCCTCACGGTGGCCGCCAAAGACACCACCGTGCGCGTGTGGAAAACGGATGGCTCGGGCGCACCGCGACTGCTCGAAGGGCACCAAGGATCGATTCGGTCTGCCGCGTGGAGCCCCGACGGAACTCGCATCGTCACGGCCTCTGAAGACTATCTCGGTTGCTTGTGGTCCGCCGACGGCTCGAGCAATGCTGTCGACTTGAAGGGCCATGAAAATGTAGTTGCATCGGCTGCCTGGAGCCTCGATGGCACACGCGTCGTCACCGCGTCCTCGGATGGATCCGCTCGCGTGTGGAATGCGGAAGGTTATGAAGTCGCGGCCCTCAAAGAAGGAAGCGTCGGATTGATCTCCGCATCGTGGAGCCCTGGTGGAAAGCGTATTCTCACGACGAGCCTTTCTGGCGCATTGCGCGTGTGGAATGCGGATGGCACGGGCAAACCCGTCGCGCTCGAAGGCTCTCACGCGGTATGGAGCCCCGACGGAAGGCGTATTGCCACTTCAATGGACAAGACCGTTTGGATCCGCAGCGCGGACGGGTCGGGCGAGCCCATTGCATTCAAAGGCCACGACGGCCCCATCGATTCTGTCGCGTGGAGCCCCGAGGGATCGTTCCTGCTCACCATATCGGAAGACAAGACCGCGCGCGTATGGGATACCAGTCGATTGTGGCGGCTATCGAATGGCCACCAAAAGCACGTTGCTGGTGCGGCGTGGAGCCCTGACAACACGCAGGTCGCCACGGCTTCCGCTGACGGTACCGTACGTATCAGCAATATCGACGGCTCGGGCAAACCCGTATTGCTCAAAGGGCACGAAGGCAATGTTTCGTCGGTCGTTTGGAGCCCCGATGGCAAACGTATTGCCTCGGTATCTTCGGACCTGACGGCGCGCGTGTGGAATGCCGATGGAACAGGCTCTCCCGTCGTGCTCAAGGGGCGCAAGGGAATTGATACGTCAATCGTCTGGAGCCCCGATGGCAAGCGTATTCTCACGGCGCCCGCCGATAACAGTGCGTGCGTGTGGAATGCGGATGGAGCGGGCGCGCCCGTGGTGCTCAGTGGATATGCTGCCGAATCCGCAGTATCGACGACATCGTGGAGCCCCGATGGAAAACGCATTGTGGGGCCCTCGACGGAGGACTCGGCGCGCATTTGGAATGCTGATGGATCGGACAAACCCGTGGTGCTCAAAGGACATGGCGGAGCGGTTCATTCCGCTGCGTGGAGTCCGGATGGCGCTCGTATTGTCACGGCGTCGGCCGACAAAACTGCGCGAATGTGGAAAGCCGACGGCTCCGGTTCAGGCGTGCTCATGGGACACGAGGGGGCTGTATTGGCGGCATCGTGGAGCGCGGATGGAAAGCGCATTGTCACGGCTTCCGATGACCGTACGGCGCGGATTTGGGACGCCGAGCATCCAGGTACGTTCGTGCTGTTGAAAGGCCACGGGGAACGCGTCCAGTCTGCATTCTGGAGCCCTGATGGCAAGCGTATCGTCACGATCTCGAAGGACAAGACTGCGCGCGTGTGGAATGCCGATGGAGTCGGCGAGCCGATCATTCTCAAGGGCCACGACCGAGGTTTTGGATCCATGACCTGGAGCGCGGACAGCAAACGCCTTGTTTCGACCACCGCATCAGGTGGGAAAGAAGAAGACAAGAGCGTGCGGTTATGGTTTGTCGATCCCGTTTTGCTTCAGCAAACGCTTCAATCGGCAACCACCGATTGCCTCACGACCGAGCAGCGCGTGATGTATTTGGTCGAAAACGAAGCCGATGCACGCAAGGGTTTCGACGCTTGTAAACAAGCGCTCGCGGCGGCGAAATAGAGAGAGTGGATCCTTCTCGGTTATTGGAGCACCGAGCGTAACGCGGCATTGAATGCTTCTGGAGTTTCGAGCCACGGCACGTGACCAACATTCGGCAGCCATTCTTGCCGAATCCCAGGACGCAATCGAGCAATCATTGCACTCATCGCCGGCGCCACCACGGCGTCTTGGTCGCCATGCAACGTCGCAATGGGCACCTGCGATCGCGATATTTCTGGGCAATAGTCTTCTCCGCCCGTCAGAAATGCTCGGCGCACACGAGCTGGGACCAGCATCATTTCGGCCAATGCAGCCTCGAGCGTTTCGGATGCGAATGGCCCGGCCGCGTTTCCTTGCAAAAAGGCGCGAGCTCCTTCAGCATACGTCGCCGGATCCTCGGCAAGCAGCGCGCGCGCATGATTGAGCATAACCGGGCCGAATAGATCTCGCGCTTCGCGTCCCGTACGCACCGCGCCTGCGACGAAAACGATGCCTCCCAGCGACGCATCGCCATATTGACGCAGGTATTCGCCCACGACGACTCCGCCATACGAGGACGCCACGAGCACAGGGCGTTCGAGGCGCAAGCCTTCAATGACGGCGGCGAGATCTCCCGCAAGCCGCGTACGCGCCAGCGCCGACGGATCCTCCGGCTTGTCCGAGCCTCCGTGACCTCGAAGATCGTACGCGACCAAATGGTATTCGTTGGCCAATGGCCCGGCAAGAACTGGCTCCCAAGTCAGTTTACTCTGCGCGATACCATGAATGAATACGCAAGCTTGGGCGTCATGGCGTCCAGCATCGCGAACCGCCAGCGAAACGTCGTCGGTGGTTTTGATCATGCCTCACCTCTATCACGCCCGCTGCAAAGTTGGCAGGGAAGTTGTCAACATGATGCTCACGATCCCTCTTGCCCTGCACATAAACTCGGCGTACGGTGGCGTTCGTCCACGTAGGAGGCTCTCATGGCGACTCGACCGACGCGATTGCATCATACCGCTTATGTAACGAAGGACTTGCGCAAGACGTGCGCGTTTTACGAAGAGCTGATTGGTTTACCGCTGGTCGCGACTTGGTGCGAAGCGGACGAGCTGTTCGGGAAGGTGCGCACGTATTGTCATTGCTTCTTCGGTCTCGAAGATGGAAGTGCATTGGCGTTCTTCCAATTTGCAGACGCTGCCGATCTCGCTGAATTCGGCCCGCCTATGCCTCCCTCGCCGTTTCATCACATCGCGCTGAATGTGGATCGAGTAACGCAGGACGCCGTTGCCGCTCGTCTCGCTGCCGCCGGGATCCGTGAACCGCAAACGTATGTATTGGAGCACGGCTACTGTCGCTCGCTGTACGTCGAGGATCCCAATGGAATGATCGTCGAGTTGACGGCGGATGTACCGCAAGCCGTCACGTCGGAGATCATTGATGCCAAAAAGCGCGACGCTCACCAGGAACTCGAACGCTGGCTGGCCGGTGATCACACCTCCAACAATACGTATCGATGAAGCTTACGTTATCGTTCGATAATGGACCCGATCCGGTCATAACCTCGCGGGTGCTCGATGTGCTCGCGAGTCATCGGCTGAGGGCATTCTTTTTCGTGCTCGGCAAGCATCTCACCGAGGCGAATGGTCGGGCTTTGGTCGAGCGAATGCACGCGGAAGGTCATTTCGTCGGTAATCACTCCTTCTCGCACGCGGTGCCCTTGGGTGACGACTCGAGGCCGGATGCCGAGGAGCTGGAGATTGGCGCGGCGCAAGCCTTATTGTCGGCGCTCGTTCCACGAGAGGCACCGAGCTTTCGGCCATTTGGCGGAGGAGGTGTACTCGGGCCGCACCTTTTTCGTCAACGCACAATCGATTACCTTTGCCGTCACGATTATTCGTGCATGCTTTGGAATTCGATACCTCGTGACTGGGAGGATCCGCAGGGCTGGCCCGAGGTAGCGCTCGCGGATCTTTCGGCTCGTCGGCACACGCTGATCGTATTGCATGATATCGAAGGCGCGTGCCTCGAGCGATTGGATGATTTTTTGCGTGAAGTGCAGGCCCGGGGCCATGAATTGGTCACCGAGATTCCTGCCGAGTGTGTACCTATTCGAGCGGGGAAGATCGTGGGTGACTTAAGTCGCCTCGTTCGTCCGTCCGAGCGTGTGGTTTCTGGAGGTAATGCATGAGGTTCGCCAATTTGATGGCCCAAGGGCGTTCGCAGCTTGCTGTTCGACGTGGCGACACGTTCGTATTGGTCAGCGCGGCGAGCCGTGCGCTACCTAGCGAGATTGGTGCGCTGCTTCGAGCTGGAATCGATGTCCAAGCGCTCCAGGCGGCAATCGATTCCGCGCCACAAACCGCGATCATTGCCGAGCAAGACGCGATTTATGCCCCGATGCTTGCCGAAGGGTCCAAAATCCTCTGCTTGGGCCTGAACTATATTGATCACGCCAAAGAGGCGTCGTGTGCAATCCCCGACTATCCCGTGTTGTTTGCGCGGTATGCATCTAGCTTCGTCGGGCACGAGCAGCCGTTGATGTTGCCGGTGGCTTCGACGCGTTACGATTACGAGGCCGAGCTTGCCGTCATGATTGGCCGAGGTGGTCGCCGAATCCCTCGCGAGCTGGCACTCGACCACGTTGTAGGCTATACGCTGCTGAATGATGGATCGGTGCGCGATTATCAAGTGCATTCGGCGCAATGGCTGCTCGGGAAAAACTTCGATCGTTCGGGCTCGGTCGGTCCCGAGCTGGTCACGGCCGACGAGCTTCCTCCGGGAGGTGTGGGGCTCGAGATACGCGGCATATTGAATGGGCAGATCATGCAGACAGCAAGCACATCGGAGATGATCTTCGATGTGGCGACGACGATTGCGTACATTTCCGAGGCAATCGCATTAGAGCCTGGCGACTTGATTTCGACGGGCACACCTTCCGGCGTGGGTAATGCACGGTCGCCGCAGGTATTCTTGAAAGCTGGCGATACGTTCGAGGTGCGTGTCGAAAGGGTAGGGAGCCTTCGCAATACCGTGCGTCCGGAAGCGAAGTAGGCGCAATCATTGCTCGACGAGTGAATGGCGCGTGATGACTCCTTCGACGACGGCTCCATCGACCGTCACGTAAAGCGTGCCATCGTTACGTAGAATCTCCAGCGACGTATGCCGATCGAGCTTCGGTTCGAGCGCGTCGAGAAATGACGGTTCGACGTGCCACACTTCAATGGCTTCGACTTTGTGAATCGCCCGCGAGGCCGCTTCGCGACGTAGGTTCGCCAGCGGCGCAAAGGTAAACATCGCAACGCGTCGGGCTGCCTTTGATGCTTTATGCAGACGTTCGGCGGAGGGGGAGCCAATATCGATCCACGCGAGAAACAGCCCCGTGGGATCATGAATGGTAATCGGAGCGTCCTCTGCGGCGCTCAGACCGCCTTTGCTAAAGGCAATGCCTTCTTCGTAGCTCAAGCAATACGCCAGCATCCTCGTCACGAGATACCGCATGCTCTCCGACGGATGGCGTGCGAGCCTCAAATCGAGCGTTTCGTAGACGCCTCGATCGACATCGGAGAGGTTCACGGAAAAGCGGTACATTGTTGCGCCAAGGGCCATGGTTGGCGGAGGGTAGACCGAATCGGTGAGGAAAGCGAATTTTCCTAGCGTCTTCGGAGCACGTGCGTGCATTCGTCGAGGCCAGGTGAGTTGTGTTCGTCAAAATTTTCTTGACGACCCTGGAACGAGCGTGCAACCAATAGCCCATGTCGAACGAGTTTCCGAAAGATCGTGAGCTGAGTTTTACGCGTCTGCTCGATGCGCCCCGGGAAAAACTGTTCCGCTGCTGGACCGAGCCGCAACTGTTGACGCAGTGGTTCACGCCGCCGCCTTGGAAAACCATCAAAGCCCAAGTGGACGTACGCGCCGGCGGTCAATGCAACATGACCATGCAGGGGCCCGAAGGGCAGGAAGTCCCCAATCCCGGGGTATATCTCGAGGTCATTCCGGGGCGTAAGCTCGTTTTCACCGACGCCTTTACCGCCGCTTGGCAGCCGTCGGAAAAAGCCTTCATGGTCGGCGAAATCAAGTTCGAGGACGAAGACGGGAAAACTCGGTACACCGCGACCGTCCGCCATTGGTCCGCCGAGGACAGCAAACAACACGAAGCAATGGGTTTTCACCAGGGTTGGGGCATTGCCACCGACCAACTCGAAGCATTGGCACGGAGCATTTGATCATGTCGCAAAAGGTTACACCATTCCTGTGGTTCGACGGGCAAGCTGAGCCCGCCGCCAAACTCTATGCGTCCCTTTTTCGGGACTCGCGTATTGGTGCGATCAGCCGATACGGCAAAGACGGATTCGAGCACCACCGCCAGCCCGAGGGCAGTGCAATGGTCGTCGAGGTCGAGCTCGCCGGCTATCGAATGAGCCTTCTCAATGGGGGACCGGCATTTAAATTGACGCCGGCAATCTCGTTCTTCGTGCAGTTCGAAACCGAGGACGAAGTCAATGCGCTCTGGGCCGCTCTGAGCGAAGGTGGCTCGGTAATGATGCCGCTCGACGCTTATCCTTGGAGCAAGCGATATGGCTGGCTCAGCGACCGATTTGGCGTATCGTGGCAAATCGCGGTTGGATCCAAGGCGGATATCCGTCAAACGATTACGCCGTCGATGCTCTTCGTGGGGCCGCAAGCGGGCAAAGCAGAAGCTGCGCTCCAGCTTTACACGGCCACATTCCCGAATTCGTCGGTCGAAGGCATTGCACGTAATGACGGATCGGGTGTCGACGCTGCGGGAACTGTGCAGCACGCGCAGTTCTACTTGAATGGCAACGAGACCTTCATGGCGATGGACAGCGCGTTTGAACACCAATTCGGTTTCAACGAAGCCGTGTCATTCATGATTTCTTGCGAAACGCAGGACGAAATCGATCATTATTGGTCAGCGCTCACCGCCAATGGTGGATCGGAAAGCATGTGTGGCTGGCTGAAAGACCCGTTCGGCGTCTCTTGGCAGGTCGTGCCGTCCGCACTCGGGAAAATGATGTCGGGACCCGATCGCGCCGCAGCGAGCCGAGTGATGCAGGCTTTCATGAGCATGCGCAAATTCGATATCGCCGCGCTCGAAGCAGCCTTCAAGGGCTGACGCTGCTCGCTACAACAGCCACATGAGCGTCGTCACGAAGGATCCGCTTGCGGGCCCGATGTCGCTTCCCGAAGCACCTCGAGCGCTCCTTTGAAATCACCTTGCTCAATCAGTTGCTCTACACTCATCGGGCGCGGCTTTTACCATGCCTCGATGGTTGCCCCAAAAGAAAATTGATCCGTTGACAAACGGCTCGTCACTTCACTGCTGAGCCAGAGCGTGAGAAGACGTCTACGACGACGAAAACTTTGAGCTCAAACGAGGGCTGTGACGTTGTACAAAATTGCGAGAACGTCATCGCACACAACTGTTCCAAAAGGAAAAACCTTGGCTCGTTCAGCCGCGAAAAACGGCCTTCGGCGACCTGTCGAGCTCATCGATCATGGCGTGGAAATACAGCGACGACGTGCTCACGACGAGATGGCCACGAGCACGTATCGCAACGTCAAGTTTGTACATTTGGGGCTTCGGATCGCCTTCGGCGTCCTTCGCCCCAAACCCCGGTTTGTACATTTGGGGCTTCGGATCGCCTTCGGCGTCCTTCGCCCCAAACCCCGG
>CAZETM010000330.1:8653-9724 GCA_964514885.1 uncultured Polyangium sp. | reverse complement strand
ATATCTGTTGCTATACGGTCGTATACGTACCCAATGGCCACGCCGACCACTTCATTCCTTGGGCGCGAATACGCGGCACCAGCGACGCGCACCGTGCATACGAATGGAGCAACATTCGTTATTCGGACGGATGGATCAATTCAAGCAAGGGCACGGACACATTTCCCGACCCATTCGTCGTACAAGACGATTGGTTCGAATTGGAGCTACCCTCGCTCGAGCTACGCGCTACGGGTAAACATCCACCCGAGCAGCAGCAAGCCATCGACAATCTTCTCAAACGCGTACGAAACGATGCGCGAGTCATGCGCGTACGGCAAAAATTCCTCAAACAATACCAGGAGGGTATCCGCTCGCTCGAGCTCGTCGATGAAGACATGCCCTTGCTGGGTCGGGCATTACGAAATCATCCAATGTATATGACCCAGAGCGACCAAGCAAGGCAGCAGGCTTCTCGTACCGCGTCCAGCGATGTCTGAGCCGTGCGGGGCGGGGTGTGCGGATATCCAGTGGCACCGCAGCTCGGTAACCTTATCCACCAATCCCAGTTCACCGGGACGCACCATTGCGGAACCCGCCGAGACCCTCCAGCCATCCGAGAACGGCGCGCACCTCCGGAAGATGCTGCCTCGAGCGATGCACCACCATCCAGAAATCACGCACAGGGAGCGGCCCTCCCTCGGCGCCTATCGCCTCGGCATTGACCTCCACCAGCCCCCGCAGCCTCCGTACCAGCACCTCCGGCAAGATTGCCACTCCAAGGCCCGCCTCCACCGCCTGACCAAGCGCCTCCACGTCCTCCACGAGCAAACGCGGCGCCCTCGAAAACACCCGCTCCGCGTGACGCTGCTCCGGAATTCGCGCCAGCGACCCCGTGAGCCCAAGCCAAGGAACATCAACGCCGACCACCAGATCTGCGGCCGCGAAATAACCGTACGACTCGCGGTGCACCCGACGCGCCACAAGGTCACCGCTCAACGGACGGGACAAACGCAGCGCCACATCGGCCTCACCTGCCGCGAGACTGCTCGTCCGGTTGTCGGCGAGAATGCGTAGACGCAAATTCGGATA
>CAZETM010000330.1:0-8553 GCA_964514885.1 uncultured Polyangium sp. | reverse complement strand
CCGCGAGACTGCTCGTCCGGTTGTCGGCGAGAATGCGTAGACGCAAATTCGGATAGCGCCGGTAAAATGCAGGCAGCGCGTCCATAATGTGCCAGCGAACCATCTCCCCGACGGTCGTCAGCGTCACCGAGACCACCCTCGAGGCTATCGAGCGCGCCATTGCCAGGGCGCACACTGGCCATCGGACAGCAAAGCGGATCGCCATACAATGGCTTCTAAAAGGTCTCCGCATCGCTGGAACCGACAAGCAACGGCCAAGGACCTCGTCGGCTGCCGACCGAGGCGATAGGTGCGAACAGAGGGCCTCGTCGGCTGCCGACCGAGGCGATGGGTGCGAACAGAGGGCCTCGTCGGCTACCGACCAAAGTCAAAGTGTTAGTGCGATAACGTCGTCCCAACTCGTGGCACCAAGTTTCCCCATGACGAAGATTCGGAAAACTCCCGCGAGATTTCTGTTCTCAGCCCCTGTGCATTTCAGCTTTTCGATACAATCGGCGAATTCTATCCCATCACCGTAAAATTTTGCCAGCTCCAATCGGTCCAGGACTTCCGACGCTCTCGTCAGCTTTTCTGAGCGAGCATCCTGTAGAAATCGACGCGACAGTCCGCACGTGAGAATCGTAGCCAAGCCGTGTGCGCTGTTGTTTTTTACGGCAATTGCTCCTGATTGCGCAAATTCGAGATGGTTCGCGGGGTATTCCTTGCCGTAGCACCACAACAACAGTGGCTCTTCATCACCTGTTCTTGTAGGGTCGAGAGGCAATGTCCTCGTTCCATCTTCGACAGGGAACAGGCATCTTTTGAATGTTTCGTTGCAACCTTTGCAGGCGTAGACATAGTTGTCCCAATCGTATCTCAGCCAGTCATAACCAGTCGAAAATTCCTCTTCTACCCGTGGCGCAATTTCCCGACAACATTTGGCTTCGGCTTCAGGGTCATTTAGTTTGTCAAGGCGACTTTGGGGTCGGTAATGATCAATATCGGGGTGTGAACTCTTGTCGAGCCTGCAATCGCAATATCCACATCGCTCATGTTGCGCGCGCAGAAAATGGGTCTTGTATTCACGCCAGAGATCACGTTCCTTCGCGGTTCCCGCAACAATGGCGCCGACGCGAGTCGTGAATGCAGCCGGCACCGCCGGCCGGTTGAACCGCATCATGACTTCTTGCCCTCTTTTTCGGCAATTCGCGCCTTCACCATGTCCTTGAGCTGTTGCCGGACCTTCTCGCGATCCTCGGGCTGCAATGCCGGAAATCGCTCCTTCAATACCTCCACCACGATCCCATACACGTACGCTTCCCGTGACGTCTCGACGAACCGCGGAAGACGTTTATTGATCTGTTCTTGAACTCGGGTGATTGCGTCGTTGTCTCGTACGGGCTGAAGCAGCAACGTTTGATGCTCCTCCATCAGCTTCAACGTGTCGTCATCGAGCGTGGAATCGAGATCGAACCAAGGACCAGTCAGGACTTCGTGCGCTCGAAGCCCGACGGGCACATCCATGCCACGAACTTCAACCTGTTCGGGAGCCTCGAACGAGCGTCTTAGCACGTGAATTTGATTGGGTTTGCGTACGCCGAGAATCGTTTGCGGATTGTGGGTGGTGCCGATGAACGTCATGCGCGGAAACGTGTATTGAAGGTTCTTCAAGAGTTTCCGTTGCCATTTGGGATGCAAATGCAAATCGATGTCATCGATCAAAGCGACACCTTCCATTTTTTCAAGGAAGTTACCGGGAATGGGCTCTCCAAGGCCGCGCATTCGTTCGACCCAACGGAAGATCATATCGAGCACCCAGCCCATCATGCCGAGATACCCGTCGCTCAGGGCTTCCGCTGGATGTTGTCCGCCAACGCCCTTACCGCCGAGAAGCAGCCGTTCGGATTCAATGGAAACATCCTCGATGTCATGCAGGACTTGTTTTAATGCATTTCTGGCACCTTCGGCCAACACACGCGATTCGAAGTCGCCCGATTTGGACTTTTTGCCGAGGTCTTGCAGCGTTTGCAAACTTGGCCAAAGGCCCATGCCTTCGCCCCACAAGGTCGCGGTATTGCCCGCGCGAGCCATGGCATGCGCATTTCCCCCCAGCAATGAGCCGCGAAAGCAGCCATATCCGACAACCCACGGCCGAGGGGTCGCGTGCAATTCCTGAACTTTCAAGGCATCGGCTTGGCGGATGAATTCGGCGCCAAACTTCAGGCCATCGTTCAGGGTTACTTCGATTCTGCCGGGTCGCGTTGCGTCACGCAGCAGCAAATAGGATTTGGGGATTTGATCGATGCCGCCGCCCGCAGCTTGTTCGTCGAGCAGTGCTGCGGCAATGGCGCGAAGCAGGGTTGTTTTTCCGGTGCCATTGGCTCCGAGCAGGATCAGGCATTGACCGTGGTCTTTGTCGATGTGCGCGTCTTCGATGTCGATGGTGATCGAATCGAAGCAGCGGAGGTTTTCGACGCGAATTTGGCGGATGTGGTTGAGGCCAGGATGAATCGCTGATTGTTGTGCATTTTCTCCGGCGACGCTGGGTTCCTCATGAGCATCATATTCAATTTGATCGCGTTTGGCCCGGACATCCCATTGCTCGGCCTCGAGTTCATAATCATTTGCGAGATCCCGCAGCATCGTTGTCGCTTCGGGGAATTCATCATGAAGGTGCGCCGCCGTATTCCGATAATTCACAGCAAGCTCGCGCTCTTGTTCGCCGCCGTCGCCAACCGCACGCGTCGTCACCCCACGTCGATTGCGTTGCGCTATTCGAAGGCCGTCGGCCAGTTCGGCATACCTGTTTCGACGCAAGAGCCGACGCGCCGCATTACACGGCCAATGACCATCCGCACCATTGGGCGCGCGCGCCAGGACTTCGGCAACCCGACTCGCGCCCAGCGCAGCACGTCCATTCGCCGCACATGCGTCGAGCACTGTCGTGGCCCATGTTTCCAGCTTTTCTTCGCGTTGCGCCGCGGAGAGATCTTCGCCCGGATAACCCTCCCAAGAAGAAATCAAGTGGTATGCAATGTCAGCGTCACGCGCTCTTTCTTCTTGAATGCTCACATCAGTGGATGGAGTTTCACCTTCGAGCGGGTACATGAGCTTGATGCAATCAATGAAATTTGTGGGCTCTGCAGCCAGGAGCCTCCATAAATGACGGCGTGTTCGCTTTGGGTCCGAAATGTACGGCATGAGCGCGCGTTCGAGCTCGAACACCATGCTGGCATCGATATCGTTGGTCTCATCGAGTCGGTCAAGAATTTTCTCGAGCCGATAACCAAACATGTTTTTGGACGCATCGGACGCATCACTGGGAAGTGCGCTTATCACTCGTTGAAGCACGTCGAGCGTCAGTTTGGTGGGCACCCGTGTGTCGGCTCGCGATAAGGTATCGAGTGCACCAAGTACATTACCCGCGTCAAGTTGTCGTTTAATGGCTCGCTCAAACGTTTCGCCAGAATGATTGCGATCAGGTCCGTGCGTATGGTTCCAATAATGGGACGCCAAGGGTTCGCCGATGCTATCGACCAGGTCCCACACATAGTCATTGGATGGGAGACTCAGCGCAATTTCTTCCGCATCATCCAGCCGACCGTTCTGAACAAGTTTTTCGAGAATTTCTCGAAGCCATTCCCGCGATTGGGCTTCCGGCAATGCCTCGTGACGCACGGCAAAGAATTGCCCAAGAACCCCTTTGCCCATCCCCATCGGTGACTCGGCCAAAAAAAACTCTTCCACTTCGGCCGCGTGCGTCGATGACGCCAGCGCCTCACCTATGACGAGAGGCATGTTGACCGTCTGACTGAGGGTGGCGAGTTTTTCCCAACGATTCGGTGCCACGTACAATTCATCAACGGCGTGAATACGAAGCTCTTCGATACTTTTATCGCCGTTTTCGAGATTCCACCCAGTTCCTTCGGTGTGACTCAAATGCTCGCCCTTGAAGCCAAAGAGCCAAGCGTGCTTTTGCACCGGATCGATCGGTGTAAATTTACGATAAAGGTCTCGAAGTTTTTCCAGTAATGCAGCGTCACGGAAGGGCTCTGGACGCCAATCCCATCGCTGGATACGCTCGCGCAACGCATGGCGAAGATCGTCTTCGGGGTCGGCAAGAGCAGCGCGCGCGGACTGCAATACATTGAGGACCTTTAATGCGTCGTCGGACGGCATCACGAGGATAAGGTCGAGTAGATTGACCCAGCGCGAAACCGATGTGCCGACATGCTCGAGCGACATATCGAGGGCGCCCGCCGATTGCTGACGTTGCTCATCAGCAGGCGCGTCCCGCATGATGTCAATTGGTTCCCATCGATATTTAGGCTGCTGAAGACCCAAGCGGAGAAAACTGCGAGTCAATTCAGCAATCATCCCAAGACAAAGTTTCCATCCGACATTATGGATTGCTTCGTCGTGGTCTCGGAGAAGTCGTCGCACGATACGTAATCGTTCGGCGGCAGTACTTCGTGATTGAGGCGAAACGGCATCCAACATCTTCGCCAAAGTGCCCATCGGACGGTTCGCGACTTTGCCGAGCGCTGATGCATCTGCGTCGTGGGCTGCAAGCCGCGCACATGCCACGGCGACGCGTTCGACCGTCGTTGGCTCTGGACTCCAGGCCAAGATCTCCAAGGCCCGTAGCAAATCGACATGAGGCGTGGGATCTCCAGAGCTCGATGTGCCTTCTTCGTCAATCAATCGGCGCACGCCGTCTTCCTTGTCGAGGCTTTTATCGAGCAAGCGCATGAAATCTTCGGGCGCCACTTCAGCGAGTAGAGGTAACAAAGGCGCGAGAGACGCCCAAGCCTGCCATCCTCGTTCGGGATCTAGAAGTCGATAAAGAATTTCGACCGCTTTTTGTTTTCGCGTTGCTGGCGGATGTATTCCGTTTCCTGCCGTTTCGGCCACGGTGAGCATGATCAGCGAAGTCGTGAGTCCTCGACGCAGCGCAATCGAGTGCGGCACCACCGCGCCTTTCATTACGGCATAAACGCGTTCCCCTTTCGGCAAGTCGTACATCGGATTGAGGGTCGAAAGCACGTCGAATGCCGTCGTCGAAAATCGATGGAGATCCGAATCCGTCAGGGAATTTCCGAGCTGCTGCCAGGCGATTTTCGGAGATTGCCACTTCCACGAAGCCGCTCCCCAACCATCGTCGATACGTTCGATTTTGCCTCGCTTCTGAAGCTCCAAACATAACGCATCCACCAGATCGGGATCTCCACCAAGATTTCGTAACGCGACCCGATCGGCTTCTTGCGTGGGTGTCCATTCCCCTGCCATGAGCAGAGCAAAAAGGTCTGCACGGGGCATGCCGCTCCATTCGTTCGATAAACGGATGTAGCCACAAAGAGATTGAAGATGTTGCAGCGAACCATTCGACTGTTCGGCTAATCGAGTCGCTTCCGGTTTTGCCCAGCCTGCTTTTTCCAACGCATCTTTCAGCAATTTTCGCGCAATGGGCGGAAGTTCGAGTGCAGGGAACACAGAAGCACGATCCACCGGGACTATGATTTGGGTGCGATTCGCTTTTGCTTTTGCAGAAAATTCATCAAAATCTTTGACCTCGAAAGTCGGTATGACGACCAATGGCTCTAGACGCTGCGCTGTGACTGCCCACCTAAAAGCCTCGAAATCGTGAACAATGATCGTACGTGATAATTGACCATGGAGGTTGGAGTCGTTCGCCAGCACTGCACAGGCAAAAAGCAATGATTCCTCTGCTGTTTCGCCTTGAAGGAAGCGCACACCGCCGCCGTCGGTCATCAGCCATTCTCGGAAATCTCGAGCGAGCTTCAGCCGTTCCTGTCCGAGTAACACCAAATTCGACGGCAACGCAGGTTTCGTTCGTTGACTCCACATTTGAAGCCACGATTCCGCATCTGTCGGCTCATGTGTCGGCCGCCCCAATTCATTCGCGCCGAACCACGTCGCCACCGCGGGCGCTTGTTCGAGCCACATGGCCAAATCATCCACGTCGTACACGCGCACGTCGGCCCATCGACCCTGCGCCCTTTTTTCTTTCGCCCAAGCCTTCTTCTTGTCAAAGCTTCGAGCCGTCACTGCCACGTACGTGACCTGCTTCGAATCCAAACCTGCCGGTAGATTCGGCTCGGCCGTACGCTTGTCGAAGTCCTTGTCCAGCTTCCTTTTGATGTTGCTTTCGACCGACAACTCCCACACCGACAAACCAGACGGACAGAACGGCGAATCCCGACGCGACATGACCTCGCCGTCCCAACCTCCCAGCCGAGTGCCTGCGTCACCGCGCATGTCCATGACCAGGATCGGCGTCGTCGCCAACAACAAGCGTCGAACGAGTATCGGCAGTTTCGCCGGGGCATCGTACTTGTCTGCCCAGTGGTTCAGTTCCACGCGCGAGATACTCAGCGGTCTGGCCATGCCGGCCTTCTACCATGGCGCTCCGTCCCCCGACAAATGTTCGCACATCCGCGTGACGAGCGACGACTTTCATCGAGAACTGCAAGGGGTGACGTTGAAACCGGGGGCGCGTCGAGCGTTTTTGCAGGCGCTGGATCAACGTCGAGAGGAGGAAATCACGCATCCGGTGTTCGGGTATCGGGTGACGTATCGGCGCCCGATGGCCGCCCGATGGCCGCTCAATTCGCGCATACACCGGACCGCGAAAAGCTACAGCCGGCGGCCAATTGTTGAATGGTTTGTCGTTGTCCGCGAAAAGCTCATTCACCAAAACAGGAATTGAGACGCCACCCGCTCACGGGCGCATTCTTCGGCCGTGCGCTCCGCGGAAAGTCAGCGTTTTACCGGCTTGGCCTTTTTCGCTTTCGGAAGCTTGTTCAAATCCTGCATAGCCCTATCAAAGTCCACATCCACGGGTTGTGGCTTTGTTGCCTCCAGTGTTTTGAACTTGGCGTACTCATCATCAGCTTTGACTTGAGCCATTTCGTGTGAAACGCGCCCAGCGTGCGTGAGGATATCGCGATCGTTCAAGTTCAAAAATGCATCCAGTTTTTTGATCCAATCGGCCATGTGCATGACGATTCGGCGCATGGCCTGCCCTTCGGCAAAAATGAGGTATTGTTCGACTAGATTGTTCAGCGCGGCCAATTCGACTTCATTGAGGTAATTTTTGGCTATTGCGACATCTGGTTTGCGGATCTCCGCGCCTCGCCAGTTTGTCAGGCCAAGGTTCGGCTTCGCCGCATCCACACGCTCGTAGACGATTTCCGCAGCCGTCTGACCAGTAATCGCCCAATGCACTTTGTTTTGCACGGTTTTGAAAAAGCGCAAACTGACTTCCTCGGTAGGGTCGTAGTCCACGCTCGTTGCATAAATGTCGGTGAGCTTTTGATAGAAGCGCCGCTCCGATGTGCGGATATCTTGAATCCGGCGCGTCAGCTCCTCGAAATAGTCGAAAGGCTGGTCGGGGTTTTTCAAACGCTCGTCGTCGAGGACGAACCCTTTGATGATGTATTCCCGCAATCGCTGCGTCGCCCAGATACGGAACTGAGTGCCTCGAAGCGACTTGACTCGGTATCCTACGGAAATGATTACATCGAGGTTGTAGAACTTGGTCGCGTAGTTCTTGCCGTCGGCGGCAGTAGTTAAGGAATCCTTAACTACTGAAACTGCCTCCAACTCGCCTTCAGCGAAGACATTTCGAAGGTGCATGCTGATGTTCGGCACGCTCGTCTGAAACAGCTCGGCCATGTGTTGCTGCGTAAGCCAGACGGTTTCGCCTTCGAACCGGACGTCGATCTTGAGCTTCCCGTCCTGGGTCTGGTAAACGATGAATTGCCCGCCCGGCGGCGATGGACTTGCGTGTTTGCTCATGGCGCCCTCCCCGCTGGTTAGCCCATAGAAATGAGTTTGTCCAGTCGTGTGCACTTTTGCCTGAATGGACAACGACGATGCACGAGTGGTTGAGCGGAGCACAAATCGGCACCATTGTAGAAATGTCGGCAGAATCGTCACCGGGTCCGCAAGAACTCCGCGTCGCAACCAAGAGTGCGGAAATCGATCGGCGTCGCGCCATCGAGACCAAGTGCATTCGGTCCCGCTCCTGCAAACGGAGCGGCTTTGGCCTCTGTTTGGTCCGCGTGATCCCGCCCGACGCCTTCTCGCCACCAACACGGCCCCGGTCAGGGCCGGGTCGATCCTGATTGCGGTGAATGGATGCGATTCGCTTGTCGGAAGGCTGGAGACGGAGACGCTGGTTTGTTCCTCGACGAGGTTCAAGCTCGGCAAGCCGTGCGCGAGCGGCTTGAAGTCGCGTATGGCAAGTTGCGGCCGAGGGCCAATCCGGATATGAGCGCGCACCGATCCGCCCGCCGATCGTCCACAGGATTTCCTCGACGCCATACCTGCCCCAAGGGTTGGTCGGTAAACATGTCGGCATGGCGAGATCGACAGGTCTCCGCATCGCTGGAGCCGACAAGCAACGCCCAAGGGCCTCGTCGGCTGCCGACCAAGGCGATGGGTGCGACCTGAGGGCCTCGTCGGCTGCCGACCAAGGCGATGGGTGCGACCTGAGGGCCTCGTCGGCTGCCGACCAAGGCGATGGGTGCGACCTGAGGGCCTCGTCGG
>CAZETM010000329.1:0-9730 GCA_964514885.1 uncultured Polyangium sp. | reverse complement strand
CGACGGTTGCCGAGTCGACGGGTGATTCGATACGCCCCGCATCGCCTCCAATACGCGTAAACGAGTGGCCCTCCATCGCGAGCTGAAAGTAGCGGCTCTTGGCAGCGTTTACGATGCGCCATCGCTGCCGCATTCCAGCGCGGGCCTTGATGACGGGATTACGCCGCCCGTTGACGAGCAACACATTTCCTTCACGCCCGAACAATGTTCCAAAATTGCCTCCGCTTTGGGGGTTTTCGAGCGATCCGTCGTCTCGCAAGGCAATGTCGGACAACACGAGCACCAGTTCGTCTCCGAGGTTTTCGGGCTCGTCCGGATCATCCACCAGGATCGTCCCGTACAGACCGAAGCCGACTTGCACGGCCGAGTCCACGTGCGGGTGGTACCAATACAAACCTGGGTCGGGCAGGACAAACTCGTACGTGAATGAACCATTGGCTGGCACTTCGGGTTGCGAGTGGCCTGGAGCGCCATCCATTTCGGCCGGGATCCGCAGTCCGTGCCAATGGATCGTCGTGGGGTCGGGCAAATTGTTTTGGAAGTGAACGATGAGTTTGTCGCCCGCGGTGGCTCGAATCAAAGGGCCTGGTAGTGAGCCGTCGTAGGTCCATGCTGGGGTGGGCTTGTCGGTGATGATTTCGACGGAGCCGACCTGCGCTTTCAAGTTGGTTTCGAAGACACGCGGGGCGGCACTGACGTCGAGTGCTTCACGCAAACTGACGGCACTGTTCCAACCCTCGGGCTGACTTGGGCCAGTGGAAGGGCTTCCGCAGCCCGCGAAAGCGACGAGGATGGGTCCGAGCAGGCGCAATGTCTTCATTATTCAAGGGTACCGTGCTTGGCAGCTACGTGCCCGCCGCCGCATGCGTGCTCCGAAGAGCGCGCCGTCCTTGCAAAAATGACTTTACGCATGCGTGAGGTGGTGCGAAAAAGAAAGAATGGAGCAGCGTTCGGTCAAGCCACACATGCAGTGGGTTGCTTCGCTCTTCGTTGCCGGATTGGCGATGGGGTGCGGTAACTACACGTCGAATTATTCGCCCCCGAAAGATGGGCGTGCGCGGGCGGTGTGGTTCGAGGACCGAGTCATCGCGTCGCTGCCTGCAGATGCGCAAAGTGGTGACTGTCGGCAGGCTATTTCAGAAGTCCAAACCGACCCTGGTTACTACCGAACGTATTACGGCGGATCGCCGAACATCATCATTTGGCGTCCGTGGGTGATCGTGACCGGCACTGGCTCTTCGCGTGTGGCAGCGTCGCCAACAACAGTTTCGCGAAGGCCCGCGACAGGCTCGGTGAAGAGCCCCGGTGGTGGTGGTGGTGGCAGCGTTGGCAACATTGGCAGTGGTGGCGGATCGAGCGGTGGTGGTAGCGGCGGTGGTGGCGATATTGGCAAAGCGGCCGTGGTATTGGTCGTCATTGCATTGCTCACGCTGCCGATCATTACGCTTGGTTTGGGTCTAGGACGTCCCGAGCCATCGAAGGAAGTTGCCGAGCAAATCGATGAAGTCAACGCATACAATGACCTAGCCCGGCTGAATGGATCGCCGTGCGGAGCGGGGGCGGAATGAAATCTCGAGTCGCAATTACGGTACTCGGTTTGTCCGCCATGCTGCTTGCGGGATGCGGATCGGGTTTGACCGTCGTACAGCCAACGGTGCTGGCTCCGCATGAGCTTTATTTGAAGTACGACAACGAATTCCAAGTTCATTCACCGGAAGGTGAAGTGGCCACGGGATATCGTTATCGCGGCCTCTCCGATTATGTCGGCTGCTCGCCTCAAGCGGCACATCACGCACTGGAAGCAGAATCCGCGGGCGATACGGCCATCGGATTGACCGTGGCGGGTATTGGTCTCGGCGTGGGAGGTTTGGCCGGGCTAGGGGGTTTGGCGTACGAGAACAAGCCCGAAGTCATGGCGGGATTTCTTTTGGCGGGTCTTGGCGCAGAAATCCTGGGCCTCGTGCTGACCGCAGTCGGTCGAACCTACAAAGTCGATGCCAATGGGCATGCTGTCGATGCGGTCAATTATTACAACGACGAAGTGGGTAGCCGTGGCGGTCGATGCGGCCCGCAAGGAGCGGAAATTCCCGAGCCTGCTCCGCGGGCAGCCAAGCCAGCCAAAAATGGCGCAATCATGCCCGTTCCGGTCGACCAGATTCCTCCTCCGCCGCCCGTCCAGCCTTGGCCGGTTCAAACACAGCCGCCGCCGCCCGATCGTATTTTGCTCCCGCAATAAAACGATCACGCAATCTTGTACACTTGTACCGGCGCTTCTCGACCTTTCACTTCGGTCTTTTCCAGCGCTTCAGCTTGAATATCCATTGGCCCGGCGTTATTCCACACCGCGTCCGAAACTAGCACATCCACGCCGAATTTCTTCGTGAGCTGCTCGATACGTGCCGCGAGATTCACCGTGTCACCAATCACGGTGTATTCCTTGCGCGACCTGGCGCCCACGGTACCGGTAATCGCTTCCCCCGCATGCAATCCAATGCCCACTTTGGTCGGCGGAATCTTTCCGGCCGATACCATGGATTCCACTTCCTTTACGATTTCGAGCGCCGCGAGAATGCCTTCCCGACAAGGTTGTCCCTCGGCAATTGGAGCACCGAATACGGCCATGAATCCATCGCCCAAGAACTTGTTCACGATGCCTCCATGACGATTCACGATCGTCACGAGCGGCTCGAAAAGCACGTCCAAAAAAGCCACGACGTCTTTGGGCGAGGTACGCTCGGAAAAACTCGTGAAGTTGCGAATATCCAAAAACATGACGCAGACGAACTTTTGTTCACCTGCGAAATCGCCACCGCTCTTCAGCAAGGCTTCGGCCACTTTGGGCGATACGTGCGTGCCGAACATTTCGATCGCGCGGTTTTTCTCTTCCAACGCTTCGATTGCGTGGACCATTCGGCGTCGTAGCTGTCTGGCCACGAATCCAGCGACGACGCCGCCCATCGTAAACAAAATGCCTTTGATGACCAGCGGCGTTGGCGAAAGCAATATGGCTGGGTTCGGGATTTCGGTCACCCGCGCGTATTCGATGAATGCCGCCACCGTGAACAAAACCGAAGACGCCACGCCGGTGAAAATGGACAGCCCTACGTGAAGCTGCAAAATCGAGAGCATCACGAAGATTAAATACAAATACGTTGGCGGCGACGTGAATGCGAAAATCGGATCAGTCACTCGCGAAAACGCCACGATGAATGCCGTGACGAACGACGTCTCGATGAATGAATTGAGTACACGCAGTCGATTCTTGATTGGCTTTTGAGCCTTGATTCGCCCAATGATGAATTGTCTCGCAAGCAGAGCGTAAGCGACCAAAATGCCCACTCCACCAACGACCGTCACTTGCAGCTTCTGAAAAACATCGGTCGCCACTGCTCCCCGATGACCCGTGCCCACTTGCAACATGCCATAGACGAATGGCGCCGCGCAAACGAGCGTAATGGCCAAAATGGTTTGGCGCAGCTTTTCCGAACGAAGGAGGTCGCGGGCGAGTTGCTCGTCTAAAGCGCGCTGCCTTTGGTCCATGCCGCCAGCTTACACGATCGCGATCACCAACTGTTCACAGATCCATGCCGAGCAGGCGCCCTTCTGGCTTCGATGCATCAAGCAGCGGTTCCAGGAGATACGGATCCTTTTGCATCTCTTTCGGCGGAGGTGCCGTCGTCGTCACGATGTACTGAAACGATGGCGGCGCGCCTGAGAGAGCCAGTTCTTCGAGGTGTTTCGCATACAAGAACAGCCGCTCGTAGATGCGACCATCCATGTCCGCTTCACGTGGCCCGTCATGCACGAGCATGCCTGGCGATGCGCCATGACCATCCATGCCCAGCTCGAGCGCTGCGAGATCGAATGCGAGCAGCTTGATCGTCTCCATCGCGGCGCCATCTCGCTCGCCTCGATCTTCCACTTGCAGCTCGATGCGGCGGTTCTTCACGATCGTTTTCGCTTCGACATGCTCGCCCAAAAGCGCACGCACCACCGAACGAAACCGATCGGAGATCCTTGCTTGTGCGTCCTGTCGTTGCCGTTGCAGTAACGCTTGCCGCTCGGTCGATGCCTTCAACAGCTCGATCACTTTCGTCAAGCGATCCTCGTTCTGCTGCGCCGCTTCGTCCGCTTTCGCCATGTATCCGTAGAGCCGCTCGAGCTCTTCGATGGACGCACGCTCTCGGGCAATGTGCTCGCGTTTTGCAGCCAGCTCCGCGCGAAGTAACGCTTGCAGGGCTTCGGCCTTCTTCTGCTCTTGCCGCGCTTCGTCGAGCGCTTGGCGTGCTTCTTCGATCGCGGCTTCGAGCGTCGCGACATCTTCCAGCGTGCGAGGTGACTCGGGCCCACTCGTCGGGTCCGCGTGCTTCTTCTCGTGCGCTGCGAACAGCTTGCAACCTTTGCCACGCGCAACGTCGCTCGACACTCCACACACGTTCGCCAGTGCTGCGGCAGGTACCGTAGCCAGACGCGTTTCCTTCACGCGTGAACGTTTTTTCTCTGGGCGCGGTGATTCCAGTTCACGCAGTCGTTCCGCGCATGCGCCCGATGTTTCGGCCGCTGCTCGTGCATCGGCTTCCGCTTGTTCGACGGCTGCGCGCGCTTCGATCACGCTCGCTTCTGCTTCTTCGACCGCGCGCCTTCGAATCGTCACGCCTTCACGAAAGCGAGCCGCAAACAGCGGTCCTGCATCCACCGCCGAGTCTTCGATGACCAGCAGCTTCGCCAAACGTCGTCGATCTTCCGCTACGCGATCGAACAGTCGCGGTGACGTTTCATCGAGCGTTTGTTTTTCCTGCGTCAGGTCCTCGAATTGACGTTGCGCTTCGCCTTCTTCGTCCGACATGAGCCCGCACAAAGCACGCAACACCACGTGCCGATCATCCAACACGATCCGCGGGCTCTCCGATTCGCTCGACGGATCGCGCCACTCGACGATCCCCGCGAAACGAGCTTCTTGATCGCGCGTGATCCACGCCAGCACATGTTCCCACGCCATGGGTGAACGCGCGTGCGGTAGCTCTTTGACGGGCACCGGATCGATGACTTCGTGGCCGAGTGCCGCGACAAACTCTTGGTAGCCACTACGACCGCGTTCCGAGAGCGCTTCAGCGACGGTCATTCCTTTGACTGCAAACGGATGTACTCCGAAGCCAAACGGTCGTCCGACCACCCAGCGTTCGCTTCCGACGAACACTTCGCCCACGATCCAACCGTTCGGCAGAGCCTCGCGGATTTTCTCTTGGTTACGTGCCGTGCCAAACCGCTGCTCGCCGAGCAAGTACCGAATCATGCGGCAGAACGTGGTTTTACCGGCGGTGTGCCCTGTGATCTGACCGTCCCCGAGACGATTCTGCAATCCTTCGGGAGCGGGCGGCGCCCACAGCACATTGAGTCCACGACGAAGCCGAATACGGCGCACCAGAGAAGCTTCGGACGCCTCGTAGTCGCGCAGGAAGTGCAGCTCGGACACCCAGACGAGAGGATCCAGGCGACCCTTGGGCAGAGGCTCTGGAGCGGGAGCAGGTGCTTCGAGCCCGAACAGATCGAGCTGCGTCATGCGGCGCTTACTCATGGCCGCCCCCCATTACCACGACGCACCCACGTTCGCCTATGGATTGCCCCTACATTTCTCTTTGTCCCGAGGGGTGGTACACACCGCTCATGCTCGTTCACTCTGCTCAACGCGCAACGTCGCTGGTCGTCTCACTCGTGGCCATTCTTCTCGTGGGTCCTGCGCCCGCATGCTCCAAGTCGCAGGAAACGCCATCCAAGCCCACGGCTGCTCCAAGCGGCGCGCCGGCCCAAAAGTACTCTGCAGGCGGCAAAGTGCGGGCCATCGGCGAGCGCAAGGACAACATCACGATCGCTCATCAGGACATCCCCGGATACATGAAAGCGATGACCATGATGTTCGAAGTCGAACGACCCGAGATGATTGGCGACATCAAGGTCGACGACCAAGTCTCGTTCACGTTCACCGATCGCGGAGAAGGCCGCCTCTTCATCGAGTCGATCACGAAAGCGCAGTGACTCGTGCAGTGATTCCTTGGAATTCGTAGGCTCGTCGGTTTGTCTTTGCTGAACAGGTTTGTTTAATCAAACCCAAGCTTTCCACTCTTCCCAATTCTGTCCGGTAGCGCCATCATGTGAGGATCTCGATGGATCCTCACCGCCTCGTTGCGTCGTTTCTGGATGGTCGTGCTCGCGTGAGTGGCGATGGATCGCTCGTGCTTGGGCCTCGGCGTTCGGCGAACCTCGCGGGCAAACTTCGTCGTGCGTACCGATGGATCGTCGAGCACGCGCTCGTGTGTCCGTATCTCGACGTTGATCTTGGTGATGTGAAGTCCGTGGGACGCGGTGAAGCGCGTTTGGATTTGTCTTCGGCGGGGTTTGCCTCGTACGTGCTTTTGCCGTTGTGCAACTTGGCGACGTCGCAGCGGCTGCTGTTTGTCGGGGCACCTGGTCGCGGAAAAACCACGATGGCGACGCTGATGGCGGCGCTTGCGGGCATCGCGCGCGATGACGTACGCAAGCTGGTGCAGCACGGTCATCCGCAGCTCACGACGGCGGATTTGCTGGGCAGTCCGCTACCTTCGAGTTTGGTGAAGGCGGAGCACGCGAGCGAAGTCAAAGTCGAATGGCGTCAGTGGATTGGTAAACGCGTCAAGATCATCGACGAATACAACCGGATACCCACGAAGACTCAATCGGCGTTGCTTTCATTGCTTGCGGAAGGTTATGCGGAGAGTTTCGAGCAGGTTGCATTGGCGGGGAAATCCGCGTGGTTTCTCACGGCAAACGATGACGCTGGCGGCGGCACATTTCAGGTCATCGAAGCATTGAAAGATCGAATCGATCTCGTCGTGCGTGCTCCGCCGTTTCATGCGCGAGCGCTCGATGTGCTGGCCGATCGTGTGGCGGATCCACGTGCGCCCGAAGCGCAGGTGCCGGCTGATATCGTGTTTTCCGCGGACGAGCTGGATCAAATCGAAGCGGAGATTCGCGGCATTCCAGTGCCGCCGGCGGTCCTGGACATTCTCGGGTTTTTCGCCGGACAACTCGATTTTTGCCGCCGGGCATCCGACGTGCTCGAATATCGCAACAAGGACACGTTGCATCTGGCGGGCAAAAAAGTCGCCAATGTATGCAACGAAGATTGTCCGCTCGACAAGAACGCTCACATTTGTACGCAAACGGAAAATGGTATTTCGGCGCGCGCGCTTCAAGCCATTCTGTTATTTGCGAAGTCCATTGCGTATTTTCGGGGCACGCAACAAGTTTCGGTGGCCGACGTACGGATCGTGTTACCTTTCGCGTTATTCGACAAACTTCGCGCGAATCCTCAGAGCCCATTCTTTCACAAGCAAGAGACGCGTGTCTTGCTTCTCGATCGGTCGACGTGGATTCTACGTCTGTTCGATCAATCCACGACCCAATACGCGACGTATGCGCCGCTGCGGGAAATGGTTTTCGAGCTGCGTAAAGAGGCGGACACCGGAGCGCAAACGCTGACGACAGCGGAGCTGAAACGACGTTTGGGCAAAGTGCAGCGGGCGATCGAAGAGTTATTGGGCCGCGCGGACCTTTCGGGGCCCATTTACGATGACCTCGTGCTGCTGAAGAGCCTGCACGAGAATTACCAGCGCAGTTTGACCGCAGCCGTGCGGCTCGAACGTGAACAAGGTTCGTCATGACGACCGATCTCGAAATTATCGTCGACCATCACGAGCGCGATGGATTACGTCGTTTTTCGCGTTGGGATGGAGACGCGTTTCGCGCGATAGTGTTCGGTCCGGGCAAACGATTGGCACAGCATATCGATGGATCGCCAGGGGCCGAGCAGGTTTTTCTTGCGTGGTTACGTCTGGTCGCCGAAGCCATTGGTCTCGGCTATGTGCGTCCAGGGCTCGTGGTTTCGGATAACAAACTCGCGTTTGCTCCGGAGAACCTCCTCGAGTTTTTCCTTTTGGATTTGATTCCTGAAAAAATTGCCTCGAGCCCTGCGAATACGCGTGTGGCGCTCTTGGCAAAAGCTTGGAATTTGGGTGAAGGGCTGCTCGGAGAACCATCGTGGCTCAATGTGTGTGTCGCGTCGGCCATGGCGAATGTGGGCTCGCTCGTGGATATCGAGGGCCGCCTGCTCCGCATTCTCGATACTGCATTGGCGCCGCGTGCTCGTTCGTCGTTCCAAGGTCCGTATGCCGTGCGCACGATCGATATGCGTGACGTGGACGGCGCATTTTTGCCTGGGCGCATGCATTTCGCACAGCCGGCGCTCGTGTGTGTGCATGATCGAAAAAGGCCGACGCTTTCCGCGGGAGTTCTTTTGGGGGCCAAAAGCGCGCCGAGTCTGGCATTTCGTAGTCGGTGTTTGGCAGAAAAAACCGTCGCGGATCAAGGTTTGCCGACGGTATCGCTCACTCGCGCGGGTTTGACCGTGGGCGATACGCGCGTTCCGCTGCCGCATTGGACGCTAGGTCATGCGGTGGTAACGTCACGTGCCGGGCTGGTCGTCGCGAGCGCTTTGGATTCGCAACGTTTGTGGATCGTGGAGAGCCCGTGAATGACGACGACGATCTCGAAGCGTTTGTCGATGAAGCGTTTCCTCGGGCGCTTGGGCACTATTCGCCGTATTTGTTGATTCATCGCCCAATCGTCGATGCTCGAGCGAACATCTTGGCGCAGATCGATCTGACGTCGCGATCCATTCGTTTGGGTGCAGAGCTTATCTTCGAAGACGGTTTGCAATGGTCGCTCGAAGCGCTGCTTGCGCATGTGATTGGTCATCATGTTGGTTATCCCGGAAGTTCCGTCGCGCACGCGCGACTGTTGTTATTGGAGCGCAGTTTTTTGCCGAAGCTGCCGCGCTCGATGACGGGACGGCTGTATGAATTGTTGATTGACGAGCGACTCGGGCGCACGGCGGGGCCGGATCCTCGATTCATGGACGACATATGCCGGATTTTGGCGGCACGGGCAGCTCGAGTGCCCAAGGACGCGCTATATTTGTTTCAATGCGCGGTGGTCGAAGAAATGTGGCAACGCCGCGAGGGAGAGATCCTGGGGGCGGCCAAAGACGATTTCGACGAAGCGTTTCCGTATCATCGATTCGATGCACGCCTGCTCGCGCAAAATCTATTCGGTTATGCGCCAGACATGACGCTCCAGTATTTGTACTTTGCGTCCATTGCGTTTCCGTACGCAATGCAAAGCCCGCAATCGAAAGCGGAAGCGGATGGGGGCACGATCGAAGAAAATATCACGCCGGAAGAATGGGCCGAGGCGCTCGTGCCTAGCAGGAACGAAAAGGCGGCGATCGAGAGAGCGATCGAAGAAAAGTTTTTCCCGGACAAACTAAATGAGGCATTGAAGAAACAAGACTTGGCAGGGCGAGCGGCAGGCGTGCCGGGTGAGGACAAAAAAGAGCGCTCGCAGCTCGTGACGAGTGTCATGGCGGCGCATTATCGTCGAGAGGCGGAACGTTATTTGTTTACGCCACCGCCGGTGCCATCGTGGTCCGAAGCGCTCGTGCCGACGACGATCGAGGAGTGGGAACCGGGCGAATCGGTTGCGGATATCGATTGGTTTACCACGTTGCGAATGCGTGGCGAAGTATTGGGCAGTGCGCTCCCGCTCGTGCGTGAGCGTATTGCGGATGAAGAAGGCACAGTCGTTCGCATATTCGAGGGGCGGACCGAAATCTATCTCGATGTAAGTGGTTCCATGC
>CAZETM010000328.1:0-9733 GCA_964514885.1 uncultured Polyangium sp. | reverse complement strand
GGATCAGGTGGGGGCGGGGGAGGGATCGGAGGTGGGGGAGGGATCGGAGGCGCGGGAGGCAGTGGCGGCGCGGGAGGGATCGGAGGTGCGGGAGGCAGTGGCGGCGCGGGAGGAGCGGCGCCTGCCTGCAATCTCGCCAAGCCGTTCGACCCTCCCGTGGAGGTTCCGTTCCCCGGAGCGACGCCACGAAAAGACTCGGTGTGGGTGACGCCGGACGAACTCACCGCGTACCTTTCTGTTGGAATGAATGACACGCGGATCGCCATATCCACAAGGCTCACAAAGGTGAGCGCATGGGGAGTGCCGGTCGAGGTCCCGAACGTCAACACAGGCTTTTTCAACCACGGTGCGACGCTCACGGCCGATGGACTCGAGATGTTCCTGACGACTGGCGCCGCAGCGCATGCGACCCGTCCGAGCACAGCGGCACCGTTTTCCGCATCGATTGTCGTCCTCGGTTCGGTCATCAACCCGTTCGTCTTGCCCGACCGTAGCGCCCTCTATGGCACCACGGAACTCAACGGCAACCACATCATCGTGCGCTCCGCGCTGACGCCTGCGGTCATTGGACCGCCGGTCATCGTGCCAGGCCTCGACACGGCCGACATCGAGAACTTCCCAGTGCCGTCGGACGACGAGCGAACGCTCTATTTCTGGTCCAATCGCCCGCTTGGCATTGGCGGTGGCGACATCCATGTCGCGACACGCTCGAACCTGAACGACCCCTTCGCCAACGTCACAAACGTAGCGGAACTTAACACGGCTGGCGACGATCGTCCTGCCGCACTGCTGCACCAGGGATGCACGATCTACCTGCTGCGTGGCGATGCGACCGCGTCCACAGTCTTCCGCGCCACGAAGCCTCTCTAGGTGGCTGGTGTCAAACTGCTGCGCGCCCGAAATCGTCGGTCGACATCGCTCGAAATCCAGGAGGATTCCTCGCTCCGTCGCCCTAGCTTTCGGGCGCTCGCGACGTTTGACACAGCCACCTAAGTACCCTGCCGTGAGCAAACGTTTTGGGCAACGAGACCTGCGGTGGGCGACGTCTGAACCTACGCAGCAGAGCCACGCAGTCGTTCGATTTCAGCTCGCAAACGTTCAATTTCCGTAGCCGCAACGGCCTGGGCTCGTACGTGCGCTTGGGCTTCTTCGCGTTGCTTCTGTTCGGCTTGTTGTTGCTTGTGTTCGGCGAGCAAACGTGCTTGGGCTTCTTCACGTTGCTTGTGTTCGGCGAGCAAACGTGCTTGGGCTTCTTCGCATTGCTTCTGTTCAGCGAGCAAACGCGCGTGTTCCGCAAGTGACCGAGCGTGTCGTTCATCCGCTAGTTGCTGGGCGAGTTGCACGTTCACTTCGCTCGGAGTTGGCAAAGTCTGTTTGCCTTTGCGATCCCGCGCCAAACGCAATTGCCGCCCATACTCGGCCGTCATCTCAACGGTCCAGTACAGACCTAACGTTTTGCATTCGTACGTGCCTGAACGATTCGGCACACGCTCGAACAGCCTGCCGTCAATCCGATCCCACACGCGTAGCGACGGCTGGCTTCGAGGGTCGAATCGCACCAATTCCTCGATCTCCGTTGCTTCGTACCGCTCGAACTTCTCTTCCCAGGCGAGGTTCAACCGATCAGAATTGCTCACGATCTCCACCGCAAGCTGAGGAGCGCCACGTTCCCAGATCATCCAACTGTCGAAGTCTTTGATGGTCGCGTCGACCTTCACGAACACATCTGGAGCGAGACACTTTTTCGGGTCGTCGGCATCGAAGTAGAGGAACTGATCCGAGCCGATCGTGATGTGTTTGCGTTCCTCCACCAGCGCCAAGTACAGGGTCGTACGCGCTTCCAGGTGGCGCTTGGTTTCTGCCACGTGCTCCTCGAACGGCTCTTCTGACGGAAAGTGGACCTCACGGGGCGCGGGCATGGCCATGCGCCGTTGTGGCTTCGGCGGCGGACGTTCAGATGTGTGTTCGAGCGCCATAGGCTAGGCTATAGCAGATTACGCACGCGCGGGAAACACGTTTTGTCGAGGTCTTCGTCCCAGGGTTTGTCCGCTGTGAAACGCGCACGGGGCTTGCACGTATCGTGGTTTTACCGCGTGCGGGCAAACCTGCGTCCTCGATGCAAGGAAAATCGATGACGAGAAACGCGTCGCGCGAACTGCGCTGGATTCCGAGCGTGTTGGGAGAGTGCAAACGTGGGGGGTAGCATGGAGCCGCGAAAGTTGCGTATCATCGCAATCGCTGGGAGCAGGAAAAACTGCGTACGGGTAACTGAGCGCCATGGATATCGTTTCGACAACGCCTCTATCGGTTGACACGTTGCTGTGGGAACCGCGGACCGGCGAACGCATGCTGACGGTATGCGTAAAGCTCACGTTCTCGCTGAAGAATGGTGAAGTTGCGGTGCTTGCGCCGAATCAGGAAGCGATCCATGGCGATATTCCCTGGGACGAAACGCTTGGTTCGAGTCTTTATGCGCCCAGTGATTTCGTTCCCACCAAACCCAAAGTCGACATCCTGCTGAGTGGCCGCGTGTTCGCTGCAGGAGGGAGGGCAGTGGAACAGCTCGTCGCGCGTGTGAGCGTGGATGAATTCTCGAAATCGTTGCTCGTGCGGGGAAGCCGGCAGTGGATCTTGGAACATGGGGCGCTCGTGCCGGGGCCGATTCAACCGTTTACGTATGTACCCATTGGTTACGCTCGGGATGCATTGCTGGGGCATGATGGCGGGGCCACAACAAAACCGATAATGGGTGCGGCGCTTTCCCATTTCGATCAGGTGCCGGGCGGACCAAACGTGGATTCGCCGCCGGGGTTTGGAGCGACTTCGCTCAATCAGCGGGCGCTCCGAAGCGAAGGCGGGCTCGCGACGAAACGTTGGGCGGAATCGCTTCATGCTCGGAAAACCATGGCGCCCCCTACGCTGGTCGATTGGAGCTTTTTTAATAGCGCGCCCCGGGATCAACAAATCGCAGCGCTTGGGCCGACGCCACATATTTTGCTGGAGAACTTGCATCCATCGATTCCACGACTCGAAACGTGGCTTCCCAAGGTTTTCCCGCGCGTGTGGCACCTTGGGGCAAGCGCGAAACAGCCAACGGAGATTCGATTACGTTGTGATACGCTTCGAATCGATACGGATCGGGGAAACGCGATATTGACGTATCGCGGGCTGTTGCCAATGGCGCGACTGGACGAACTCGTGCTTGGCGTGATGCTGGAGGGAGCGGGCGCGGCGTCAGGAATGGACGATCTCGTGCGGCGGATGCGTGAGCGTACGGGGATTGCTGTCGCGACAACCTCTACGGCTGAGGGATTTGTCGAGGTCGAGCCGGACGACGAGGAGGTTGGAGCGTCCACGGCAATGGTGGGCGGTGCATCGATTGCGGCAGCGTTGCCTTTTGCGAAGGCGGATCCAAGGCAGAATGCGGCGGATGGCGACGGTATGAACGAGGTCGGTGGTTCGACGTTGCCGATTGTGCGTGCGGTGGCGGCGCGGGAATTGCCGTTCGGCGCGAGTCATGCGGTCGAAACGAATGAAGTGGGGAACTCGACGCTACCGGTGACGCGTCCTGGGACGGGACCGACGTTGCCATTTGCGAAGGGCGAGTCGGCATTGGCGAAGAGTCTGTCGGCGGAGGTGATCGCGCGGCTATCGGCGATGGGTTCGTCGAGTGACGCGGGGCGGTCGACGTTGCCGATTGGAGGCGTGCCGTCGAAGAAGGCGTTGCCGTTTGGGAGGGACGCGGTTGTTCCGGATGAACCACCGGCCAAACCTATGCCAATGGAGGTCGAGGCGGAGCCTGTGCCGATTGCTGTGGTGGCGGCGGATGTTGCACCGCCGGCAATGATTGGACCGCTGGCGACGACGGAGATGGGGGCGATCAAGGTTGAGCCTGCGGCGGAACCTTTGCCGACCGTGGAGTCTCCGCCTGCGCCTGCGCAGCCGACGCTGTTGCCCATTGCGATTTGCGCGGCCATTGCAGCCGAAAAAGCGATGGGGTCGGACATGCTAGCGCTTCTACGCGCGCACGATGTGACGCAGGAGGATGTGACGTTTTCGGCGCGCCACTGGGCGAATTCGATTGCAGTGGATACACGCCGCGACAAGTTCGACCGGCTGGAGGCGTATGATGACGCGTATGTGGCGGGATTGGAGAAGGCGCGCGGTCGAGCGATAAGCGTTGACGAATATGCGCAGCTTGCTGTGGGGATGGAGCGGGGGGAGGCGAATATGCCGCTATCGGCGACGGGGTTGCCTCCTGACGGGCTCTTCCGCATTCTTCGCGTGTGGGGGCGAAAAACCATGAAGGATCGCGAACTCGATGCAGCGGCGAATGCGGCTGAAGCGCGGGTGCGGAGGAACGATGAGTGAACGAGACGAACAGCGGGTGCTTCAGAACGAGACATTGACGTTGCTCGGAGGCCATGCGTTGAACATCGAGCGCAGCATTGAAAACAATGTATTGCGTATCGTGCGACCTGATGGAGCGGTAAGTATATCGATCACGATTACGGCCCAGGGCGTGACCATGAGCCTCGCAGGTGCGGACCTGTTGCTCGAGACGACGGGCGCGCTTGCGGTCCGGGCCGATACGTTATCCTTGCACGGCGAGCGCGGGGTTTCCGTAACGACGGGGGGCGATATGACGACGCGTGCGGAAGGAAACGTGACGACGGAAGGTTTTTCCCAACGGATTCAGGCCCGCCGTGGAGATATCGAGGTAAAGGCGAACGACGATGTTTTCCTCGACGGGGAGCGGGTTCGGCTCAATTCGCCGCGGACCCCTCTCGAGGAGAAAACGCAAAAAATGTTGAATGGTTTCGCCCGCAAGGTTGCTCCCCGAGCAGACGCTGCGGCCGACGAAACGGACTCTACCTCGGAGTCGGCGTAATGGATTTCGTCAACGAGTCTCCGGCGGTGAGTCGCCTTTTTCGCGGAACGCTCAACGATGAGATGATGTTCATGTCGTTGCTCGCACGGGTCCGTTATCAGCTCACGGAGGACGGAGAGCTGGTTATCGCGACAGGCGCGGACGCTCTGGATGATGTGAGGCGGCAGGCGGTCGACCTTGGCGAGTATGGCAAACTCGAGGCCGACACGGAATATCCTCGTGTCGCGACCGATTTGATCGTTTTGGGTGACGCCGTGGCGCGCGAAAACGCGACAGAAGCGATGCGGGTGCACGTGACGGCCGGCAGTTATGATGTAGCGCTGAACGTTTTTGGGGATCGCGTGTGGGAAAAACCTTTTGGTGGGGGCAACCTGGTACCATCGCCGCCAAAACCATTCGTACGAATGCCTGTCACCTATCGACGTGCTTTTGGCGGGAATGCGCGGACGGATTACGGGGACTTGCCGTACCACAAAAATCCGGAAGGCGTGGGGTATTATTTCAAGCCAGAGGATGCCTTGGGGCAGCCATTGCCGAATATCGAGGCGTCGTCGTTGCCGGTGAAGGAGTGGTCTGATTACCCCGAACCTGGTGGTCTTTGCCCATATCCAACGGCGTGGGGAATGCGGTTGTTGACGATTTGCTCTTACGATCCCAAGACAGGACTCAAAATCTATCCTGATCGAGGGATGTTCGATCGGGCGCACCCCTGGCTTTCCGGCAAACCGCTGATTGCAGGCCAGCGCGTGAAGATTACCGGCATGAGCACGACGGGCGCGGTTGAATTCAGCCTACCCGAATGCCCGGTGGAATTAGAGCTTCGACTTGGAGGCAGCACGCACGTCAGGACGCTCGAACTGGAGGAATGCCTCGTTGATCTGCGGACGCGACACGTGGAGCTGAGCTTCCGCAAGATGATGAAGTATCTTTTCGTAAAGCATGAAATGCGGACCGCGACGCTGCGGAGGAGGATACTCGTATGATTACGTTCCCTCATAAGGTCACCAACTTTTTTGTTCAAGGCGACTTACACAAGGGTATTTTTATTGCGCTTCCATCTCCCTTTCCGTTCCCGTCAATACTGGGCATGCACATCAGCTTTGGCAGCCTCTCAATGCCTCTGTATGGGATGGGCGAGTCGAAAGCAAACAGCGATACGTTGTTCGCCGACGGAGATATCGTGGTTGCTCGATGCCACGAGCCGAAAATGTTCATCGTCCCTCATATAAATACTTTCCCGCCCCCGCCCTTCATCAATGTCTTTCTCCCTCTCCTTGTATTTAGTTCTTCGAGCAAGTGTGAATTTGCTGCCGGTTCGGTGCGCTGCAAGGATGGCGCGATGGCCGTCTCCATTAGGCAACACGCAGGGGTCAATCTGGCATGCAACGATCCAATTCCGTGGATATCTAGCGTTGTCACGAATAGCGGCACCGTTTGGGTAGGTTTTACGCTGGGAGACTTCTTCGCAGGTCTCGCGTGTATCGGCTTCGATATCGCAAAGGATCTGATCGAAGGCAAAATTTTCGGACACTTTTTCGGGAGCGACAGGTTCAAAGGATTGCTCAAGAAAGGACTCGTGGGGTTGCAGCGTCGGTTTCGGCCTCGGCCCCCCAAAATCAAACTGCAACCGTTCATTCCTGGTGGCCCGAATTATAACGCCCGGCGTTCTGTGAAACAAACCGCACAAAAAGCAGCCGACGACAAATTCAAATTTCGGGCCCAACGCATTGAGAACTATGCCGCGGCCATGTCTGGAGCGCCCTTCAATGCGAAGGGGGATAAGACGCTGGTATACGACGGTGACCAACCGCTAGAATTTATTTTCGGAACTCTTTGGGGTAGAACTGTCGGAGGGGATGTGGATGTCAGCCTCGGGGGCAAAAATGAAGACGAATGGCTTAAGGACCTCCCCATTTTGGGTGACCTGATCACCGGGGACCTCGTCACGGGAGACGGCGGTTTCGCCGATCAATTTGGCGCCTGGCTCGATGGGCGCTCTGAGTATGTCGAGTCCGATTCGGTACAGCCACCGACGCCTGCCGCACCGCAGGATCCCACGACTCCGCAAGCAACGGACGTCATGTCCGGTTCCGGAACGGCAACGCTCCAACCGCAACCATTACCTGATGTCGGGTTGAGCCCCGAGGACCTAGCCGACTTGGCCAATTAGGAGTTCAACATGAATTCAACCGCGATTCTCAGCGGAATGGCACCGAATGGGGTCCCGCTCATCAGTGTCGTCACGGGACGAACTTATTCGGTCACTCATGGAGGAAAATGCGAACCGGCGCCGGTCACGTACCAACTCGTGACGGAGCCCGATTATTATAAGCATATCGATTACGAGGGCCATTATCGCCCCTCACTACTCAAACGCGATATCGACGGCTTCTGCTGGCGCAATCTCACTGATCTCGTGGTACAAGGAGTCGCCAGAGTAGACAAACCTGTGATGAGCATGTCCGTCAAGCTTTCGTGTCACGGCAAGCAGGTAAACATTGCAAAAGAGATCCTCGCAACCGGCGATCGTTGGGTGGAGCAGGGCAGGACCAGCCCTGTGCTGACTGAGCCTGTCCCGTTCTTCGAGATGCCCATTCGTTATGACAAAGCCTATGGCGGCACCGATGAAAAAGCGGAAGCGCAGTTTGCCGACGTCGAAGAACTTCAGGTCGTCCGCAATTATGTCGACGCAGATGAATTCCTGGAAATCAGCGAATACTCCTACCCGCGCAATCCTGCGGGGAAGGGGTATCTCGTCGATGAGGGCGGCATCATCGGCATGCCTTGGCCGAATCTGGAATTCCCGGACGATCGGCTGCGATTGGCCTCCGTCATTGCACCTCTGGAAGCTTGGGGCGACCGTCCATACCCGGCATGTTTCGATTGGTTTTCCCACGCATGGTTTCCGCGTGTCGCTTTTTTCGGTGAAGTCGACGAAACGACCGATGGGCGCATGCCCAAAATCGAGGTCGACCTCGGTATTCTACCGTGGGACCTAGACAATATTCCATTGATCCGCCGGCCGAAGCATGGTTTTGCGCAAGGGGCGCATCCATTCCTTTGTCGCAATCGCTTTCAAGGCGACGAGACCATCACAGTTACGCACATGTCGAATGACGGGCGCAATTTCATTGTCCGCCTCCCTGCAGAGCGGCCTACCGTTCGGTTGCGCGATCACACGGGGCGCGAGCACTCACTCGATTGCTCGCTCGATCTCGTATTCGTCGAGACCGAAAAGGATCAAGTGACGCTTTTGTGGCGCGCCTCGTTGCTTCTGGACAAAGACACGAAGCTCCCAATGAAATGGCAGGACGAATGCGACGCTCGGGTGGAGTGGCGCTAGCAGTTGAGCTTGATGACCGATCCCGTTATGGTGACATTTTTGGAAGTGCTAACGATTACTTCGCCGCCTTCCAGTTTGACGTCAATGTTTCCCCCCAAGATCAGACTATCGGCCAAAATGCCAGCGTGCGGAGCGATGATTCCCGCGGTGGATGTGCATATTATAGAGATTTCCTTCTCAGCATGCATAGAAATCGAATTGCCGTCGATTGCGACCTTCCCTGTTCCGCTAGTCGCTTTCAGCGAAAGCTTGTTTGTCGCGGAAATATCCAACGTGTTGTCTGTGGTAATGCTGCCGGTGTCCACGGCGTGGATATTAAAATTCAGGGATTTGAACACTTGGTTGCCCCAACCGCCCTCATTGGCTGCGTAGAAGTTTTGCGGCGATCCCTGCAAACTCATTGTCTGTTTGGAGGTGGCACTAAAACTCTGGCTCGCTGTCACTGTATAGTGCCCCGTAACGTTGGTGTTCTGCCCCCCGCTTTTGATCGTTATCGTCTGCCCTCCTTCGTGAATCGTTGTCTTCTGTGGCCCTCCCTTGATCTCGATCGTCTGACCAACCAGCGTAGAATCGCCGTCCCCGATGCCGGCACCCGTTGGAAATCCAATCTTGATGAGCTGCCCTTCCGTGATGGTCGTCTTCTGGCTTCCTCCAATGAATTGTCCTTGGTCAGCACCGACTGAAGTGTTCTGATTTACGCCGACGGATATCGTCTGGTTGTATCGTACCGAGTGTTCCTCGATCATCCCGACCCTTTCAAAATTGCTATATTTTGTAGTTATATGGCGATCCTTGCCCGTCCATTCCCATCGAAATCCCTTCACATCGGACTCATAGTCATTCTCGACGGTCTCTTTGAAATCATGCTCCACGTCGAAAATCATATCCTTTCCCGCATGCAGACGCAATTCCTCTTTCCCCGCCGTATCCTCCAAACGAATCTCGTTGTATTGCGCGTACCCCGGCACCGAATACGTCTTGATCACCGTTGCGGTCGCACAACCCTCCGCTTCAGCCGGCGGTAGATTCGCACCATTGTAAACGCGTCCCGTCACAATCGGCCGGTCAGGATCCCCATCGAGAAACTCGACAATCACCTCGACACCCACACGCGGATGCCCCACCGCCCCCTGTCCGCCACCCGCAAACATCTGACTCACGCGCACCCAACAGGAACTCGGCTCCTTTGCCAGTCGCTCCGTGTCGTGATCCCAATGGAACTTCAATCGCACACAACCCACCAAATCACCGACATTGACAATGGCATCACTCGCCGAAGGCTCCGCCGTGACAAACGCCGTTTGCGACCCTTGCACTCGCGGTTTCGGCGTCCTCCGCTCCGGCCGATACCCCGAAGCCGCCACCGTTCCATCACGCCCACGACGCGCGCACTCGAATCGACACGAAAATGGTATGCCCGTCGCAGGAAAACCACCCGGCGCCAGTACACCCACCTGCTCGCCCCGCACTTCGACCTTCGTTACCAAACACCCGCCTTC
>CAZETM010000327.1:0-9747 GCA_964514885.1 uncultured Polyangium sp. | reverse complement strand
GATGGCTCTATCATGTCAACGTGCTCGCAGAAGACGACCTCGTGATGGCTCTATCACGTCAACGTGCTCGCCCAAGACGACCACCAGGTGCCTCGACCGCCCCACAATTTTCCCTTCCCTTGTATCTCAACCGCGCGGCGGTCGAAGGAACGAGCGGGCAGAGCGCGTGCGCGGAGGGCTGAAAAGGGGACAAAGAACTTTCCTTCGGCGCGGGGTCGTGGGAAAGAGGGGCGAGTCGAGGCAAGACCGCATGGAACCAGGTGCTCGAAAAAAAGTCCGTCGCGCGACGCAACTATCGACGCGCCCGTTCGATGGACAGGCATGCGCCTCTCTCGATCCGTCCTGGGTCCCGTTGCCCGATACGTCCCTCCGCCATCAACGCGCCTCCGCAAATACCGTGACACGTGCGACGAGGTGGGCATCATGAAACTCGATCGCATCGAAGTACGGGGGTTCAAATCGATCCGTGAGATGAACCTCGAAATGCGTTCGCTCAATTTGCTGATCGGAGCAAACGGAGCGGGCAAGAGCAATTTCGTCTCGCTTTTCTCCATGCTGAACAACATGGTGGAGAAGAACTTGCAGAGTTTTGTCGCGCGCGCGGGCGGAGCCGAAGCATTGCTGCACTTTGGGCAAAAACGAACGCCAGAGCTTTACATCGCATTGCACTTCGGCTCGAACGGTTGGAAGGCGCGATTTGCACCGACACAAGCGGATACGTTGTTCTTCGAAGAAGAAACGTGTTGGTATCAGGGCAAAGGATACTCCACGCCTTATCCAGTGTATCTCGGCCGCGGACATACCGAAACGGGTCTCCACGCCGAATCGGCGAAACATTCGCGCTCGACGATTGCGGATCATGTATTAAAAAGCCTTCGTAGCTGGAAGGTGTACCATTTTCACGACACGAGCAGCTCGGCGAAGGTCAAACAGGTAGGAGACATCGACGACGACGTAGAATTGCGGGCGGATGCTTCGAATTTGGCCGCGCTCTTATTTCGGTTGCAGAACAAACATCCTGCCGAATACAAGACGATCGTGGGAACGATTCGAATGGTCGCGCCCTTTTTCCAAGAGTTTGCGTTGCGGCCATCGTCGCGCAATCCCGACAAGATTCGTCTGGAATGGCGTGAGGTGGGCTCGGACGGCTACTTCAATGGCCACACCTTGTCCGACGGCACGTTGCGTTTCATTTGCCTAGCCACCTTGCTGCTTCAGCCGAATCCTCCGTCGACCGTACTCATTGACGAACCCGAACTCGGGCTTCATCCCGCGGCCATTCATTTGCTTGCCGACATGCTCCAGGTTGCTGCGCATCGCACCCAGGTCATCGTGGCGACGCAATCGGTGACGTTACTCAACCAAATGGATTCGGAGCAGCACGTGATTGTTGTTGATCGGGAGGATGAACAATCTGTGTTTCGACGTCCCGATCCGGCCGAAGTGGCGCGCTGGACCGATGGCTTCAGTTTGGGCGAGCTTTGGGAGAAGAACGTATTGGGCGGGCACCCGTCGCAGGTATTGCCGCGGCGAGCGAAGCCTTGACATGAAAAAGATTCACATCTTGGTGGAAGGGCAAACGGAAAAGGTTTTCGTCGATGAAACCCTTGCTCCGCACCTGTGGACGCGCGAAATTACCATCGTGCCGAAGGTGGTGGTAACGAAGCAGATGAAGTCGGGGATGCAATTCAAAGGAGGCGTGACCTCGTATGGCAAAATCAAAGACGGTATTCACTGTTTGCTCGCCGATTCCAGTGCTGCACTGGTGACGACGATGATCGATTATTACGGATTGCCGGAGGACGCACCGGGGTACGCAGCGCGGCCGATGGGCACCTGTCAAGCGCGCGTGGAACACCTCGAAAGGGCCATTGCAGAAGACATCGACCATCCACGGTTCTTACCCAACTTGATGCTTCATGAGTTCGAGGCGCTTTTGTTCGTCGATCCATCTGCATACACGCATCTATTCAGCGACAATGTGGTGATTCGAAACAAGCTGGATGGAATTCGGAAAAGTTTCACGTCTCCCGAGGAGATCGATGAAGGGCCCGCGACGGCGCCTTCGAAACGGCTCCTGAACGAGTTCCCGACGTATCACAAGACGCTCCATGGTCCTGCCGCGGCCGCGGCGATTGGTCTCGACAAGATACGTGGCTGTTGTGCGCATTTTCGCCGCTGGCTCGAGACACTCGAACGTTGTTGAGCCATCGCACGCGCCACCCTCCAAAATTCTCTTCCCTCACCCTGCCCTCCAGCGTACACTCGCCGCCGACTAACTCCGAGCCCCCCACACGAGCATGCCTTCCACCCCGCTCCGCCGATACTTTCAGCTCCCCGACGACGTCAAAACCGTCGACTTCGTGCACCAAATCGACCGCGCTGCCAGCGCCGATCGGATCCTGCGCACGCTGACCGATTACCAAGTCACGCCGTCGATCCAGCGCAACCTGGAACGAGCGCTCGACAATATTCGCCGAGGCGTGGGAGATCGCCGAAGCGTGTTCACTTGGATCCATGGCAGCTTCGGCTGCGGCAAGTCGCACTTCATGAATGTGCTGAGCTTGCTCGTCGCCGACGAAAAAACGGCCTATAGCACGCATCCAGAACTCGAGAAACAACGCGCGCAGTTTCACCCAGCCGTGATTGGCAAAAAGCTGTTTCGCTTGCACGTGCAATGTATCAGTCGCGGCGCTTTTAGCCTGGAAGAGATCGTGCTGGGTGCCGCTGTGGAAGAGCTGGCCCGAGTGCATCCAGACGCGCCCGCTCCAGCGCTTTTCGAGGTGCAGAAGCTGTTCGCCAGTGCGCAGCGGCTCTTGAATGACTTGGGGGACGAGAAGTTTTTCGCCGCATTCCCATCGAACAAAGCCAACGACGCGGATTGGGGTGACTTCAGCGGTTGGAATCGAGCGCGATTCGAAGCAGCCCTGGAAAAGCCTGGCTCGACGGAAGCTCGAGCGCTCGCAGGTGAATTGGCCAAAACCCCGTGGCTGGAAGGTATGGCCGCGGGCGCTGAATTGGTGAAACTAGGCCCGGGTCTGCAAATCCTGGCCGAACACCTGGCGCGTCTGGGATACGAAGGGGTCATTCTGTTTTTGGATGAATTGGTCTTGTGGCTGTCGACCTTTCAAGACCCGAAAAAGCTGGCTCTGGAGACGCCGAAAGTCTCGACCCTGGTCGAACACGGTGATTATCCCCCTGCCCTGCCGTTTTTGACGTTTGCCGCGCGTCAACGGGATCTGTCCGAAATGGTCGGAAAATTGACCGTCGGCAAAGACGAAATGATCTTTCGCGATCAATTGTCGTTCTGGAAAGACCGCTTCGAGACGATTTCGCTGGAAGACAAAGATCTGGCGCGCATCATCGAAAAACGCGTGTTGAAAACGACGGGGAAAGAAGCCACGACGGAGATTGATCGCGCGTTCGAAACCTACAAGCGGTCGTTCGCTGCGGACTTCCGGCAATTGAATGGCAACCAAGGCGACGCGGACGATTTCCGACGGATGTATCCGTTCACGCCGGCGCTGGTGGAAGTCATGGTGGCGCTTTCGGCAACATTGCAGCGGGATCGTACGGCGTTGCGCGAATTGACGAATTTGCTGGTGCGTTATCTGCCGGACTTCGAATTGGGCAAAGTAGTGCCCGTGGGCGACCTTTTCGATGTGGTGGCTCATGGCCAGACGAGCGATCTGCCGGCCATCCAAAAGCTATACGAACAAGCGCGGCGGATTTACGAATACGATCTGCTGCCGCACATCCAAAAGAAAAACGATACGGCCTCACCGGAGAAGTGTCAGCTTTTGCGCGAGGACTTCGACAAACGTCTGGGCTGCGCGGGATGTTCGCAGCAACAATGCCGCACGCAAACTCGAATGGCAAAGACGGTGCTGCTGCAAGGGCTGGTGCCGAATACGCCGGTATTGCGGAACTTGACGGCGCAAGCATTGGTGTATTTGAATAGCGGGACGCTAAAGTCGAAAGTGCCCAACCAAGAGCCGGCTCAAGCGGCGCAATTGGTGCGGGACTTGACGGATGCAAGTGCGGCGATACACGTAGAAGGCGCGACGAATCCGATCGTACGGTGCATTCTGGACGTGATCGACGTGCGGCGCATCTTGGACCATTGCCGCGATTTGGATAATGAACAACGCCGACGCATTCGAGTGCGACAGATCCTCTTCGAGAAGATGCAGATCAAAATGGAGGATCAAACAGGATCACGGTCGGTAGAATGGCGCGGTCGAAAATGGCGAGTAGGCTTCGTCTACGAAAACGTGCGGCTGGCGAATGCGAATCAATTCCGGCCGAGCGACGAGGAAGACGTGCGGGTCATCGTCGACTTTCCGTTCGATGAGCTGGGGCGCTCGCCACGGGACGACGAAGGGCGAATCGACGAAGTGCTGGGGGAATTGAATAGCAAAGAGGCGGAACGAGGTCTGTCAACGATTGTTTGGTTACCAGCATTCCTCGATGAGAGCATGCGGCACGTGCTGGCGGATTTGTGCGTGCTGGATGGTCTGGTGCCATTGCAGGACAAAGACCTGGCCGCACGAGTTCCATGGGTGAGCATGGACGAATTGAGTCGGGTGCGGGGGACGCTGGAGCAGCAGCAAGGGCACAAGAAACAACAGATTGAAAATGCGTTGATGCGGGCGTACGGGGTATCGCCTGGAAATGCGGCGCTGGCGCCAGGAATGACGCCGGAGCATCGAGTGCATTTGGTGCGCCAAGATACGTATTTGAACGTGCCGGCGGACGGGATGTTCGATCAAGCGTTGGAATCGCTCGTGAAACAAACGCTGGAAGCTCGAGCGCCTCGGCATCCGGTATTTGCAAAAAACCCGACGAAAGCACGACTGGAATCGGTGTTGGAATCGCTGGGGAAGCTGCTGGAGACGCCAGAGCGGAAACAACGTTTCGATCGGGCACATATCGACGATTTGCGCGCAATTGCAGCAGCCGAGCATTTGAACATGGTGCGGGTGATCGAAGACGACGCGACGTATGCGGGCGGTATTTTCGATTCGATGGCGAAAAACTTGGGGCATCAAAAAGGTCCGCTCTCCGTAGGTGCGTTGCGTGCAGCAATCGATCCGGAAGGATGGATGGAGCTGTCGCGCGAAGTGGAAGATTTCCTGGTGCTCGCTTATGCGAAAGCAGCGGGGAAACCATTACGTTTGGTGGACCAGGGGCACACGGTCGAGGGGCTGATTGGGAAATTGCGCGACGAGACTTCGCTGATTGCGGTGGAATTGCCGCGGCAAGAAGTGTGGCAAGCGGCACTGGAGACGGCCAAACTGTTGGGGGAAACGTTCGGGAAAGCGCTGACGCCGGCGCGAGTGGACGAAGTGGCAGTGGCGGTGCGTAAACGAGCCAATGAGATCGATTCGCGCAAGCTGGATACGGCGCTGGGATTGCTAGGAGAATGGCAACGTGTCGTAGGAATGAGCGAGGCGGTGGAATCGACGCCGCGCGGGGCGACGCTGGTGGCAATTCGAGAATTGGTGGCAGCAGTGCAAGCGGCGGGGTCGGAAGCGGCGAAGGTGGTGGAAACGCTGGGACAATTGCGGCTAGACACAGCACGGACGACGGCGATTACGAAAATGGCCGGGCCGGGAATGGTGGAGCTGCTGTTGGAGACGTTGCGGAGCGATAACCTGAAAACGCCGTTTGCAGCGTGGGAACGAGTGGCGGAAGATCCGGCTCGCGGGGTGGAAGTGCAAGCGGTCATGACAAACGTGCGGACGGCGCTGGCGCAAAACGAAAATGTGGTGGCGTTGCGGGGCGTGCTGGAACAAGAAAGTACGAAGCTGACGCGATTGCTGATTTCGGTGTCGGAGCGCGCCTCACCCCCCAACCCCCTCTCCAACTCCGCGGCTTTGCCGCTACGTAGAGAGGGGGAGCCAGAAATTCCCCCTCTCTACGTAGCATTGCGAAGCAATGCGAAGTTGGAGAGGGGGCCAGGGGGTGAGGAGCGCTCGACAATCGTGCAAACAGCCGCTGATGTGCAGCGATTGACGCAAGAACTGCAATCAAAGCTCGATAAACTCGATAAAGGCCAACTGCTGCGTGTGACCATCGAAGTCGTTGGCGGCGGAGAATCATGACGAGCGGTCGAGCTGATGCGGAAACGACGGCGCCCCCGAATGCCGAAGCTCCGGCATTGACGCAGCAGCACGTGCAACGCGAGCTGGAACTGATTCATCAAAAACACAAACACCGATCGCGACGAACGGCCTTGTTTGCGCGGCTCGCAGACTCGACGGACGAAGGCGCAATGGTCAAAGTGCCCACCGAAACCGAGACGTTGCAGTTTCGATTGGTGAGCACAACGGGCGAGCTGGATCTGCGGCAAAAGCTGGCCAACGAAGACGATGAGCCCCGGGTGTATTTGGTGCCTTTTGCGCGACGACTGCCGCGAGACATCGAATCGACCTTGGCGGCCGGGCGCTTGTTCTGGCCGCAAGCGGAATCGCTGTTGCCCCAACGATTCGGAGCGAAAAGCTGCACACCTCGATTGCGAGGGAGCAAGCTGCGGCTGGTCGCGCAACGAGACGGAACGCGGACGTATGCGAAAGGCGACGCGCCAAGCATTGATTTGGATGATGCGTGGCTGTTGGTACTGCGCAATCGGCTGGAGCCGGAGCCGACCTCGACGGAAGCGCATTTTTTCGCAGCGATGCTGCTGGATCGCGAGCGGCGAGGTTCAACGCTGGGGCCCATCTTGGCGGACGTGAAAGACGCTCGAGAAGAACTGGCCGAGGTGTTGGATCGGCGGCTAGGAACGTGTGCGCCGTGGATTCTGCAAGCGTGGCTCGAAGATGTGGCGGTAGAGCTGGGGGCCATGGCAATCGTGGGCGAAGTGGCGCGAGCGACATTGAACGATACGGGATCGTTGTCCTTTCAAATGCTAATGACCGCGCTGGAACAACGAGTGCGCTTGGTGCCGAAACACCCGCTCGTTTCGCTGCCAGAAGCGGAACTGGCCAAGACGCTGATCGACTTGGGATACTTGGTGCCGCAGTTGTGGCCCAAATTGGACGGTGCACACGGGGAAGCATCGCGACAAGCGATTTTGCACGAGGCGGAGCAGGTTTTCGCAGGCAAACAAACGCGCCCGTTGGCTCGAGGATCGAATCGGCTGCCAATGGTGCTGACGCAAAGGTGTCAGGCTCTTTTGGAGGCGCTGGAAACGCTGGTCGCCAACCCGGAGCGACCGAGCTTGATGGAAGCGGTGGATACGGCTGCAACGGAGTTGCTCGCGCACGATGGCGCCGCGCAAGACGCGCAACTGCGACAGCAAGTGGAGATGGCAACGCGGTTGGCGGCGTTCCTTGCGGATGCGGAGACGAGAGAGCTGACCCGGCCAGCGGAGGGACCTCACGCGGAAGTGGTGCGACTGGCGCATTATCAAGCGAACGTGGGCGGATGGGTCGATTACGCGCGACAAGTAGCGCGCGCCGATGAATCGGGCATTCTGCGCAAGGGGCCGCGGGGCCTGGTGGCCGCGGTGGACGCAATCCGCGACGACTTCGATGCTCGGTTCGCGACGGCATATGCGCGTGTCGTGGGAAACGGCGATCGTGGGGCGCTGCGCGGTGCAGTGCGGTATTCGGGACAGACGCGACAAGCGTTGCTGATCGAGGACGTGTTGAATAGCGTCGGGGTCGACGTTTTGAAACAATCGGGCGACCTGAAACTGCTAATCCTGTGCATGGACGGGATGAGCTGGGCGAATTTGGCCGAGTTATGGGGCTCGATTCGGCGAACGTCGTTCGTGCCGGTATCGCGCGGACCGCGGCTGCCGGTGGTCGCGCACGTGCCGACGATCACGAGACTTTCGCGCAGTGCACTTTTCGCGGGTCGCGCGCTGACGACCAGCGACAAGCTGGATACGAGTCGGGATGGCGAGCGGCTAGGGAAACACGAAGGTATTCGTCGGCTGGGAGAGACGCCCGTGACGATGTTACGGGGCGACATCCTGGGTGATGGAGGTGGCCTGGCGAGCCAGGCAAACAAGCAGGTACGCGAAGGGCCGCGGGTCGTCGCGGTGGTAGTGAATGCAATCGACGATCAGCTCAAGGGGGCGGCGCAATTGCGCGTTTCGCTATCGATCGAGAAGATTGGACCGCTACGCGCATTGCTGGAGGCGGCTGAAGATACCGGGCGATTGGTGCTGCTCACGAGCGATCACGGCAACGTGACATGGAGACGATTCGCAGGCGCCATGATACGTGCCGGAAAAGATCCCGAGGGCATGGACCACGGGGCGCGACATCGTTTTCTGCGTGCCGGCGAAACGGCGTCGTCAGAGGAGATCGAATTGCCGGTGGGTGCATTGGCGCAGGCGAAAAGCGTGGATCGCGTGGCCGTGGCCGTGCACGAGTCATTGCGGTACACGACATTGCTTCATGCGGGCGAGCATGGTGGAGCGACCTTGGCGGAAGCGATTGCACCGGCGGTATTGCTCGCACCTCGAGGGCTCTTGCCGACGCTGCAAGCGCTGGGCGTGATGGAATGCCCGCTCGAGCCACCGAGGTTCTGGGAATTGGGGGCGGCACGAGCCGCGTGCAACGTGATGATGCCCGCGGAGTTGGCAACGCCCGAGCCGATCGTATCGAAAAAAACGGGTCAAGCGGCCCTGGCATTCGAGCCGCCGTCAAAAGAGGCTGCACCGCCCGTATTCGAGGCGCTGGTGAAGTCGAAGTTTTACCAAGCGCAACTGAAGCAATTGCCTGAAAATCATCGCGCGTCATGTCAACAAGCGATCGAGCTATTGATTCGGCGAGGTGGACGGATGGCGCAAGATCCATTTGCAGCAGAAATGCGAATTAGCTTCGGAGCGCGGGTGGCGGGTTTCGTGCAACGTCTGGAGCAAGTGCTGAACGTGGAAGCTGAACCGGTGGTGGAGCTGGACGAGCGCAGTCGTATGGTCACGCTGGACGTGCCGCGTCTACGGTCGCTTTTCCTGGAGAACGGGGATGGCTGAACGAGCGATGCCGTCGAAAGCGCGGCGCAAAGACATCATGTACGCATTGCGGTCGGGAACCGTGCCAGACAAAGGTCTGGAATGGCTGGCCGTGGGGCTCGACCGATTCGACAAAGCAATTGGTGAAGAGCTGGAGGATTGCACGACGGGGCGTAGTCGTGTAAAGGCCGTTCGCGGAGAATACGGGACGGGGAAAACGTTTTTCACGCGGCATTTCGCGGCCAAAGCATTGTCGCTCGATATGGCGGTGAGCGAGGTGCAAATCAGCGAGGTGGATACGCCGCTGTATCGATTGGAAACGGTATATCGGCGGGCGCTGGAGCATTTGCGGACGAAAGAGCGGGACCGCGGAGCATTTCGGCAGCTCGTGGAGCGTTGGTTTTACGACTTGGAAGAGGAAGTGCTGGCGGCCGAGCCAGACGTAGCCACGGACGCGAAACGATTGCACGAGCGCGTCGCGGCGCGATTGGAAGAACGGCTGCGGGTGGTGGCGGAGGACCAGCCGGCATTTTCGTCGGCGTTACGAGCGGCTCATCGCGCGCGGCTCGAGGACGACGTGGCGACGTTCGAGGGGCTGGTGGCGTGGCTGATGGGCCAGCCGCACGTGGGGGCGAGCATCAAACGCAAGGCGAACCTGAAGGCGGACCTCGACCATACGGGAGCATTGGCGTTCCTGCGGGGATTGCTGTTACTGCTCAAACAGACTGGGCGACCTGGCTTGATGCTGGTGCTCGATGAGGTCGAAACCATTCAGCGAG
>CAZETM010000326.1:0-9765 GCA_964514885.1 uncultured Polyangium sp. | reverse complement strand
GTGAGCGATCTCGGGCGGATGCAAACGGCGGACATGATGCCGCGAGTTGCAGAAATCTCAGGTGCCTGAGCTAGCGATTTTCGGCGTGTTGGCTTCGACTTCGCTCGGCTGCGTACGCACAAGTCCCGGACGAACGCTGTGCACATCGAAGATCGTCGCGCGAGTGGTGTCTGGAGCGGCATCGACGGCCCATCGCGGCTCGATGTCCCACGTCGGGTCGTACGGCTCTTCCAGGTCGTCTGGATCGATCTCGAGAGCCCCGAACGGAAGCGCTTCCGCGATGGCGTACGTTTCGTCGGCTTCGATTCGTCGCGCTCGTTCTTCGAGCATCGCCTCTGCGAAATCGTAAGAACGGCGGGCGATCTGTGCGGGATCGGTTAACGCGCCGGCAAGCGCGGCTGCGAATTGCACTGCGAACTGATCGCGAAGGTCCATGGTTCTCAAGCGATAAACGAACCATTTCGAGTGGGCCAAAATCGTTGGCGCTCGGGCGATAGATCCCGCGCTGCACGGGCGAGCGAACAACTGCCCCCTTGCTGCATGCGCCACACTGCACGAAAGGTTCGCCATGCCCGCCGCAGTCACCATCTACACGACCGCCTGGTGTCCGTACTGCCATCGCGCCAAAGCTCTGCTGTCGCGCAAGAACGTTGCGTTTGACGAAATCGACGTCGACGGACGAGACGACTTACGCCGCTGGTTGATCAGTTCGTCCGGGCAAACGACCGTGCCGCAAGTCTTCGTCAACAACGAGCCTCTGGGCGGATACACCGACATCTCGAGCCTCGACCGGTCAGGAACGCTGGATGCCAAGCTCGCAGCGAATCCACCTGCTGCGCTCCCGCCTTTGCCGCGTTGATCGAGCCAAGATGGATCGTCTCTGCACAGGGCGTGGTAGGCTCGCTTCAAGCGGTCGAAGCTTTTTCCGACTCGCTCGTCCATGGGGAGGCCGAGCCCGACGGAGTGTACAGTCCAGCGGAGCTTCGCTCGAGAGATCCACCCCCACCCTGTTTGCCGTTGCGCATGTCTGCCGCCGACGCTCCGACGCCTTTTACATCGACGAGCGACGTTTCGTTCGTGGGCCGTCGCGTGGGCAAATACGAAATCGTGCGACTGATCGCTCGCGGCGGCATGGGCACCGTGTACGAAGCGATCAACAAAGACATCGGCAAACGCGTGGCGATGAAGTTCGTCGATGCGGAGCTGGCGCGAAACAAAGACTCGGTCGCTCGGTTTCAACGCGAAGCTGAAGCAGCGAGCGCAGTCGAAAGCGGGCACATCGTCACGATTTTCGACTCGGGCATGACCGATGACGGCCTGCCGTTTCTCGTGATGGAACTGTGTCGCGGCGAAGACCTCGGACACCATCTGCGCAAGGTTGGTCGCATGGAACCCGATGGGGCGCTCGACGTCACCGCGCAGCTCCTTCGCGGTCTGCACCGAGCCCACGAAGCGGGCATCGTTCATCGCGATCTCAAGCCCGACAACATCTTCCTCACCGAACAAGACGACGGCTCGACGTTCGTCAAAATCCTCGACTTCGGCATCTCCAAAATGCGTCGCGGCGTGGGCGCGATCGACAAGACGATCACCAAGCAAGGCACGGTGCTTGGCACGCCGTTCTACATGTCGCCCGAGCAAGCCCAAGCGTTACCCGACGTCGATGAGCGCACGGATCTTTGGTCGACGGGCGCCATTCTTTACGAAGTACTGACGGGACGACCGCCGCACGATGGTCATTCGTACGAGCAAGTGATCGTGCACATTTGCACCAAAGACACGCTCGATGCGCGCGTGCACAACCCGGGTGTACCGGAAAAACTCGCGTCGTTTCTCACCAAGGCGCTCTGTCGTGATCGCGAGGTGCGGTTTCAGAACGCTCGCGAGATGCTCGACGCTCTGGGCGAAGCATCGGAAGGCTTGTTGTCACCACGAGCGCTACGCGTATCGAGTGGTCGAGATACTTCGACGTCAAAGCAATCGAGTGGTACCACGCCAAACCCGCATCGAGAACCCGATTTACTCGTTGCGACAGCTCCCACCGTCGATGTCGGCACAGGCGGTCCATCACGAGTCGGTTGGTCGACGAGCAGCGGCACGACGGGTCAAACGGAGCGTCGTCGAATCGCTCTTGGTGCATTGGCCGTCGTGGCAGTTGCCCTCGCTGGCGTCGCCATCGCGATACGCGAGCCCGCAGCAAAGAACCCCGCTCCTGCGTCGATGAGCACCGACCAGCCGCGTCCCGTTGCTACGACGCCGAACGAATCGGCTACGACAAACCCTGCGCCGCCACCCACTCCTACGGCGAGCGTTTCCGAGATCGCGCCCGTCGTTCCCGAAAGAAAGCCGGCCAAAGCATCCGCGGTGTCCAAGAGCGCGCCGTCTGGCCGAGACAAACCCGTGGAAATTGCGGAGCTGCCACCGATTCCGAAGACGACCACGAAGACGGCGCCGGCGACAACTGCAACGGCCGAGCCCAAACCTACCGCGACCAACACGAGCGTAGCCCCCAAGCTAAAGCTCAAGGTGGAGTGAAACTTGTTCCACCAATGCCGCACCGCACTTGTCGTTTCGCTGATCGCTCTTTCGATCACGTCGCCACGGGTCACGCTCGCGCAAGACCCGCCGCCTGTTGCAACCGACCCTTCGAGCGCTGATCTGTACAAGCAGCACATGACAAACGGCGTGAAGCTGTTTGGTGACAACAACTTCGGTGCAGCGATCGCCGAGTTCGAAGCGGCGTATGCGGAACGTCCACGAGCCAGCCCGCTCGTGAACGTGGCGCTCTGTCACAAGAGTTTGTTTCAGTATCCGAAAGCCATCGTGGCCCTCGAGCGAGCGCTGGCGAAACATGCCGACACGATGGAGCCGGAAGACCGTACGGCGGCGAAACATGAGATCGAGGAGATGCGTGCGTTGCTCGGGTACATCTCGGTCGAAGTGTCCCCGCCGCATGCGGTGCTCTACATCGATGACGAGCCTCAACCAGCGGACGTGAAAGACAAACCCGTGCCGTTAGGACCGGGAAAACATCGCATCGGTGCTCGCGCAGAAGGCTACGAAAACGCCGAAGAGACAGTGACGATCACGAGCGCGGATCGAGACAAGATGGTCCGGTTGACGCTGGTGCCGAACATGGGTTGGGTGGTCGTCAAAACGGGCGATCCGGAAATGGCGATCGCGATCGATCAGCAGCCGATGGCACTTGGTGAATGGTCGGGCTTGGTCGAGCCGGGAACGCACCTCGTGCAGATGTATCGACCGGGCGGAGCTGAATATGCGTTTCAAGTGCTCGTCGTGGCGGGCAAAGCGCAGGAGGTTCGTCCGGGCATAGGTGGCATTCCGATCGCAGTTCCGCGCCCTGGTACCGTGGCCGCGAGGAAGACGACTACATCGACCAAGATCGCGCGCCCGCCTTCACCGCCTCAACGCGGCGTGTACGCACTAGCAACGGGCGGCGTTTTCATGATGCTCGGTGAAGACGGAGCAGGTGGAACGGCTGGAGCGCGTTTTGGATATCGACTGAGCACGCCCGTGGGGATCGAGTTCATGTTCGACTACACGAGCAACCGCATCGCAAACCCTTCGGAAGATGCGACGATTGCGCTGAGTTCGGCGCGGTTTGGCGGTGGCTTTCGCCTCATGAGTCCCGGACGAAAAGCGCGATTTGTCGCGACGATCGGCGGAGGACTCGCCTACAACTGGATTGGTAGGGGCGACAGTCCCGGTGGTGTTGCGTTCTTCAACATCGATGCCGGCTTCGAATACGACTGGAGCGGAGTGCTGCTCGGGCTCGCTGCGCAACAGAGTTTGCTGGTCGGTGGTGTAGACACGGCAGTCGCCGAGCTCGCTGATCCACGCGTGACGCTCGGCCTGGGCGCACGCATCGGATACGGCTCGTGGTGAGCAGCTCGCAAGGTTTGCCCAGCGCTCCATGACGAGCGCGCTTGGCGATCGAAACGCCACAACTCTGCTTCGCTGACGCGTGCAATTCGGTATCCTCCCGGCCCTGTCCTGGGAGGGCTCATGTCGCACGATCCGATCACCAGTTTTTCTAAAGAAACCCGCCGGTTCGACCCCCCGGCCGAGTTCGTCGCGCACGCCAAGATCGCGTCACGTGAGGCTTACGATGCGCTCTACCGCGAGAGTATCGACGACCCCGACACGTTCTGGCGTCGCGAAACCAAAGACCTCGTCTTCCGCACGCCATGGACGCAGGTGCTCGACTGGACCCTTCCGCACGCGAAGTGGTTTGTCGGGGCCACACTCAACATTTCCGAGAGTTGTCTCGATCGGCACATGAAGACGCCGACGCGCAACAAGGCCGCGATCATTTGGGAAGGCGAGCATGGCGAAACTCGCACGCTCACCTACGCGCAGCTTCATCGCGAGACGCTTCTCTTCGCTGAAGCGCTTGCAAAGCTCGGCGTCGAGAAAGGTGACCGCGTAGCGATCTACATGGGCATGGTCCCCGAGGTCGTCGTCGCAATGCTCGCGTGTGCACGTTTAGGCGCAGCGCACACGGTCATCTTCGGTGGATTCGCGGCCGATGCGATTCGTGATCGCGTTGCCGACAGCCAAGCGAAAGTCGTGATCACGCAAGATGGTGGATACCGTCGCGGTCAAGTGCTCGAGCTGAAGAACACCGTCGATCATGCGCTCGCACAACCTGCTGCGAGCAGCGTGCAGAAGACCGTCGTGCTTCGTCACCTGGGCAACGAGAAGTGCCCCGTCACGATGCAGCACGGACGCGATGTGTGGTGGCACGACATCGTCGATCCCAACGGACATGCGAATCACGAAGCGACGATCGTCGATGCGGAACACCCGTTGTTCATCCTGTATACCTCGGGCTCCACGGGCAAACCCAAGGGCGTTTTGCACACGACCGCCGGCTATCTCGCGGGCGCACATGTCACGAGCAAGTACGTCTTCGATCTACGCGATGACGACGTTTATTGGTGCACTGCCGACGTCGGTTGGGTGACCGGACATAGCTACATCGTGTACGGCCCGCTCTCGAATGGAGCGACGTGCTTGATGTACGAAGGTGCGCCGAACTTCCCTGACTGGGGACGCTTCTGGCGCCTCATCGAAAAGCATCGCGTCACGATCCTTTACACCGCGCCGACGGCCATTCGCGCGTTCATGCGCCAAGGTGACGACTGGCCCAAGAAGAGCGACTTGTCTTCGCTACGGCTGCTCGGATCCGTTGGAGAACCAATCAATCCTGAAGCGTGGGTTTGGTACTACAAGAACGTCGGTGGCGAGCGATGTCCGATCGTGGACACGTGGTGGCAGACGGAAACGGGGTCGATCATGATGACGACGCTTCCGGGCGCTGCGTTTTCCAAGCCGGGATCGACGGGTTTGCCCAGTTTCGGTGTGCACGCGGAAGTCGTTACGAAAGACGGCACGAAGGTGAAACCGAACGAAGGCGGACTGCTCGTGCTGCGTCGTCCTTGGCCTTCGATGCTGCGCACCGTGTGGGGCGATGACGACCGTTACCGCAAGCAATACTGGAGCGACGTCGAAGGTTGTTACTTCACCGGCGACGGCGCGCGTTGCGACGAAGACGGCTACTTCTGGGTCGTCGGACGTATCGACGACGTGCTCAACGTGGCGGGACATCGCATCGGCACAGCCGAAATCGAAAGCTCGCTCGTGTCGCATCCATCGGTAGCCGAAGCTGCTGCGGTGGGTCGTCCGGACGAACTCAAGGGTCAAGCGTTGGTCGTGTTCGTTTCACTTCGACCTGGTCACCAGCCAGGTCCTGAATTGGCAACGACGCTTGCGAATCACGTTGGTCAGGAGATCGGCAAGTTTGCCCGACCTGATCAAGTTCGCTTCTCCGATGCGCTTCCGAAAACAAGAAGCGGCAAGATTATGCGTCGACTTCTCAAGGACGTTGCCGCTGGTCGCGAGACCACTGGCGACACTTCCACACTCGAAGACTTGGGTGTGCTCGCGAAGCTTCGAGCCGACGACGAATGATCGACCTGCGCGGTTCTTTCCCCTGCTGACGACACGCGGTACTCTACCCGCCATGCGTTCTGTGCTGACGCGATGGATCTCGACCATCACTGCTTGTGCCATGCTCGCTGGAGCATCACCTGCCTTCGCTCAACCGAAGAAGGCGGAAGATCCCAATGTTGCTGAGGCCAAGAAGCACATGGAGGCCGGTGCCGCGTTCTTCAACGACCCTGCTGGGCACAAGTGTGAAGAGGCGTTCTCCGAATTCGAAAAAGCGTACGAGCTCGTAGGATCGCTCAACGCGCTGAAGGGCATGGCGTTCTGCGCGATGTTCCTCGAGCGCGACGGGGAAGCGATCGCGCTGTACGAAACGCTTCTCGAGCGCAAAGGCTCGCAGATGGAGCGGACCGACAAACAACAGGTCGAGTCCGACATCAAAGCCCTCAAGGCCGTTGTCGCGAAAGTCACGATCAAGACGAATAAACCCGGCCTGATGGTCACCGACACGCGTACACCCGCAAAGGGTTATCCGATCACGAACCGGTACAAGGTCGACGGCGACCAACTGGTGCTGGGCATCCATCCTGGCGTGCACGAGTTGCGCGCGAGCGTCGATGGCAGTCCCGAGCAAGTGTGGCGAGTCGAGATCAAGAACGGCGGCGAGCACGAGCACTCATTCGAGTTCGAGACGGACAAACCCGTTCAGTCGGACAAACCCCAACCCAAGCCTGACGACGGACCGAAACGGCCGATTCCGAAGACGGTCTTCATCGTGGGTGGCGCAAGCGTCGCGTTGGGTATCGCTGGTGCCGTAGTCGGCGTACTCGCGAGTGGTGCTCGAACCGAATACGAAGACGCGAACGGCAAAGAGCCCAAGGCGAAGCTCGAGGACATGCGATCGAACGTCACCACGCTGAACCTCGTGGCTGACATCTCGTTCGGGTTGGCCATTGCTGGCGCGGCGACGACCGTGGTGCTGTTTCTAAAGCGTCCTGAGAAAAAGACCGAACCGACCAAAGAAGCCGTGCTCTTTGCGCCCTGGGCGACGCCCCAAGGTGGTGGAGCGATGATCATGGGTACGTTCTGATGCCCATGGGGACATCACTTCACGTGAACGTCGACTCGCGGAAATTGATCATCTTTTTCGCGATGGGTGGATAATCAGACCCTGAGGCGCGTGCGTTGGAGATCCAGTCGGGGACCATCGTTGCAAACCGTTATCGCATCCTCCGTCCGATTGGGCGTGGCGGGATGGGTGAGGTGTTTGGCGCGGAGAACACTCGCACTGGCAGACACGTAGCCATCAAGCTGCTGCACGCCGATGCCAAGACGAAAGCTTCGTCCGTCGAACGCTTCCGTCGCGAGGCTCGAGCGTCGGGTTCGATCAGCAGCGACTACGTCACGCAGGTGCTCGATGTCGAAGACGATCCTGTCTACGGCATCGTGCTCGTCTTCGAACTACTCGAAGGTGAAAGCCTCATCGATCGATTGAAGCGCACTGGGCCTCTTTCCTTCGAAGAGCTGCATCCGATCATCGAACAGGTGTGGATGGGTTTGTCCGATGCACATCGCGTTGGCATCATTCATCGCGACCTCAAGCCGTCGAACGTGTTTCTCGAGCGTCGGTCGGACGGATCGACACGCGTGAAGATCCTCGACTTCGGCATCTCCAAACTGCCCAAGGACATGGAGAGCGACACGCTGACGGAGATGGGCCAGAGCCTCGGCACGTTCTCGTTCATGCCACCGGAACAGATTGGCAAAGCGAAGACCGTCGATCATCGCGCCGACATCTACGCAGCAGCGACGCTGATCTATCAGTCGCTCACGGGCCAGCTTCCGTACATCGCGAAGAACGTGCTCGTGATGGTGGAGATGAAGGCGAAGCATCCTCCGCGCACGATTGCTGAAGCGCTCGAAGCTCCTGTCGATCCGCGTCTCGAATTGTTCATGGCCAAAGGACTTGCGCGTGATGCGAACGATCGGTTTCAAACCGCCATCGATGCGCTCGCTGCATGGCGTGAGCTTTCTCCACGCACGTCGAGTCCGAATCGCATCAGCGGCTCCACGCCGACTCCGGTGCCCTGGTCGCAACCACCTGCGGTTGCGCCGCAGGCCGTCGTTTCGCGTCCACCGCCGGTCGATTATCCGACACGAAACGATATTCGTCCTGCGCCTCCCGTTGCAGCGCCGCACATCTACAACGAAAACACGACGGACGACGTGGTCGAGACAGTCGCGATGCCGAGGCGGCTGCTCACGAATTCTCCTGGTGGCCCGATGCCTACGCCTGCAGCACTTTCGCAGGCGTTCGCATCAACTGCGCCGATGGGCATGCAGAGTCCGATGCATCAATCCGGTGGTTACGCGAATGCAACCGGCTCGGGCGCCTACGCGATCGCGCAAGCGCAGACGAATTCAGCAGGTGGCTACGCGCCTCAAGGTGCTGCGCAACAACCTGGTTATCCGCATGTTCCACAGACCCAGAACATGCCTGCGTATCCAAGTTGGCAGGGCGGTAACGCCCCGACAAACCAAGGAACAAACCAGGGAACAAACCAGGGAACAAACCAAGGACAATGGCGCCAGCAAACAGGCCCGAATTGGCTCGTCGTCGAGCCTTCGGTCGCTGAAACGATCACTCCGCAAAAGCGCTCGATTCCGTTTTTGTTCTGGGGAGTGCTTGCCGCGGTGCTCGGCTTTGCGATCGTCGGCGTCGTTCTGTTCCTGACGCGATAAGACGAACGACTACGCTTGGAGCACAAACGAAGTTTGTCTCTGCGTAGGTTTGTCGAAATGTAATGGGGTGGAGTAGACGAGTGACGCGACGGATCAGTGCGTCCAGCGAACGACGACGCAGGTGACGTTGTCGGGTCCGCCGTTTTCGTTGGCGCGTTCGATGAGCTTGGCGGAGGCCGTGGTGATGTCCGGGTATTTGCCAAGGATTTCGGCAATTTCGGGATCGGTCACCGGCCCGGACAAACCGTCGGAACAGAGCACGTAGGTGTCGTTGACGGCGGGGATTTCGAATCGCGTATCGACCTTGACGGTTTCTTTCATTCCGAGCGCGCGAACGATGACGTTCTTGTGCGGGAAGTTCGCGATCTCCTCGGGCGTCAGGCGCTTCATCTTGATGTAGTCGTTGAGCAACGAGTGATCCTCGGTGAGGCACTCGAGCTTGCCATCGCGGAAGCGATAGACGCGACTGTCACCAACGTGCGCGATGTACACGCCGTCGTTCGCCGTGAAGATGGCGACGAACGTCGTGCCCATGCCGCGCTTCTTCGACTCGCGTTGCGCTGTCTCGTAGATGCGCAAGTTCGCGAGCTTGATGCCCGTAATCAGACGGTTTTCTTCGTAGCCCTTGGAGCGATCCATCTTGTAGGGCCACGTGCGTTCGGGATCGTCTTGTGTCTGCGCGAAGAACTCCTGCATCGAGTCGACTGCCATCTTCGATGCGACTTCGCCCGAAGCATGGCCACCCATTCCATCTGCAACGATGAACAGGCCATACTCCGTCATGATCGCGAAGTTGTCCTCGTTATGGTTGCGCTTGCGGCCGACGTTCGTTTCGCCGGCTACCTCAATACGAAGCTGTTGAGCCACGGTTCACCAAATGTAGAGGACGGAGTCCGCTCGATTCCTATGGGGCGGTTGCTCCCATGGTCGGGATCGTTCGCCAGTGTGTCAACGGAGATCCGACAATCGCACGGGTACGGACGAAAGAAACGTCTTATCGGCGACGATCCATGAGGGGGGAGGGAGGCGGCTGTGGTTGTCGGGGCTGCGCTG
>CAZETM010000325.1:0-9785 GCA_964514885.1 uncultured Polyangium sp. | reverse complement strand
TCACTGCAAAGGTTGAGGCTGGGAAACACCATATCGTCGATCTTCGCCGCGAAGTGCATTCAAAGGGTGGCGTTGGTATCGAGCCCGTTGGTCCGCAACCACGAAAACCTTTACCGCATTGGGTTGTTCCCAGCGGCATCGTCATCGGAAGTGCTGGTGGCATCGGTAGTCTCGCGATGGGCGCGATTATCGCAAACGCAACGGTCACTGAGAACGATGCGCTCCGGAGAGATTGCGCAAAGGACGATGGCAATGGCAATACCTGCGATCCCACCAAAGTCCCCAACCTGGAAATCCGCAAGGCTGAGAGCAAACGATTGACCACGACGACCGCAGCGTTATTTGCCGTGGGTGGAGCATTGACTACAGCGACCGTGGTGATGATCATCGTGAGTCAAGCAAGGCCAACGAATGTAGCGCTCACCCCGCTGGTTTTACCCGGTGGTGGCGGTCTGTCGATCGCCGGGCAGTTCTGATCGCTTTGAATCAGTTACCGCACCGCCTTGAGCGAATCTGGTATTGTCACCAACCAAAGGTTCGGCATGCCGAACCTTTATCGTCAGCAGGTTACAAACACGTGGCCCACTTCCGCCAGTCGAACGGACGCGCCGGTTTGGTCTCCGTCGCCACGGCCTCGCCTTCGGCCGGCTTGGTCTCCGCCTTCTTGCCTTCCGCCTCTTTGGTTTCCGGCGGCTTGGGCTCAGCGCAAGCTTTGAAGCGCTCGACATCACGCGCCGCATCCTCAGCTCGTGGATGCTTCCACTTCGCATAACAATCGCGACGCAAATTCAACACCCGCTCGTCCCACATCGGGTGCGGCTCGAGCACCGCGAATGCTGCCACGCACGCATTCTCGTCCACAATCGCCTCGGCCAAGTCAATGCGCACCGCTCGCCGTGACGATTCCAACACGCGCGCAGCAAATGGCATTTCCAACGCCTTGAACATGCGTCGCGCATCCGCCGGCGAGCTTTGCCCAAGCTCGCGCGCCAAGTCCATCGCGCGGCTCATGATGAACGTCGCCGGCCATGGATCCTGCCTATACGCAACGAATACCTTTTCCAGCAATTGAACCGCTTCTTCTCGATGACCCGACGCATACAAATAACGCGATCGAATGGCCTCGGCCTCGAGCGGGAAATCACGCCCATGACGCTGGATGTGCGGCAGTGCAGCTTCTTTGCCGTACCACGCATTTATTTCGGCCATCATCGCCCGCTGCACCGGACCTTCCGGACCACGTTCCTGGAATTCCCATTTCGCGCTCGCGCCCTCGAAGTTGCCCGCCAAATAATTAATGATCGCCTGCACGCGCACTTCGACATCCGGCGATACACCCTCCGGAACCGACGGCTCCGTACCATCGCCCGCAATCTGCGAGGCTCGATCTTCGGCCACCCGATCGAAATCGATCGTGCCGCCCTTCAGCCGCGGTTTGCGATCATCTTTGCTCTTGCGCACCGAATCGAAAAACTCGCTCGCAAGCCTGTTATTCCCCACGCTCCGCGCAAAACCGAATTCCACGCGATTCTTGTCGTCCGTATTGAATACGGCTCCCGGCACGTCCGCAAACGCTCGCGCAAATTGAGGCCCCGTCACGTAATGCGCAAACAATCCTTCGACGCCTTCCGTCCTCCACGCCACTCGCAGCGCGCGATTGTACGGTTCCTGCGTCAGCTTTTCTCTAAGCATTGCCACGTCGTGCTCGAGCGGCGCTTCCGTCGCGACCAATACAAGGTCACTGAATCCGAGATACCACGTTTCAACCGAAGGAAATACCGACGCCAACGTCGCGTACAACGTGCGCAGCGTCTCCGGCTCGATTTCGTACACCTGTACCCATTGCAGAAACATCCCACCCGGTTCGAGCTTCTTTCGAGCCGCCTGGTAATACTCTTGCGTAAAGAGACTCGCGACGCCCGCGCGATAAGGATTCGACGGCTCCGAAAAGATGACGTCGTATTTTCGAGGCACCGTGGGCAGAATCTCTCGCGCATCCCCCACAATCCGATTCACCTTCGGATTATCCAGCACGTTTTCATTGACCAGAGCACACTGCCGCCCAATCTCGAACATGGACGGCTCCAGCTCTGCCACGTCCACGTGATTGATACTCGGAACGCTTCCCAGCCAACCTGCCGAGCTGCCCGTGCCAAACCCAATCACCATCGCCTGCTTCGGATTGGGATGCAAAATCGCCCCGAGAAGCCCGCCCATCACTTGCGTGGCCGCGTCTCCTCGCGCATTGCCGTCGATCTTGCCATTCACGACCATCGCAATACCGTCGGTCGCATCAATGGCGACGCTGCTCTCCCGCCCTTCCGCTTGCCATTCAATCACTCGGCGAGCATCCTGAAACCACGACCTTGCCGCCGCTGGATTGGCAAGCACGAATTTATCGACGCGGCCTGCGCCAATCGGAGTATGTCGTAACACTGCCGTGGGACCGGGTGCCGTGAGCGCCGCGAATGCGAGCACCGAAAACAGCGGCGCGGCAATCACCACGCGTAGCTTCGGCGCGCGAAATGCAAAATACGCCGCCCACGCCGCCATGAAGAGCAGCACGTAACAAGCAATCCGCATCGATCCTGTCGCACCAAACGAGGGAATCAGGAAAAACCCACCGAGCAAAGCTCCCGCCATTGCGCCCAGCGTATTGTATGCCCCGACAAACCCCAGGTGCGCACCGACCTTCTTGCGCCCCGTGCCCATGAGCGCCACGAGCATCGGGTATTGGTATCCAGCCACCAGCGACGCGGGAAACGCCATGATTCCAATGACCGCCAGCCATCCCGGAATGTAATGCAGCAGGCCCGTGCCCAAGTCAGGACGAACCGCCAGGGCCAGCAGCGCCAAACGATCCCCGAAGGCAAATGGAACCGCGACGAAAAATGCTTCGAGCGCCGCTGATAGGGCAAGACTACGTGGCGTAGGTTGTTTCTTTCGGAAAAACAACGGATACAGGAGTCCGCCTAAACCAATGCCCAAAAGCACGACCGCCAAAATCACGCCGAACGTGTAAACCGTGCCCCCGAGCAGCGGCCCGAGCAATCGATACCAAACCAGCTCCAGCCAGAAAAACGTAAACCCCGAAAGCGCGGCAAAAATAAGCACCGCCTGAGCGGGCATCGGAGACGTTTCCGCCACTTCATCAGAATCGGAAGATGCCGACGTTTCTTCCACGGTCGGTGCAAGCCGGCGATCGATGAGCAGAGCAATCAACGCGACGAGCACATTGAGAATCGCTGCCGACCATAACGCAGCTCGTGTGCCCAGCCGTTCCAAAAGGACCAACGTACATAACGATGCGCCCGTAACGGCTCCCAGCGTATTCGCTGCATAAAGCCAGCCTACCGCTTTGCGTTGCGTATCCCCCGCGCTTTCCGCACTTCGCGCCGCCGCTGGCAAGGTGCCACCCATCAACACCGTCGGCACGCCAATGACAATCGCCGCCAGCAAAATGCGCAGCACCGTCCCAAACGTCATTCCCAAATGGAACGTGCCACCTGCCGCTCGGTACGTAATTCGCGCCAGGTCGATAAGAAATGGGCTCGCCGCCGCCATCGCCGCAATGCCCAGCTCCAGCTTGGCATACATCCGCAACGGCTTTGACGCGGCATCACTTCGCCGCCCCAAGAGCAGACTTCCCGCGCCTGCGCCCCCAATGAAAATCGCCAGCACCGCCGCACTCGCCGCCGTCGACGATCCGAAGACCAGGCGCAGCTCGCGTTGCCACGCTGTCTGATACACCAGCGCCGCTAGCCCCGAGCCAAACAGGAGCATCGCAACAGTGAATGGATGGGCGGATGAATTCGGAGTGGCGGATTTACTCATTGTGGATGGCCCGAACGCCCGTGCGTCCAGCGCGCGCATCCTACATGTTCTTCTCAGCCAACTTGGTCCAGAAATAACCCTACGAGCTTTCGTCCAAGGTCGCGATCGCCATCGGTAAGCAAACCATAGGCGGCATCGCGCACATGTCCGCTCGAGAATCCGTATTCGGTGTCATCTGCAAAACGGCTCTCCGGGTGAAGCGCGACCAACTCCGCATCGAGTAGCTCTTCAAGCCATCGACTGACGCTTTCATCATCGGCGTGTTTGTCGAGGCCCAGCAAGTGAACGACGCCTCGTTTCCAAAAGGTTGGTCCGAACAAACTTGCCGCACGTAACGCTCGACGCGCGCCGATCGACAAATGCTGCATACGCGCCTGCAAGATCGCCAGCAGCGTCTCCGATGTCGTGTCTCGATGGCCCGCCAGCTCTGCACGCACCAGCTCCTCGAGGAACAGCGGATTGCCGCCAGCATCGTGCACCAGACGCGTGACGGTGTCCGCCAGCGTGTCGTTCCCCAACACCGAGCGCACGAAGCGTTCGGCTGCGCGTTTTCCGATTCCCGACAGACGCAACTCTTGTGCTCGACCTTGCCACGGCAAAGGTGCGTGCGTTTCACCCGCGACACGATGGATTGTCACGACAAACAGCGGCATATTTTGCGTCGAGCGCAGCACCTGATCGAGCAGACGTAAGCTCGAGTCATCGGCCCAGTGCGAATCGTCGACCGCAAGCAGCGTTGGATGCGCTGCACATTCCGCCGCGAGCCACATTAAAAAAGCGCTTTCCACGGCGGAATCGTGCGTCGGCGCATCGCTCGATTCGTCCAGCGACACACACAGGTCGACGAGTGGTAACACCGCACTCGACAGGTTTGTCTTGGGCACAAACGCACCGAGACGTGCTTCGAGTTTGCGTCGTTGTTCGGCGTGAATCTCCCTCGTTTGCACGCCTGCAAGTTCACGAAGTGCACGCGCGATGACACCGTACGGCGAGTTCGTGTGGCTCGGATCTCCAAGCCCATGCAGCACTGCAACGTCACCGCGATCATGTCGCACACGATCGAGAAACGCGTGCAAAAGGCGCGATTTTCCCATGCCTGGCGGCGAAGTAACGATCACCGCTGCTCCACGCTCGTCCTCGATTACGCCATCGAGAGAAGAGAGAAGTTGCCCGATCTCGCGCTCGCGACCGATGCATGAAAGCGCATGACCAAGCGATGATTGGTGTTGATCACCGCCTACGATGTTCGTGAGCACGATCGATGTCGCACCGCGCTCCATGTCATACCCCGGACCGAGCACGCTCGCGGTGATCTCGTCGATAGAGATTCCCGTTGGAACAGGCTCGGCCATGCTCGCAAGAGCGCGCTCGCGCAAAAGCGCTGACGCGCGCGCAAACACTTCGCCTTCGTGCACACCGCCGTGAGGCCCGAGTACGCCTCGACCGGTCACGAGGATGATTTGAGCCGTGGGATTTCGTTCGAACAGCAACAATGCGCAACGTGTCGCCGTAGCGGCTTGCTCTTTGGCGCTCGCGCCCTTGCCGACCACGATGGCGACCGACCCGTCTGCCATCGACTCGAGCTGCACACCGAGCCTTTCAAGCGTCTTGAGAGGCCATGCCGTCTCGCCGATGAACGGAGCTCGAATCGTCGAGTTCGACACGACCCACGCGTCGCCATCATCGGTGCGTTCGGGTGCGGCCAGCACCAAACAATAGAGTGCGAGCTCTTTGTCGGTGAGCGCTGCTTTGCGTATCACGGTGCTCACATGCTGCTGAAGGTGAGACGTTTCGAGCATGACCGTATCGAGTTCGGCGAGCAGCGCGCGGGCATCCTGGGGCCGATCGGCGGGGTTCTTGAGCAGCATGCGCATCACGAGAGCATCGAGCGCCGGCGGCAAGTCGGTGCGGTGATTACGAATCGGTGGCACTTCCTCGAAGAGCACCTTTGCGAGCACCGCGGTGATGTGATCGCCGGTGAACGGTGGTTTGCCCACCAAGCATTGGTAGAGCAAGCATCCGAGGGCAAACACGTCGGCGGCCGGACCGATGTCGGTTTGTCCGCGTGCTTGTTCGGGCGCCATATAACCGGGCGTTCCGACGAGCATACCGGTGCGCGTGACTTGCATCGTATGGCCGAGCCATCGAGCGACGCCAAAGTCCAAAACGGCTGGATCGTCCACGCGTCCATCACGCAGGATGATGTTCGATGGCTTCAAATCTCGATGCGTAATGCCGCGGTCATGAGCGAATGCGAGCGCATCGGCGATTTTGCGCAACATCACGAGCGCTTCGTTCATGGTCACATGTTGTCGCGCCAGTGTTTTTTCGAGCTCTTCGCCAGCGAGCCATTCCATCACGAGATAAGGGCGTTCGTCTTCGGTGAGTCCGTGCGCGACGTATTCGACGATGCCTGGATGTCGCAGTGAGGAGAGCACTTCGGCTTCGCGGAAAAACCGTTCGCGCGATTCGTCCCCGGAGCGGGAAATGGGGAGCATGACTTTGAAAGCCACGGGGGCGCCGGCGCGAGCTAGATCTTCGGCGGCGTACACGAAGCCCATGCCGCCGACGTTCGAAAGAGGTCCGACACGAAAGCGTCCGGCCACGATTTTTCCGGACAACTCCTGACCACGGTCGAACCTTGGCCCAGTGTTGAGAGCCGCGACTTGTTCCCACCCCGACGATCGCATTGGTCAATTGTAATGTGACGAAGTGGAGCCTGTCCACGAGTGAAATGCACGTGCTTCCCATCTGGATGATGCTATTCGGTCGGGGGGCAGATTTCCGGAGGGGGACCGGTGTGATGACGAATCGGTATCGAGTGGCGCATGTCGTGCGCAAGTACAATTCAGCGGAATGGGGCGGTACCGAAACGTATCTAGCCGAGATGACCAAGCGGCTCACGCTTGGTGAATGGGGTTGTGACGTATATGCACCTTTTGGGCCGACCGCGCCCGATTGTGCACTTGCGCCCGGAGTGCGTCTCGAACGATATGACGCATTCCTGCCATTTCTCGCGTCGGCTGAACGTCGTAAAGCTCTGGTTGCCAATGCAGGCAATATCGCCTCGTTCGATTTGCCGATTCGTCTCGTACGTGATCGCAGCATCGATATCGTGCATCTGCATACGACGGGTCGGATTGGTGGGGCGGTGCGTATGGCGACGAAGCTTTCTGGACGGCCTTATGTCATTGCCGCACATGGACCGTTATTGACGGATTCGGATACGATATCGCGCGAAATGCGGACGCGTCATGAAGGTGTCATCGACTTGGGGGCTCCGATTGGAGCCTTCTTCGGTGCGCGTCGCGTGATCGACGATGCAGCTCGGGTGATTTCGTTCAATGAAGAAGAACGTCGGGCGCTAGAAAAACGAATTGGAGCACGGGCGGTGAGAATGGACCACGGGGTCGAGGTCGAACGGTTTGTCCGAGGCGATTCCGAGCGGGCGAAAAATGTTTTCCCCGAGCTTGGTGATGCTCCGGTCGTTCTCGCGGTGGGCAGGCTTTCGCATCAAAAGAATCAACTGCATTCTTTGCGTGCTTTTGCAAAAGCTGCATCGAGCGCACATCGCTTGGTGTTTGCGGGAGCCGAAACCGATCGAGGTTATCGATCTGTGCTCGAGCGTGAAGCTCGGCAGCTCGGCGTGCGAGACCGAGTGGTATTTCTCGGCAACGTCGATGGGGCGAAACTCCCCGATCTTTATGCGCGTGCCGAAATAGTGTTGGCTCCGTCCACACACGAGACATTTGGCCTCGTGGTGCTCGAAGCGTGGGCAAGCAAAAGGCCCATGCTATTTGCGGCGCATTCTGGCATGAAGGATTTGGCCGATGCGCTCGGGGCGGACAATACGGCGTCCATAGTGGGGCTCGATATCGACGTATGGACGCGCAGGCTGAGCGAATTCGTGGGGAGCGCGGAACTGCGCAAACACGCTGCCGATGCCGGTCATGCGCTCGTGCGTCGACGTTTTCATTGGGACGCAGTGGCGTCGAAATTGGCTGCACTGTACGAGACGGTCATCGAAGAGACGGAAAAGAATCGCGCGGCGGCGCCATTCGGGAAACTCCGTATTCAGTGACAAAAGCGTGCCGCTTCCGGGCATGCTCGAGAACATCTCCCACAATGCATATCGATGAATGCCACTCTTGCCATTCGCGGAGGCTCGCGCGTGCGCAGCCGTCCGTTTTCGCCTTGGCCCATGGCCGACGATGCCGACAAGGAGCGCCTTCTGCGCGTGCTTGCCTCCGGCACCTGGGGCGGTGAAGGCCCATTCGGTCGCGAATTCGAGCGCAAATTCGCCGCTCGTCATGACGCTCGGGACGCCGTAGCCATTACCAATGGAACCGTGACGCTGCTGCTTTGCTTGCGAGCGCTCGGGATCAAACCTGGCGACGAGGTCATCGTGCCAGCTCTCACGTGGATCGCTACTGCGACGAGCGTCGTCGAAGCCAATGCAATTCCCGTCATGGTCGATGTCGATCCTCGCACGTATTGCATCGATCCGAATGCCGTACGCGCTGCCATTACGCACCGCACCGTCGCGATCATTCCCGTGCATCTTTATTCGTGCATGGCAGACATGGACGCATTACGCTCCATTGCGGAAGTCCATAAGCTGGCCATCATCGAAGATTGTGCTCATGCGCATGGAGCGCGTTTTCGAGGTAAAGGGGCGGGGTCGTTCGGCACGTTCGGCAGTTTCAGTTTTCAAAGCAGCAAACCGATGACCGCGGGCGAAGGTGGTATCGTCATCGGCCAAGACAAAGCGTTGCTCGACAAAATTTATTCGCAACGCAATTGCGGTCGACATGGCCTCGAAAGAGGCGCGCCCATTTTTGCTGGCAATCATCGCATGACGGAATGGCAAGCAGCGGTGCTGCTCGGACAACTCGAACAACTCGACCAACGTGCGGAAAAACGCGAGCAAGGCATTCGGCGTTTGCGTGAGAAAATTTCGAGTCTTTCGGGTATCTCGATTCTTGCCGATCAACCGGGCGTCACGTCCAGGCCGCATTATCGATTGTCGTTCCATTATGACGAACGACAGACCGGCCTTCCGTTGTGGCAATTCATCGAGGCGGTGCGTGCCGAGGGGGTTCCTATCGAGCCGACGTATCGTCCGATTTATGCCAATCCGCTCTGGAGCGAAGGCGTTGCCGCGGGTGTCACGTGGTATGGCCGCAAAATGCCCGATTACCGCTGTCCCACGGCAAACCGTATCGCGTATGAATCGGGTTTTACCTTGCCACACCAGGTTCTACTCGGCGCCGACGAAGACATCGACGACGTTGCGACGGCTTTCCACAAGGTCTGGTCGCATCCTTCCGAAGCGATCGACATCAAGGACAAGGCCAAAGAGCTGGTCAAAGGCCTGTTGAGGAAAGTGCGATGATCTCCACATCGATACGAAATTATTTGCGCAAAGTAATCACCTGGCGCACGGCATCCGTTTTGGATCAAGATTCTGCTACCGGTGATTTGTCGGGCGACGAGCATCGAACCATTTACGCGCTCTTTCAGGTCATCACGGACGACATCGCGGTGTCGCTCTTCGCATGCCGCGGATTCGTCGACGAGAAAACTCGCGATGCTCCAGGTGCGCTCGATGCTTATCGTCAATCCGCACGGCTCTTGGAAGAATCCAGCCGACGGCATTACGGAAAACGTTTTCCGAAGTTATCGATGGCCGAACGCGATCACCTATTGCATTGGTTGTTCATCGCGTATCCACACGAAGAGCGTTTGCCAGCGTGGGCGCGCCGCATGCGACTCGTGCCGAACAAATGGAGCCTGCTCGTGGAAGCAGGAGCGCATCGACTGTTGCGGCACCATGTCATGCCCGAATTGTTGTCCTGGTATTACACCACGGACCGTGGCTGGGCGGTCGTTGGGTGGACCGAGTTCCCAGGCAAGGCGCGCGAGGCCGTTTGACTTCACCGTCCCCGTTT
>CAZETM010000324.1:5255-9796 GCA_964514885.1 uncultured Polyangium sp. | reverse complement strand
TGTGGCAAGTGGGCCACGACGGACGTGACAAACCCTCAGGTGCGCATGGGCATCACCGCCCCGAACCTCGATGAGGTCCTCCCGTATCGCTACGCGTACAACACCGCGCACGGCACGCCTCTGTATCGATCGGTCCCTTCCAAAGACGACATGATCAAGTACGAGCCGTACTTGGAGATCTCGAAGAAGGCGCGCAAAAAGAAGAAGACCGAGGACGACGACGCTGCTGAAGAAAGTACGGCGGCGAAAGAAAAAGATACGCCTTCGAAGGATTCGCTTCCTCCGTCCGTAGGTGGAGCCGTCCCTTCGACGGACGATCCAACCGAAGCAGATCGCATTGGTCCTGCGCCGTCTCCGCCACCCGCGATGGCCTCGGCCGATGTCGCCACGCTCCTCGATGCGGGACCTCCCGTCGAAGAGCCTCCGAAGCCTTGGTGGCAGCAGACCGAAAAGGGCAAAGCGCCGAACGTCACGCTTGCCGAGCTCGAGAAAGAAGCGGACGGCACCGTTGCCAAGCGCATGGTCAAAGGCTTCTTCGTCGCGGTCGACAAGAACTTCGCGTGGAACGGACGCTCTTGGTACAAAACCACCGCGGGCCTCGTCGCACCAAGCGACCGCATGTACATCGTCAAACCCCACACCACGCAAGGCATCGATGTGCCTGAAGGTGCGAAGGCCGTTGGGTTCCTCCTCTCGAAGTCGTCGAAGTTCGAGATCGATGCCGAACAGAAAACCGTGAAAATCAAAGGCCCTGCGCCCCGATTTACCGCGGCAGGTTTGACGGGTGTCACCGCGACCGTGAAGTCCGTTTTGTACCGACAAACCACCGAAGGCTGGTGGATGAAGGCGGTCGATTCGACGTACACCGAGTCGGGTCCGCAGCCTGCCGATCTTGCGCCCGGCGAGAAGTGGATCGACGTCAACCTCACGCGCAAGACACTCTTGGCGATCGAGGGGGACAAACCCGTGTACGCGACGCTCATTTCGCCTGGTCGCAAGTCATCGAACAAGGCCAAGGATCACTCGACCGTCAAAGGCACGTTCCGCATTCGCGAGAAGCACATCGCCGTCACGATGGATGGCGATGGAACGGCTGCTGGCGACTTGCCGTACAGCATCGAGGACGTTCCGTACGTTGCGTATTTCGAGGGCTCGTACGCCCTACACGCTGCGTTCTGGCACAACAACTTCGGTCGCGAAATGAGTCACGGCTGTGTCAATCTTTCCCCGCTCGATGCCAAGAAAATCTTTTTCTGGAGCGAGCCCAAGCTGCCGCGCGGCCTGCACGCCGTCTGGTCGTCGAAGGACAACCGAGGCACACTCGTGGTCGTTCACGAGTAGTAGAGCCCGCTTCGCTGCATAATTTGCCCCCTGCACTTGACTTGCTGCCCCCCTTGGCACACTTGTTGACCCCGTTTATGGACCAGTTTTCGGCCCATCTCGATCGCGGTTGGGATCTCATCCAGCGTGGCGACACTCGTGGTGCGGAAGCATCCGCGCGTCGCGCCTTGGAACTCGACCCAAGCTCGCCCGAGGCTCACAATCTTCTCGGCTACGTCGCTGCACTCGAGGGTGACGGCGAAGAAGCCATCGAGAATTACCGCCAAGCCATCGCTCTCGACGACAGCTACCTCGAGGCAATGCTCAACGCAGCCGAGGTCTACATTCACCCACTCGGCGACTTCGACCAAGCCATCGACATGTGTGACCAAGCGCTCGACCTCGCTGAGGTCGAAGAAGAAGTGATTGACGCCCTGCTCCTCAAGTTCGACGCCTTGCTGGCCAAGGGCGAGATGGAAGAAGCCGCGCAGGTCGTCGAAAAAATTCCTGCGGGTCCGTACGAAAACCCGAACCACGCGTTCCTGGTTGGTCGTGCGCTGTACGAGATTGGACAAGTCGAGCGAGCAACGACGCTCATCGAAGAAGCTGCACTGAAAGAGCCAACGAACGCCGAAGCTCAGTACTACTTGGGCCTCGTTCGTGACGAGCGCGGGGACATGCGCGGCGCAACGCAAGCTTTCCTTCTTGCGCGCGAAATGGACACCGCGATGGGTTTGCCCCCGTGGGCACCTAGTCGCGAAGCGTTCCTGGCACTCGCACAAAAGGCTGTCGAATCGCTCAATCCTGTCTTGCGCCGCTACATCGATGGCGCTGATGTTTTCATCTCCGATGTGCCTGGTGTCGAACTCGTTGCAGAGGGCGTTGATCCTCGGGCGCTCGTGATTCTCGATGGTCTTTCGGTCGGCGACGACATGCTCGAACTCGAACTTGGATTGCATCCGATCCACAGCAACGAGCCCCCGTGTACGCGGGTGTTCATTTACGCCATCAACGTCGTGCGTCTCGCGGGCAGTGCGGAAGCGATCGAGCACGAGATTACCGGGGCGCTCGAGCGAGAAATCACCGCCACGTTCCTCGAAGCCGAGCAGGCCGAACGGCCGGAAAGCGAGCTCAACTGACAAGCCGAGCGTTTTTCCGACGACCTTGCTGCTTGTCGCTTCAGCCCGAGGGCCTCAGCGAGTAGCCCATGTCGACTCTCCCGCCTCGATCCAACCGACCGGCGTCAGCTCGCAAGCGTAGCCGTGCGATTGCCGTCGCAATTTATTTCGGCACCATCGGGGTCGTTTGCATCAGTGCGACGGCGCAGGTCACCAAACAAGTTTTCTTTCAACCTCGTATCGCCGCTCCTTATGCGACGTGCCGGGATGGCCAATCCGCGCTGGTGTCGGCCATCGAACGAGCGCGTCTTGCGGCCCCGGGTACCGATGGCGAGGACCCGGCCATCGAACGCTTCCGATCGGCGCTAAATCCCGAGTGGGGGTTCTTCGACGGCGTCGCGGATGCTTGCCGCGGCTCCGCTAAGGATGAAGGCGCTCTCGACGCCATCGAGCGGCTCCGCTATGCGGAAGAACATGCAGTGCGTCGCGAGGCTGGTGATCTGGCTCCGCTCAGGCGCAAAGTCCAAGCCATCGTCGATACCGACCTACCTCAGCGCGCTGCACCCAAAGTCCCCTGACGAAGCACACCGCGGCAGTAACGAATGACTGACAATAGCTCCACTCCTCAAGGCGCAACCGACGCGAACAATCAGCCTCCGGCGCCCACCTTCGACGTGCTGCCTCTTTCCGCCGAACTGCGCGAAACGCTCGCCGAGATTGGTTACACCCATCCGACGCCCGTGCAGATCGCGGTCTGGGAGCCTGCAACGCGCGGTCGAGATGCGGTCGTTCAAGCGCGCACGGGGACAGGAAAAACGGCTTCTTTCGGACTGCCGATCGTTGATCACCTCGTCAAAAAATCCCTCGCTCAGGTGCAAGTCCTTGCGCTCTGCCCAACGCGCGAGCTGGCCGTGCAAGTCACGCACGAGATCGAACGGCTAGGCAAACGAAAGGGTATTCGTGTCGTCCCCATCTACGGTGGCGCGCCCATACCCAAGCAGATCGACGCCATTGCTGGCGGTGCTCAAGTCGTCGTCGGCACACCTGGCCGCGTGCTCGATCATCTTCGCCGCGGCACGCTCGACACCAAACACATTCGCCTGCTCGTCCTCGATGAGTGCGACGAGATGTTGTCGATGGGCTTCGAGCGTGAACTCACCGCCATCCTCGAGCGGCTGCCTACGGATCGACAAACACTTCTTTTTTCCGCCACACTTCCCCCAGACATCGAGCGCATTGCGCGCAACAAACTGCGCTCTCCCGAGTTCGTCACCTTGTCCGGTGATCACGTCGGCGCCCTCTCGATCAGCCACTTCGTCTTCATGGTTGCGTCGGACAAACTCGGCACGCTTGCTCGCATCATCGAGGTGGAGAACCCCGAGAGCGCGATCATCTTCTGCAACACGAAGGACGAGACTGAAGTCGTTGCAGGCGCGCTCATGCGTCAAGGTTTCGATGCCGATTGGCTCAACGGCGACATGCAGCAGAACGATCGCGAACGAGTCATGGCGGCGACGCGCGAGGGCAAACTGCGCTTCCTCGTCGCGACCGATGTTGCTGCACGGGGCATCGACGTCTCGCACGTCACGCACGTCATCAACTACGACTTCCCACAAGATTCTGAATCGTATCTGCATCGCACGGGACGCACCGGTCGTGCAGGACGAACCGGGACGGCGTTTTCGCTGATTACACCGCGCGACATCGGCGGTTTGTATCTGCTTCGCCTCACGTACAAAATTCGTCCGATCGAAAAACAACTTCCTTCCGTCGGTGACCTTGCGACGCGCACCGAAACGGATCTCGTCAACATGCTCGCCGAAGCGTTCGCTTCCAAGGGCACGCATCCGGATGACTTGTCGCTCGCGCGAAGACTGCTCTCGCACGACGCGTCCGAACGCATCTTGGCGGGTCTGCTTCGTGAACACCTCGGCGCTCGTCCGACATCCAAAGACGAAGCCGCCGCAGCGCGACGAGCCACGCCACCACCGAAGCCTGCACATGCCGTCGAAGCACCGAAGCCTGTTGCGCGAGTTGTCGAGCCGCCCAAGCCTGTTGCGCGAGTTGTCGAGCCGCCCAAGCCTGTTGCGCGAGTTGTCGAGC
>CAZETM010000324.1:0-5155 GCA_964514885.1 uncultured Polyangium sp. | reverse complement strand
CGCCCAAGCCTGCTGCACGAGTCGTCGAAGCATCGAAGCCGCAAGCAGCGCCTCCTGTTGCAGTCGAGCAGCCGGTAGTGGTTGTTCCTGACGAACCTATCGTGGCAGCGCCCGAGCCTGTGGCGAATCGCGAATCTCGTCCTGAACGAGAGCCGCGTGAAGGAGGGCGTCGCGTTCGTCAGCGACGCGAGACGCGACCGGAGATGCCGCGTCCTCCGCCCAGCACGCGATCAGCTCGACCGACGGATGAAGCTCCCGCACCGCAAGCGCGTGTCCCCTCGCCTGCCAAGCAGCGTTCGGCACCCGTAACGGAAGAAGCGACTGCCGCGCCGTACGTCCCGATGAACGCATCAGAGTTACTGCCGCCGCCTGCGACGCCGGCGCGACCTCCCGTTCGTCACGCCGATTTCTCCACTTGGCAGCCGCCCGTGGAGGAAGGCGACGACGAACCGATTTTGCGCGACGCGCCACCTGCACAAGCTGCACCGCGTGAAGTTGCGCCGCCGGTGAATCGAGCTGCGGAGCAAGCGACTGGTGGAGCATCTGGCGACTACGCCGAGATCTTCGTCAGCGTCGGACGTCGCGATGGCGTGCGTGCAGCCGACTTGCAGGTGCTGTTGCTCGACCACATCGGCCTCGACAAAGAAGACGTCAAGCGCATTCGAGTGCGTGAGCGCAATGCGTTCGTGAGTGTTAGCCGTGCGCAAGCGCAACGTGCTCTCGATGGTATTGCGGCGGCAACGTGGTCCGGCCGATCGCTCACCGCAGAGCTGGCGCGCGAGCGTTCGGCTGGCGGAGACGACGCGGACACGGCGGCCGAGTCTTAAAGCTCCCGCACCCCCAAGCAGTTTTCCCGCTTGTCGTCAGCGTCCGTCCGGTTCAGATGGAAGGCCCCAACATGGCCCTCCATCTTCGTTTTGTCGGCAAGCCACTTGCCAGTGCTCTCGCAGTCCTCTCCCTCGCAGCGCCACTTGCGGCACAGCCAGCGACTCCTGCCCCGCCTGCGAAGCCTGCTCTGACGGGTACCGCTGAAACAGCGCTCGATCCCACGCCCCCTGTTGCGCCATCAAAGCCACCGCCGATCTTCGTCGACGAACAACTCCTCAAGCCAATTCCTCCGGCACCGAAGACCCTCACCAATTGGCGCGATGCCGTTCGCCTCGTCGATACCAGCGCCCCCGATCTCCGAGTCGCGGAACAAGAAGCCGCGCGGGCTGCTGGTCTCAGTCGACAGGCATTGGGTGGGATTTTGCCAACCCTACGCGGCAGTGCCTCGGTGCTCGAACAGAGCCAGCACCAGGAGCGCGAAAACGCCGATGGATCCTCGACATCCGCGGACATCGAGCAAAGCACCACCTCCGCGAACCTCACCCTTTCCCTCCCGATTCTCCGCCCGCGTGGATGGTATGCGTATGGAACGGCTCGACAGGCAGTTGAAGTCGCCAAGCTTTCGGCCACCGATCGTCGCCGAACGTTGCTGACCAATGTCGCCGCATCCATCGTTGCCGTGTTCACGTCGGAACGAGTCAGCGAAATCAACCGCGTGGGGCTCAAGACATCTCTCGAGCGGCTCGAACTGACTCAGCGCAGGGCACGCCTTGGAGTGGCCACGCGGCTCGATGTAGTACGAGCCGAGCAGGATGTAGCGTTGGCTACCAATACGACCATTCAGGGTGACGAATCGTTGCGCCGGGCGCGTGAGGCTTTGGGATTGGCGCTTGGCGAGGACGTTCCTTACAGCGTCACGCCCACGATTTCGCTCAATGAAATTGAAAGCAGCGTTCGGTCGTTGTGTGCGGTCGGTAAGCCCGAGGATCGCGCGGATGTTCAAGCGGCGCAACGTCAGCTCGAGGTCAATCGACGTCAGGTCAAGGAAGTCCAGCTCGGATTTCTCCCGACGGCTGACGTCAGTGCCAGCCTCGACGCCTCGGTAAACGGATCCAACATCCCCAATCTCCCGGCCAACGTTCAGCTTCCGCCTCAATTCGCGCTCAATGCATCCAACTACTCGTGGAGCATCCGTGCGGTATTGACGGTTCCGATATTCGAGGGTTTTCGATATGGCGAATTGGCCGTTACGCGAGCCAACGTCGAGCAACAAACCGCGCGCGTGGAAATTGTTGCACGTCAAGCCCGCCTCGAAGTGACTCAGGCGAATCGAGCCGTGGAAGTGGCGGAGAGTGCGCGGAAGGTTTCCGAAAGCACGCGAGATCTCGCGAAAGAAACGGCCCGGTTGGCGCAAGTTGCTTACGAAGCCGGCACATCGACCAGTTTCGAACTCATTGACGCGGCCCGACGGCAACGAGAATCAGAGCTCGACCTCGTCGTGCGCGAGTTCGAATTGGTTCGCGCAAAAATTGCAGCGCTGCTCGCCGCCGCGGTGTGTGACGGATAGCGTGAGAATCGGGCTCGCAACAATTCTTTACGTCGCAGACCTCCCGCAGCGGTAGCTTTTGCAGTACGCTCGCGACGACCAAATGAGCGACCTTGCAGAAACCGCCACGATTCACCAACACGCAACTGCTCCGACCTTGATCGCTCCTGCCGACGAATCGTTTGCATCGGCGCAAACGGCCATCGCGTCGCCATCCGACGCTGGGTTTTCCTTGCCGCCTTCAGCCAGTACGACCTCGGGCGGACGCACGACGGTGCTTCCTCGCATCACGGGAGAGGGCGCGGAATTGCGGCTCGAATCGGAGGTGCGGACACGTTACGAGCCCATCAAGCTTTTGGGAACGGGTGGGATGGGCGAAGTCGTTTTGGTGCAGGACCAGGACATATCGCGCAAAGTAGCGATCAAACGGCTTTTGCCCCAAGCGACCGATGCGATGTTGTTGGCGCGTTTCATCGATGAGATTCGCACTGTGGGGCGTCTCGAGCATCCGAATATCGTGCCTGTTCACGACGTGGGCATGGACGAGAATGGCCGATACTTTTTCGTGATGAGATACGTCGAGGGTGAGACGCTCGAGGAAGTCATCAAAAAATTGCGGGCGGGCGATGCGGAAAGTCATCGCATCTATTCATTCGAGCGCCGTGTGGAGATCATGATTTCGGTGCTCAATGCGCTCGAGTATGCGCATGTGCATGGCATCGTCCATCGGGACATCAAGCACGCGAACGTCATGGTGGGTCGTTATGGTGAAGTGGTGCTCATGGATTGGGGCATTGCGACGCCGATTGATGAAAAGCGCGATTTGGCCAAAGGTCCGGACGCGACCATTGGCCAGGACGATGATCGAGGGCGCATGTACATGACGCACGTCGGTACGCTCGTGGGAACGCCTGCGTACATGTCACCCGAGCAAGCGCGAGGCGATGTCGACAAGCTCGATGCCCGCAGCGATTTGTATAGTGCGTGCGTGATGCTGCTCGAATTGGTGACATTGAAGCATTACCTCGAGGACGAGAAGACCACGGCGGACATGCTTGGGGCGATCATTGCGCGCGATTTTTCGCCGCAGGACAATGGCGCGCAGAGTTGCAGAGTGCAGTCGGCAATGCCTCCCGAGCTGATGTATGTCGCGGTAAAGGGATTGGCGAAGGATCCTGCGCAGCGTCCGTATCAGACGGCGGCGCAGATGATCGACGCATTGCAAGGCGTTTTGGCGGGGACCTTTAGTGTCGATTGCAAAACGACGATGACCAAGCGGATGTTTCGCGAGTTGGCGCGGGCGGTGGACAAGCATCCGCGCGTGATGTTTTATTCGATCGTTGGCGTGGCGGTTGCGGTATTGTTTGCCGTGCTCGAATGCGTGCGGCTGGTGGTGACGTAGACGCGTCGACCAAGCGGAGGCATTGGTGTTCGATTTGGGGTGAGGTTGACGCGTCAGCCCACTTTGGACGTGAGTTCGAGGATCCGATTTTTCAACGATCGGTACTCTTCGACCAGTTCTTCGACGGGCAAGCCGGCCTGGGCATCAAAACGGATGCCAACCCCGTTGATCACTTTGGCGAGCGGTAAGTTCACCGAAATGAGTGATTCGAATGCGTCGAGCGCCCCAGCAACATGGGGTGTCCTGTCGTCGGCGGTCACGACATCGAGATAGCTCAATACGCGATTCATGCCCGGCTTCACTTCGATGATTTTATCTACGAGGGTCCCGGTCTTGGTCTCCGCCACTTGTCGGATGTCCGGGTTATCCCAATCAAGCGAGCTATCCCCGCCATGGCGATGCAGGAAGGCGTTGATGCCATGCGTGTCCGCCCGCCCGACGGGCCTTACACGATGCGCTGTGATGTACATTATGCCGCAAGCTCCTCTACAAAACTCTCGTCAATCACAATTCGTCGCGGCCCGGACATCGAATCATCGTCCTCAGCAACGTCAACAAGCGCGCGTGCTGGCTTTCGCACTTCTATCCTCAGCAGCGATCTGGACGGTTTCGCGGACATTTGGACCTGCTCTTCCGACGTAAGCCGTGACCATACTTCATCCATTTGGTCCAGGATATCGTCTTCCTCTGGTGATTCGAGTCCCCCATGGATCCATCGGATACGGACTAATTTCGACCAGAGCCGCTCATATCGGGTCCAGGCGTCCATGTTTCTATTTGTCTCCACGACGTTCTCGTTCTGTACAGTTGATTCTGGAATTCATTGAAATGACTTCGCTTCGCGGGCTCAACCAATCGATGAAGCGATGGATGAGGTTGGTCGGCACGCAACTGCAGCGACGCAGATAAAACGCCGCACGGCATTTGGTACAGAGGATCGCGCCCCTCGCCTCCCATCGTGCGCGGCAGACGGTGCTTCGGCAAGCGTCGCGGGTCATCGATTGTAACTGACATTCCACCAGTATTCGGATGGACGTGGTTCATGTCATCCACTGGGATGTCGTCATCTGGGGGATGCCCCGGCTTCACACCGAGCATTCTCCTGGTGGCGCCAGTCAATGGAAATCCATCGGAATCGGGCTTCATGGGCCTGAATAACATCGTCTCCACGTCGCGCAGAGTACCGTTATTCCGAACCCCGTCAAGATGCCCCGTAGCTGGTAACTGCTATATTGGCTGGGATCTTGCTCAAACAACTCCCATCCCTCACCGCCCCACCCTCCGCCTTGATCCCCATCCAGCGCAACACTGACCGCCTCACCCTTTTCCTTGATGCCGGTATCTGGCCACACTGACCGCATCACCCTTCCCCTTGATGC
>CAZETM010000323.1:0-9826 GCA_964514885.1 uncultured Polyangium sp. | reverse complement strand
GGCGAATGCTCGATTCTTCCTCGGGAGAAAGCGTTCCTGCTGGTGCGTCGATCCACGTCGGTACGCGAATCTCTTCCTCGTATAGCGAGCTGGTGTGACCAATTTGCCAGTGGTCACGAAAGCCCTCGCCATGATCCGACGTGTAGACGACGACCGTCCGATCGCTCTCGTCCGAGTGACGAACATGTTCGAGCAGTCGTCCCACGGCCATGTCGGACAGGTACACGACGTTCTTGTAGTAGTTCAGGAACTGCGAATTGTTCTCGGGACCCTTCTCGAAGCTCGCCGGTTGAAACGGCGCATGCTCAGGATCGTACACGTAGGGGAAGTGCACATTCGAGTAGTGCACCATCGCAAAGAACGGCTCCTCGAGTTTGTCCCACTCGCGAATGACGTGATCAGTCAACAAACGGTCGTACGCACCGGCGTCGAGATCCGCCATCGAGTCGAGATGCGTGCCGATGACGAAATGCTTGGCCTGGATGTCCTGCACGTACAGACGCGCATTGCCGAACATCAAGTTCTGACTGGTCCAATACGCCGTGTCCCAACCTGCCGCCGCGGCGTAGTCCCACATGAGCGGGACTTGATGCAGCAGATCGCGAGGCTCCGTCGGTAGAAGGCCCGACAAGATGTTCGACAGCGAGATGGCCGTGGTCGAGTCGCGCGCATGCATTTCGTACAGCGGCATTCGATTCGGAACGGCCTTGTTCGAGAACGGCGTGGCCTCTTTGCAATCCGGGTCGTACCCGACGCACGTGATGTCCGCGCGTTGGCTTTCTTGAAGGATGAGCAGCACGTTGCGCGGGCGCGCAGGTTTGCTCGCGAGCTTCGGAACAGGCTCGGGATCTCGACGCTGCACACGCAGATCGGGCGATTCGTTCGTGATGCCAAGGTTCTCGCGCACGTTGGCGGCGATGCCGTGAAAGTAGATCAAGTCCGGCGGCGACGACTGCAAAACGCGATAACTGACGGGCAGCTTGAAGACGGCGTACAGCGCGGGCAACACGAGCAGCGGGAAGAAGAGACGCGGAATCCTTTGAGGTCGTAGGAATTTTCGCGCCAGCATCAACATGCCGATCGACGCTCCGCACGCGAGTGCGATCTCCGCGATGATGAACGGGCGCAGCGGCAACGTGCCGATGATCGACCATGCCACCGACTTCGAATGGATCTGCGCATCGTGCGACAAGTACGTGTTCCACAGGCGATGGAACGCGCCTTCGACGCCTATCGCGAGCGTGTAGAGCACGACGAACATCACGCCGACCACGCCGCGAAAAGGTCCCCGCCGTGCAGACGCGACGTAGAGCAGGACCATCCAGAACGCGAGGCTCTCGCCAACGCCCGCCGCGTAGCCGAGCTTGTGCCAGCGATCGAGCCTGAGCAGATGCCCGCCTCGATGTAGCCAGTCGGTCGCGAGCATCCAGAGCACCGGCGTCAACAGGACCAAGAACCCGAGCTGTCTTCTTCGTCGTCGCAGACGTTTTCGGCGCACTCGCGACAACTCGATCTTCGTACTCGAAGGTTGTTCGTCCGTCGTCACTTCGCTCATCGCACGAGACCCGGAAGACCGCCATGCAGCGCATCTGCACGCCCCACGAGATCCCCACACGCGGCTGCACCAAGATCATGTTGCTCACGTGGATCTTCCAGGACGTCGTAGCAGTGCCACGCCGTGTCCCATTCGCGTGCTTCGAGCTTCTTGCTGCCGGACATCAGGCCCCAGTTACGAAATGCACAGCCCCACACGCCCGCGCAGTTCGTCAGTGCGATCGGTGCCGTGCGCTCGACGGGGCGGAGCAGACTGCGTCCCACCATCGGCGCGTAGTGAGCAGCGAATCCCGGCTCGTCTTCCAGCCCCAGCATGTCGAGGATCGTGGGAGCGAAATCGATGTGGAACAAGAGTGACGAACGCAGCGAATCGATCGTCTTTCGCTCGTCATCCGTGAGAGTTCCTTCAGGCGCATCGATCCACGCAGGCACGTGAATCTCCTCGTCGAGGATCGAGCTGGTGTGTCCAAGCTGGCCGTGTTCTCGAAACGCTTCGCCATGGTCGGAGGTGAAGACGATGATCGTTCGTGCACCAAAGGGTTGCGCCCGGACAAACCGAATCATGTCGGCCATCGTTTTGTCCTGCAAGTAAACGGCGTTCAGGAAGTAGTTGCGGAACGCTTCGTTGTTTTCGGGCGACTTGCTGTCCGTCGAGGGCTGAAACGGCGCATCGGTTTTGTCGATGCGGTACGGAATGTGCGTGTTGCCGTAGTGCGCGACGGCGAAGAATGGCTCACGCATCGAGCTGAAGTCCTTTTGGATGCGCTCGGTGAGCAGATCGTCGCGCGCGCCGAGATCCATGTCGGCAAGAGGATCGAGATCCGTCGCGCCCGTCTGATGCGACGTCGGCAAGTCCTGCACGTACAGCCTCGAGTTGGCGAACATCATGTGATGGCTCGACCAGTAGGCCGTGTCGTAACCCGCTGCATGCGCGTAATCGAAGAGCACCGGTGCCGTGTGCAAGTCGTGACGCGAAGCGGTTGGAGGCAAGCCCGACCAGAGCACAGCGAGCGAGATCGCCGTCGTCGAATCATTCGATCGCATCTGGAGCAACGGCATGCGGTTTGGCAGGGCCGCATTGATCGCCGGCGAGGTCTTGCAGTCCGCCGTCGTTGCACTGCAGTGCGCATCCGCGCGCACGCTCTCGGTGATGATGAAAAGCACGTTGGGTTTGGCCACGCGTGAGCCACTCGGTTTGGATGTCGCCGGAGGCAGCGGCGGCGGCGTACGCACGCCCGGACGAACATGCGCAGGCGGCGTGATGCCCGCGACTTGTTTCACGACCCCGCCCATCGCGTGCAGGTAGATCACGTCCGGCGTGGAGGCTTGAACGGCTCGATACGAGCAAGGGATCGTCAGGCCCGCGATGACCGCCACCGGCGCAAGAAACTGAGCGACGCGCGTGGATGTGGTTTGTTGTGGCCGCACGACGACACGCCCGATCCACACGAGCAAAACGGCACACGCGAGTGGCGGACCCACCGCCGTGAAAAAGTTCAAGCCATCAGCACGCAGATGTCCGAACAAACTCTCCGAAAACGTCGTCGCGAAGAGCAACGCGTCGAGGTTGATGTACGTCGAATACACGCGCTGGAAGTAGATCTGACAACCGAGCGTGATCGTCGCGAGCGCCACGAAGAGCACCGCCGAGATCCAACGCCAAGGTCCACGACGCGCCGACGCCGAATAGAGAAGCAGCCCCCAAAGCATCGCGCTTTCCACCAGCGCGCCCAGGTAGCTGCCGATGTACTTGCCTCGCAGATCGAGCAGTCGGTCGCCGCGGACCCAGAAATCCACCGCCAACACGAGCAGCGGTGGAGCGAGAAGCACGACCCAAGAAATCGTCTTTCTCAGTCGTGCAAAAGTCCGAAGCCGTCGCACTTTCGAACTCGCGCTCGCCGAAACAGCCGCTTTGGCGTTTGTCGCGCCCGTATCGAGGGGGTAGTTTGTCGCAGACACGCGGAGGCCGGAAGCCTAGCTTATGTTTCGGGCATGAGACGAATCGGTGACATGGTTGTGATGCCAACGGGCGAACGGGGCAGGGGCGTCGCCTTGCTCACTGCGGCCAATCCGAGCCTACGTCCTGGTTCATTCTACAATCTGACGCGGACGAATGAACGTGACGTCGAAATCTGAAGAACCGGATACACGCCAACGATTGTCGATCGAACTTGAAACGGCTCTCGTGCGAGAGCTGCGGTCGACGTTCCAAGACATCAACGCGACGTACTTCCACCGAGGTCTGAAGCCGCCAGCGATCGAGCTCGGCGATGCAGACCGTTACTTCGGTAGGTGGCATCGCGAGACTCGAACGATCGAGATGAGTCGACGTTTTGTGCTCGAACGATCCTGGGGCGTGGTCGTGGAAGTGCTCAAGCACGAGATGGCGCATCAGTACGTGCATGAAGTGTTGGGCGTGATCGATCAGAGCGCGCATGGTCCTGCGTTTCGTGGCGTGTGCGAAAAGCTTGGGATCGATGCGGCTGCGACGGGGCTTCCCGATGCACCGACAGCGGTAGGGGATGACGACAGTGCGCGAGTGCTCGAGCGCATCTCGAAGCTGCTCGCGTTGGCCGAAAGCTCGAACATGAACGAAGCGCAAGCGGCGATGAACGCAGCGCAGAAACTGATGCTCAAATACAACATCGATCACGTCGCGGAGCGTCAACGACGTGGTTACGGCTTTCGGCATCTAGGCACTCCGACGGGGCGCGTGAGTGAAGCCGAACGACGCTTGGCGTCGATCCTGTCCAAGCACTTCTTCGTGGAGGTGATTTGGGTGCCTGCGTTTCGACCGCTCGAAGGCAAACGTGGTCACGTGGTCGAGATCTGCGGCTCGTTTGCAAACCTCGAGATGGCGACGTACGTGCACGCGTTTCTGATGCGCACGGCGCAAGATTTGTGGAAGGCACACAAGCGAGCGACCGGAGCACGAAGCGATCGTGATCGGCGCACGTTCACGGCCGGCGTGATGGCTGGCTTCGACGACAAGTTATCGACGCAACGAGAGACGAATCGGAGTGAAGGACTGGTGTGGGTTCGCGATGCAGATCTCGGAAACTTTTACCGCATGCGGCATCCACGAATTAAGAACGTGAAGTTCAGCGGCAGTACGCGGTCGGAGGCGCATGCGGAAGGTCGAGCAGCAGGGCGCCGCATCGTGCTGCACAAACCGGTCACGCAAGGGCCGACGACGGGCGGAAGGCTACTCCCGCCCAAGTCGTGATCATTGCGGAACGGATCTTAAAAACGTTGGCTCTTGCGGGCAACTTCGCCGTGCACGAGCCACTCGCGCGCTTCCGACTCGTCAGCGAAACGATGCAGGATCTTGTGCGTCCCGCTCTCACGGGCGACGCGATTGAGCTGCAGGGCCAAGATTTCGCTCTCGACCATCTCGGCGACGCGAATGACGCCGTTGTTCAGTCCAAACTCCTGCACCTGCCGAATCATGTCTGCAACCGCTGGAGACGAAGGTTTGAAGCGGCGCATATCGGCTTTGATTTTGATCTGCGCTCCCTTGAGCGACAGCGTGGCTACGCGGAGCTGATCCACGAACTGCGTCATCTCGTCCATCTGAATGATGCCTTCGAGATGCAGCTCAATGATGGAATTAACCTTGTCGATCTTTACTTGAAACATGTCGCCCGACCTCCGACCTGAATCACTTTGGACTCAAACATTGTGCACGCACTGGTTTGTCTCATGAAACCTCAACGCATGGCCGCGCGAATGAGCCCATCGGCAACTCGAGCAGGGTGTGTCACCAATGCTTCGTGGCCGCCGTCGATTTCGATCAGATCGTAGCGTCCGAGCGCTTCGGCCATCCGCAGGAATGTGCCGGGCGGCAGGGATGTATCATCGCGGCAGTACACGACCGATTTGGGTACGTCGAGGTTGTTGAAGTCGTCGACATTGACCGGCGTCGTGAACAGAGCGAGCGGTTGTGGTGTGAGTCGGCTGATGACTGCGTCCTGGGCGTTTTTGTCTTCGCCAGCCATCAACATGTTTCGGACAAACTCGTCGATGACGGGCACGCTTTTGTCGGGTGATGCATACGCCGTGTCCGTAAGCGCTTTGGCGCTCGTGGGGGGCACGAGGTCGAACTGCGCCGTGTTGCTAGGCAAGATCCACGCGTTGAGAAAGATGATGCGCTCGATCTTTCGCCGAACCATCGGGGCCGCTGACTGAAGCAGAAACCCCGCGCTCGAATGGCCCACCAAGATCACGGGATTCGTTTGTTTCCAAAGGACCTCCGTGATTTTCTCGACGTAGGACTCGAACGTGATCCCAGAGCGATCATCGCCCGGGCTTTGTCCCGGCAATGTCGGAGCCTCTGCGGTGTGGCCAGCCTCGGTAAGGGAGCGGATAACGCCCTCCCAAGCCCACCCACCGTGCCAAGCTCCATGAATCAATACGAAGTGTTTGCCCATGCTTCAAATCTCCTGCCGCCGCACGCTTTCGTTCAGGGCATCATAAAAAGAAACGGTAGTCTCGAAAAGCGAAGTGCAAACAATCGTATGCATTCGTCGAGATTCGGTGTTCACAATAGTTGTCCACGCTCGATGCCGAAGGGGACAATGCTCGATGTCCCAGGCTTTATGACGCTGGACTAACCGCACGGCTGGAAAAACCGAGTTTCATTGCACGTGTGCGTATATTGACACGGAGGCCCGTTGCATGGCGTCGTCTTATCACTCTCAAGGTCCGATGAGCCTGCGCAAGCGTCGCAGTTATGGCGCGTTGCTCGTGTTCACCTGGGAGGATCTGGAACGCTACCTGAAGTCGGATGACAACAACCTGAGGCATACGCCTGGATTTGCCGACTTTTTTCTGAACATTGGCGAAACCGAGCGACAACGTCTCGGAAGACTGTGGGGAGCGCTGCGCGCACTCGTCAACGATCAAGGCGACGAAGCCGCGATCGAAACCGAGTCGCTCATTCGCAGCATGCCCGACGAAGAAGACGGTCACGGAGCCGTCGTCGTTCGAACCTTTGCCGAAGCTTTGCGCGCTCGCGTCTACAAGCTCGCGGGCTCAGGCGGCAACCTGTACCTCAACGCTCGTCCCCCCGGCGCGCAGATGCGTGCGTTCGAGCTACTTCGACTGCGCACACCGCTCATTCCATTCGGGTACGCCGCGGCAAACCGTGCCCTGCTCGATGCCGTTCACGAGCCTTGCGAAGTCACGTTGCTCGATGTCGGTATCGGCCGCGCTGGTCAGATGCGCGCGTTGCTCAAAAACCCAGGCGCACGCAGGCTGTTCAAATCGCTGCACGTCATCGGCGTCGAGCCCGACTCTTCCGATGCCGTCGGTGGCGCGCTCGAGTTTGCCGAAGAGAATGTTCTTCGTACCGCTGCCGAAGTGGGCATTCCCGCGACGTTCGTCGGGATCCCCAAACTCGGCGACGACTTGCTCCCCGACGACATCGAACAAGCCGAGCCTCGTGGCCTCATGCTCGCCAACTGCTGCCTGAGCCTTCACCACGTAGGTTTGCCCGAGCATGGAGCACGCGCGGGACGCGACGACGTTCTGTCCATGATCCGCTCGGCGGGTTGTTCCCGGCTCGTGCTCGTCGAGCCTGACTCGAACCACTACGTCGACGATCTGTCGCTGCGGTTCCTCCACGCCTATCGGCACTACGGCACGCTCGCCAGAAGCCTCTACTCGATGCTCTCGCGTGGCGATGCGTCGCTCGTGTGGAGTGAGTTCTTCGCGCAAGAGGTTCGCAACGTCATCTCGCACGACGGTCCGCGACGTGTCGAACGACATGAAGAGACGGGTAGCTGGATCGAGCGTCTGTCGAAGACTGGATGGACCGTCGACACGCCGCCTGAACTCGTCGCGCCGTCCGCTGCGCCTGCAGGTTTCACCGTCGTCAGTGACGGTCAGGCTTGCCGACTCAGTTTCCGCAACGTGAATCTGCTCGGAGTTCTTCGCGCCCGCGCTTCGTGAAACTCACTTCGCAGGGATGACTGGACAAACCGTTTCGGTCATCCCCCGCGTGAGGTTTGTCCAGGTGTAACGCTTGCGTCGTTGCGGGATCTTCAGCGCCAGCGTGCGCCGATCGAACTCGGCGACAAGTCGCCATAGATCAGCCACTCGTGCGCCGAATCGTCTTCCCAGAAGCGCCGGAGGATCTTGTCCGTTCCAAGCTCTTTGGCTGCACGATTCAATTCGACCGCAACGACGTCGCTCTCGACGATCTCCGCCAGCCGCTGCACCCCGGCCTGTTTGGCGAATGCGTGCAACGTACGAACCATGGGGCCGATGATCGCGACATCGTGATCTCGCCCGCGAATATCGGCTTTGATTCTGACGTCACGCCCCGCCAAGCCGATCTTGGCTGCTTCGAGCTTTCCCAGCAGCTCGGCAGCGTCACCCTCGTCCACAGCGCCTTCGACGATGAACTCGATGATCGCATGCGTGGGGTTGACCCTGATCTCGAACACCTCGTGACCTCCGTCAGACTCAGAAAAGAGGCCGGAGCTTAGCACGACAAATCAACTGATCGCCCACGACTGTCGCTACGAGATCAAACGATCACTTCTTTTTGAACTTGCTTAGATGAGTGATGAACCACTCGCCTTGCCACGAGATGATCGTGTGCACGTCGAGCGTCGAATTTTTGTCGCCAATTCGATACGTGAGTTTTCCACGAAATGAGCGGTAATAACCGATCTTATTGGCTTCGTCGCCAGGCGGAACCCACTTCGGCGTCGAGCCCACTTTGAAGCTCACGAACTCGGCGCCATCCCACGATTTGCGCTTCCGATGCAGCTTGTTGATGTCGCGCACATACGTCGCGTGAAGGTTGTCCCAGTACTTGTCTGGGCCTTTGACATCCTTGAGCGGAATGAAGGGTTCCTTTGGAAACCAAAAGCTTTCCCCCACTGCGGGATCGTCCTTCACGATCGCATCGAACAACTTCTTGGCGCGAAGCGTGAGCTCTTCACTCTCGAGCGGTGGCAGGACTTTGTTGTCTTTGACGAAAGGCCGAGCCGCCTGGGGCTCGGGCGCATCCGGCGCAGATCCGTCGAGCGCAGCATCACCGTCCGACGCGTCGGAAAGCACGGACGCATCGAGCGGAGCTTGTGCATCAGCCAAGTTTGTCGCAACAGACGAGACCGAACTCGATGCAAGCGGCGCTGATAAACGTGCCTGGGGATCCGCGTGAGGTGGCGTGTTGGTGCACGCGCCACAGAGCATCAAGGGTAGAGCGAGTGCGGCGATGGTTCGGAGCACAGAACCCATCACCGCACCTTGGGTGCGCGAGCGAATCGAACTCACCGGCCCTTTTCGAGGATGATGAACTGCACGCGACGGTTCTTCGCCTTCTGCACGCTCGTGACGTTCGGAGCGAGAGGTTTGTCTTGGCCGTATCCTCGGGAGAGCAGACGCGAGCCATCGACACCTGCGGCGATGAGCCAGTTGCGAACGGAAAGTGCTCGCTGCTCGCTGAGCGTTTGGTTGTGCTCACGCCCGCCGGTGTTGTCCGTGTGGCCTTGGATCTCGACGCGACGGAAGTTCGTGTTGCGTTGCAACACGTCGACAACTTCTTCGAGCAGTGCGTTCGAGTCACCAAGGATCTTCGCCGAGTCCGTCTCGAAGTGGACTTGCTTCAGCAGCTTGATCTCGTTGCCGGTGACTTTGACGAGCGAGTCACGCGGTGCAGGTCGCTTGCTCAGCGAGAGCGTGACTTTTGCCTCTTCGTTGGCGCGAACTTCGGCTTCGCTGACGGTGGTCATGAAGCCTGCGGCTTCTGCGCGGACCTTCACCGCACCGGGCGGCATGTCCTTGAACGAGACCGTTCCTGATCCGTCGGCCGTGGCCGTACGCTCCTTGCCCGTCGAGTCGGTCGCTTTCACGATCGCTCCCGCAACGAAGCTGCCGGACTCGTTGTCACGCACCTTCGCTTGGACGGTTCCGAGCTTGGGCAACGCTTCGACCGAGCAGTCGATCTCGATGTATGTCGGGCCCTTCCCGTCCGTCGGCAACACAGGCGAGGTGCCCATCAAGCCACCAGGCGCGGGTTGTCCAGGAGTTTGTCCGGGTTGGGTTTGTCCAGGAATACCGCCAGGTTGTCCGGGCGCAGTGAACGGATTGCCTGCGGCGAACGGATTGCCACCAAACGGATTGGCGGGGTTGACTGGTGCGGGGGCCGGAGCCGGAGCTACAGGCGGCGCGCCTACCGGAGGTTGTCCGGGCAAACCAAGCCCTCCAGGTGCAGCGCCTCCAGGAGGCCGGCTTGAAGGAAATCGAGGTCACCAGTTTT
>CAZETM010000322.1:0-9869 GCA_964514885.1 uncultured Polyangium sp. | reverse complement strand
CCGGTGAGAGCATGGAGAAATAAAGCTCGCCATTCGGCCGACGATACAAGTGATATATTTTTCCCGGTATTTTTTTGAAATTGCAGCTCGCTCGCTGAAGCAGCGACGATTCACGCGCATCTTCGAGCAGCTTACGCGCTTGCGCCTGAAGCGCCCGCATTTGATCGCGAATGACCTCGAGCTTGCCGCCCACCACGAGGCCGAGCGTATGGTCCGCTCTTTCAATTTCCGCAGCGAGATCGATGAGCTCGATTCTCGCGCCGAGACGGCTCGTCGGATGCGCAAGCGCTTTCGTTTGCACAAGCTCGCCAGCAGGAGTGTCGCGATCAGATTCGTTGGACATGATGGTTACCGCCCCAAACGGTAGCAGAATCGAATCGGTCGTCAGCGTCCCTTGTCAGTCGATGCCGTCGCCACGACAAGTTGATCACGCGCTTCACGGAGCTTGCTGATGGCCGCCTCGCGCTCCCCGCGCGCAGCGTGCGCCCAGCCTTCATCACGCAAGATGCCGCCGTAAAACTCGTTGGCTCCGTCCTCTTTCGCCGCAATGGCCGCACTGCATGCGCGCAGGGCAAGGTCTCGACGACCCGCAGCCTCGAAGCCCCTCGCGAGCCCGGAAAAACCCATCGGCGGCGCGACGATCGTCACGTTGATGAGCACCTCCGCAAGGGCCACCGCTGCTTCACGCACACTTCGATTCGACGTGTCGAACGCGAATCGAAGTGCCGTCCAGATGGATGGAGGAATCGCGACGACGTGGTCCGACAAGAACAGCTTCGCAGCCTCTTGCATCGCATCCGCAGCGGTCTGTGTGCGGTTGTTCTTGAGGGCCACCACCGCGTCGAGGCCGAGCGCTGCAAGACGCAACTGCGGCGTCGTCGCGACGTCGGGAGAGGACGCAGCATGCGACACTTGCACGGCCTGATCACTAGTGACGAACGCTCGTGCACGACGAACGAGCGAAGCCATCTCCGGAGCGACATCCGCCGCTGCAACGATCGCATCGGCGCGCGCATCACCTTTCGATGCAGCAATCTTGATCATCGACACGAGTCTGCTGAGCGCCGCATTGCGCGCAGCTTCGTCCGGTACATGGCGAATCGCTGCACCGACGCGATCAGCCTCGACCGCCGTGAGCGCATCACCAATTGCATCGGCATGTTCGACCGCGACACGAATCGCCATTCGACCGAGCGATGTCGTTGGATCCCGTGCAAGCTCTTCGAGCAGAGACAAACCCGAGGCCCGGACAAACCGACTCGGTGATCGCATACGACCAAGCGCGATCACGAGCTTGTGCTCGGCTGGTGCTCCGGTTGGATCAGCCGCTGCTGCATCGGCATACGCGAGCGACGCAGTGCTTTGATCACCAAGCATTTGCTCGACACGCTTTGCTCGTGCCGCAAGCGCTACGTCGGCCGCGTTCTTCTCTTTGTCTGCAAGTGACGCGGCATGACCAAAGGCATCGAAGGCGCGCTTGGAGTCACCCGTGAGTTCGAGACATCGACCGAGCAAGTAATACGCACGCGCACGAGGCTCACGTTCTGCTTCAGCACGCGCGAGGATCACGGCTGCGGATCGTCGCCCTGCCGAAACGAGCATCTTGCAAAGTATGATGATGTCCGCGAGGTGTTCACCACCATCGATGACCAGCGTGTATCGCTCGGCAAGCGCTTCTACTTCTTTTTCGTTGCCAAGCTTGACCGCACAACGCAGTGCCCCGACCACTGCGCGGCCCGTGAAAAGACCGCTCAGAATGCTCGGAATGACTTTGGTGTAAACGGGCAGCGCAGCCCATGGACCGGCAGTCCGCTCGAGCCATTCAGCAGTGGCGAGGCCTGCTTCGTCCAACATGCTTGCACTGCCCCTTGGCTACGCGCCCCCGCGCTCGGTGACGAGACCGAGAGAGGGAAGGCGTTCGAGTGCAGTGTCGATGCGTGACGTTTCAGAGTGAATCGCTTCGAGCTTTCGTCGAAGTGCCGCAGCGTCTTTCGTGTCCGCCGAAAGATTTCGCAACGGCTCGGAGGCCTTCTCTTGAAGCTGCCCCAGCAGTTTGTCGCGCTCTGCCGTTTGCAACGGTCCAACATCCGAAGACGAAGGAACAAAGTCGATGAGGTTGCGCTCGACGGTTTGCGCATAGATCCGCTCGCTACGCAAACGACGCTCGAGGTACGACGGATCGTCGAGACGCATCGCGGAAAACTCTTCCTGCACAGCCGTCTCGTACAGCGCTTGCACCTCGTTGTAGATGCGTCGCCAAACCACGGCATCGGACGCTTCGTACGCCACCGCGGCACGCGCTTCGATGTCTTCGATGCGTTTGTCCCACGCCGCGCGATCCATTCCGTGAAGCGTGCCCGTTGCGCGATACACGACTCGACGTAGATCGCCGAGCTCACCTTCGAAGCGGGCCATGGGCGGCTGCAACGTTTCATTCGGATCGCCGCGATACCAATCGACGAGGATGCGCAGCTTCTCGCACAACGCCTGCATCTTGTCGGGATCGGTCATGACCACTTCGCGAATGCCTGCCACGAGCATGTCCGCTTCGGAGCGGTAGTTCAGAGCGGACGATCCCCACATGTTCTTGCCAGTCTTCTCAGCGTCTTCGAGCAACGCTTCGACCGCGCCAGCAGGATCGAATCGCGGAGCAGCCGGAGCCTCGACTTGCGCCCACAGCTCCTGACCCGCAACGACAGCGCGCGCTTCCATACGCATCGCATCGTCACAACGCAGCGTCAGATCCACCGGAGTACCCACGGGCAACTCACGCGGAACTTGGAGCAGCAGCGCCTTGATCGGCATGCGATTTTGCAACAGCCGCAGCACGACCGCACCACTTTGATCGGCTGTGAAAAACCGATGCTTTACCTCTGTGGGCAAACCAGATCCTCGCGAGATGAGCACGCGACGCTCACGACGACCCGCACGAATGACTTCGATCGCGATGTCCTTCGCCACGACTGACGGCCGGCTGAGCGCACTGGCTCGTGGTCGTACGTCGCCCCGGTAGATCGCAAACGGCAGCTCTGCCAGCACTTCACGCTCCACCGAGCGCAACGACAAACGCATGCCTTGCTCGGGATCTTCGCCGAGCGGGATATCCATCCGCACGATGGTTTCGGCTGCATCGGGAATCGGAGCACGCGTGACGATTTCGTCCGAGCCTCCTTGCGGTGTTACGCCGCGACAAACTAGAGCTTCCGCCGCGCCCGTCGGAGCCTGCTCGAAACGCACACCGAGACGAATCTTCGCCGACTGACTCACGAGCGGCGTCGTGAACGAGATCGTGACCTTTTTCGCCTCGTCACCCAAACGCAGTCCACCAAGTTGCGCGGCATGAATGGCTGCACCAAGCGCCACGCATGTATCGACTTCGTCCTGCAAAGGTTTTTCCGAACGGCTCTTCTTGCAGATGGCTTCGACGACGCGATTGACCACGAGCGGCACGCGCGTCGATCCACCCACGAGCACGACGTGATCGATCTGCGAAAGATCCACGGACGACGTCTCCGCACTACGCGCCAATGCTCGTTCGCAACATGCGATGGTGCTCTCGACCAAATCCGAGATCGCTTTCTCGTACTCGGCACGACCGATCTCGGCCTCGAACGACACGCTGTCGCCGTTCTTGTCCTTCATGAAGTCTTGCTTCGACACGTTCACGACGTCCGAGGTCGACAGCGACTCTTTGATCTCTTGCGCGAGGTGCACGATGCGCCCGAACAGAACGCGATCGGCTTCGGTGCCACGCACGTCGAGATCGAGTGAATAACCACGCTCGACGAGCATCTGACGTAGACGTTCAGCGAAGCGACGGTCGAAGTCGTCTCCTCCCAAGTAGTTGTCGCCGTCGATCGCGAGCACTTGGTATTCGCCACCGAGACAACGAAGAATCGAAACGTCGAACGTTCCGCCGCCGAGGTCGTAAACGAGGAAGTTCCCATCACCGAGACGGCTCTTCCACGTGTGATAGATGGCGGCAGCAGTAGGCTCTTGCAGGATGCCGATGACCTCGAGCCCCGCGAGCTCTCCAGCCTGACGAGTCGCTTCCACCTGCGGCGCATCGAAATACGCCGGCACGGTGATCACCGCGCGATCGACACGCACTTCGATACCTGACGACGCTTGCTTGCTCAGATGCTCGCGCATGCGCAATCGAAGCTCTTCGAGGATCTTGGAGCTAACTTCGGCCGGCGAAAGCGCATGCGGTCCCACGTCGACCGTGACGGTTTGTCCCATGCGTCGCTTGATCGACTCGATCGGCCCGGGATTTTTTCCACGACGCTGTCGAGCTGCGTGTCCCACAACAAACGCTTCGGCTTTGGGATCCCACGCGACCGCGGAGGGAACCGTACGTCGACCGAAACGATCGGCGAAGATGAGCAGGTCACGCTCGGAGGGATCGAGCATGGCAATTTCGGAGTTGGTCGTTCCGAGATCTATTCCGACGGGTCGATCAACGAACATGGGGGTTGGGTCTCTCCGGTGGATGAAGGGCAAGAACGGGATCGTCGTCGAGCGGTTGAGGGACTGAACGACGCGTGCGTTCTCCGCTCGACAAAAATGTTCGTAACGCGTGCGCAACAGAAGGGCGCGGCGCGACCTCTGCAAGGGTCAGAGGTTGTTGCTTCGTAGAACCCCCTCCACTGCGCAGAGGAGCGTAATCAGGTGAGGTGCGAGCTTGATCGGGATGACACGGATGCGCACCGAACGCGGCCCGAAGGCGACGAAGTGGATGCAGCGTGAGCTCTTCCCATGCTGCACGGATCACTACGCGCTCGGCCTCGTTTGCCTCTTCGGCGAGTTCGCGTAAACGCTCGGTGATGGCCCGCGGTCCTTCTTTTGGATCGATTCCAAAACGTTCGAAGGGGTTGCGGTTGTCCTCGCTCATGATGCGATTCCCAGCAGTTTCTTGGCTTCGGCGAGACGCTTCTGCGCCTCGGGCAAGCGGCTCGACGCAGGGTAGAGGGTTTCGGCGCGATTGATCATCGCCTCGGCATTTTTGCAGCCCTGATGTGTAGGAGCACGTGCACCAGGAAGCAGCCGCAAAGCCTGTTCGCACAACGAGTGAGCAAGAGTCAGACGCGCGTTGCGATGCGACGGACAGATGCGCAGTGCTCGCTCGGCGATCAACGTCGTGTCGACCTCCGTTTTGGCGACATCTGCTTTGAACACCAACATTTGCGCGCAACGACCAGCGTACGCGACCTTCGTCGGATCCGACTCGATCCGCCGAGCCAACGAATCGACGAGTGGCCAAATGGGCTCCATCAGGATGCCCAAATCACCCCAGCGACTTTGCCGAACATGGTTCCACCCGAGTGGAGTCGCTTGGTCGATCGTCGCAAGCTCCACGCTCTCGTCGTGGTTCGACCAATACCAAACGCCGACGAACCGCAAGAGCAGTGCAGCGCCTTGCTGAGCCGTCGGTTCACCTTGCGTCGCAGCTTCCGCGATCGCCGTGAGAATGGGCGTGAGCGCATCTTCGATCGCTGCATTCACCAACGTGTTCGCACGTCGCTCGATGCGGGTCGCCAGCTCGCTCGACACCCGCGCAATGCGGCACGCTTCAGGAACGCGTCCGAGCACCAGCAACGCTTGCTTGGAGGTCAAAGTAAGTTCCCGAGCACCGCTTCGCGCGCGCTCTCCAACTTCATCGACGATCCAGAAGGGAACTTCGGCGAGCGCACGATCGAGTTCTGCACGTGGCAGCCCACCACCCACGACGGCCTCACCAAGCTCGCGCAGATAACGCTCTTCGCGGGTCAACGCGAGCCAAGCGACGAGCGCGCGAACGTTCGCTTCGATGTCGTGCGACGCCTGTGCGAGTCGCGCGTGATGGAGCGCGAGGTGATGCAACAGCTCGGGTGCGCCATCGATGTGCCGCGCTGGGTCGAGCAGTGCGATCAACGCATCAAAACCTCCGACGCGTGCAGCCTCTAACGCCTCGCGTCCGCCGGGCGTGCCGCGAATACCCGCACATAGCCCTGACGCTTGCCATGGCACCGGAGCGTCTTTGCCGAGCTGCGTACGCACGAGGCGTTCGAGTACGACTTCGTCCGTGAGCCGCGCGAGCAGCGCGTCGTCCTCCTGTCGCCACACGTCGAGAATCATCCCGGCATGCGTGGCAGCGGTCAATGATCGTCGCTCGGTGACACTTGTGGTATTCGTCGATCTCGGTCGTTCACCGACCCGTCATGCGGATCTTTCGCGCATACGCGCAGGGACGCCAATGAGCTACGTCGTCAAATCGGGGGATACGCTCGGTGCGATTGCCAGTCGCTACGACACGACGGTGCAAGCGATCCTGAGCGCGAATCCACAGATCAAGAACGCCAACGCGATTTCCGTTGGACAACAAATCAAGCTTCCAGGCGCCGGTGGACAAACCTCAGCGCCGAGTAAACCGTCATCCAATGGAGGCAATGACGGCACGCCTGCGCCTAGCCAATCGTCGCAAGGTGGACCGCCTGCAACCGGTCCTTGGACGCTGCCGAAAGAAGGTGCTGCGCGAAGACTCGCCGCATCCGACTTCGTTGCTGCTGCAAGGAGTTTGGAATGCGAAACCGCCGCCGTTCGCGCCGTTGCAGAAGTCGAATCGGGCGGTCGAACAGGATTCGACGACAAGAAAAGACCCAAGATCCTCTTCGAGATCCACCTGTTCCGCGCAAACACCCAGCAACGCTTCGACAAGAGTCACCCTCATCTTTCAGCGCCGTACTCGAGTCCCCGACGACGTCAGAGTTACGCCAAAGAGCAGTGGGCCGTGATGCGCGAAGCGTTTGCGCTCGACGCCGATGCCGCTGTGAAAAGCGCATCGTGGGGCATGTTCCAGGTGCTCGGAAGCAACTACAAAATGTGCGGCTGGAAGAGCGTGCGCGAGTTCGTCTACGACATGTTCGAGTCCGAAGCGCAGCATCTGCGTTCGTTCTTGGGCTACTGCCGCGGCGCCAACATCACCAGGCACTTGAAGACCAGAAACTGGGCTTCATTCGCTGCCGGTTACAACGGACCCGATTACGCATCAAACGCGTACCACACCAAGATGGCCCGCGCGTACGAGCGTTATAAGAGACAGAGCTGACGAACGACGTCGGTGCCCCTCAGCAGAACGTGGTGCCTCGACAAACCATGGAAATCGTCTCCCTCAGCCCGCTGCCCGCAACGATTCGGCCGTACCAAACCGCCCGCGGCGCGCATCTGCTCCTCATCGTCTGCAAAGCCACGTTTCTGCTCGCACCAGGCACTTCAACGCTCCATGGGTCGCAAGAGCCGATCCACGACGACGACAAACGCTGGGATGACAAACCCGATCGAAGCGTCTTCGCGCCAGCAGACATCGTTCCGTTCAAACGCGATGTCGATGTCGTGCTCGTCGGTTACGCGTTCACCGCAGGCGCCGTTCCTGCACGATCCATCCAAACGCGCCTGTGCGTAGGTGACGTCGACAAAGGCCTCGACGCCTTCGGCGACCGACTCTTCACGCCTCACGGAGAACTCCGCGAAGGAGCACCCATCACCCGTGCTCGCTTGCGTTACGAGCGAGCTGCCGGCGGTCCTGGAACGACAAACCCCGTCGGCATGCGCTCCGACAAGAAAGACGTGTTTGGCGCGATCGCTCTACCGGGCCTCCAACCACCAGGCTTGCACGTCACTCGTCCGGAAGATCTCGCCCAGCCCGTGGGATATGGACCGATCGCTGCAGACTGGCCCTCGCGCGCTGGATGGCTCGCGCCCTACGCAGCCACGTTTTCACCCTCGCGCTGGTACGAAGCGCCCCTGCCCGATGGGCTCGATCCCGCGTTCTTCAACGTCGCACCGGCCGACCAACGTTTGCGTGAAGTTCGTCCAGACGAACGCATCGTGCTCGAAGGGCTCACCGTCGATCAACCTCGTTTCGTTACGCAGTTGCCGGGGCTTGCACCTCGAGCCGTCGTCGAGCGCGGATCGGGACATCGCGAAACGATCCACCTACGCGCAGACACACTCTGGATCGACACGTCGCGACGCCTTTGCACCGTGACGTGGCGCGCAAGCATTCCGCTCGCGTTCGCATCCGAAACAGGACGAGTCATCGTGACGCTCGGAAGCTCCGAACCGAGCCAGGTCTTCACGAAGCACGATGCAGCGCTGCTCGCGATGCCCATGTCGGACGATCCCGATGGATCGGTCACGTTCAACATCAACCCAAACGGAAACATGCAGCGGCCGGTCTTGCCTTTTGGTGAACAGCCGCCACCCGCGCCGGTTGCGCTCGAAGACTTTCCCGACGATCCGAATTTCGCGGACGACGACGCGATCACGTTTGTCCAAACCGAAGACGTCAAAAGCAACACGTTGCCGTTCGTTGGTTCTCAAACTTTTTCATCGAATCGAATCACCAGCGTTCCGCCACCGCCTCTCGATCGAGCGCTTCCTTTTGCTCCTCCCGCAGTTCCACCGCCGATGGCACCTGCGCTTCCATTTTTCCCCCGCGCCGCACCGCCTCCGCCGGCTCCGCCTGCGCGAGCCTCATCACCTCAGGCGCCACCACGCGACTTGCCGTTTTTCTCGCCGCTGGGTTCGGCTGGACAACCTGACGCGTCTGCATTCACGGCTCCGCGCGCGCCAACACCATCCGCAATTTTTCCATCTCCGAGTTTGTCGGGGCCAACGCGACCCGAACCAAGTGCGCCGCCGCTCGTGCCAAGGCCGCCTGCCGCCGAGGTAAAACCCGAAGCTCCTGCGATGATCGGGCCACTCGCCACGGCCGAGATGTATGCGCGGACAACGACGCCAAATGCTGCGGTCACCTCCCCGCGTGTCGAAGAAGCGTCTCCTCCTGCATCACCGGCCCCTGCCCTACCGGTCGACGACTTTCCGATCGAACGATGCGCCCAACTCACCGCTTCGATATCGCGGCGCAAGAACGATCGCGCTCGTATTCTCGAAGCCGAGAAGCTCGAGGACCATCGTTTCGCGCAGCACCAAGCTTTTTGGACGAGCGCCATTTCGGCTGAAACGGAGCGGGGAAAAACTCTGCTGCTCGAAAAGTTCGACAAGGCTTACGTGAGTCGGCTCGAAGAGGAACGTGGCGTGATTTTGCCGCAAGAATTCGCTCGGATCGTCGTGGCGTCGGAACGAGGTCATCCGGAGCGCGCGCTACGTGAACTCGACTTGCCCCCAAGCGCGCTCATGCGCATCGAACGAGTGTTCTTGGGCCGTACGGCGCGTGATCCCGACCTTGCGTTACGCGTGCGACACGCAATCGAAACGGAACGAGACGCGTAGTTGAGTGTCGGCCTGCCGTCGCGAACGTCTTGGACCGACCTTCCATTGTAGAGTTGTCGCCCGGCCCCGGCTTTCCGGTGTACGCTTGCTCCGCGCGTACATTCGACGCGTGAAGCTCGTCTATGGCCGATGATTCGAGGACCAGTCCCAACGCGCCCGTGAGCGCGGCCCCGACGCCTGCGCGTTCGGAGAGCGGAGCATCTGGTCCTGGCCTCAATTCGACCGTCTCGATCGCGACGAACAACGACGCGGTCGATGAGCTTGGAGCCACCGTTGCAGGCGATTTCGCCGTAGCGATCGCGAAGTCTCCGAATGGCGCAGACACGCGCACGCCAGCACCCGCCTCTACCAATATCGTTGGAGGTGCAAAAGATGGAGCACCAACGACCGACGCAGCGAGCGCCGAAATGCTCGCTGGTGTGCGCCCGAAGAAGGCTCACGCGCAAACGCTCTCGGGACTCGCGCCGCCTCCCGAGCTGAAGGCGGAAGCGAACGCCATCCTCGCACAGCGCAAAGCCGTGCAAGCTGTGAATGCCGCGCGTCCAGGCGCACCTCCGTCTGTGCCACCGAAACTGCAATTGCCTCCTCCAAGGCCC
>CAZETM010000321.1:0-9876 GCA_964514885.1 uncultured Polyangium sp. | reverse complement strand
GCTCGATCCGTCGCTTTCTTGCTCTGAACCAAACTCACGAATGCCTTGATTTCCGTTGCAAGCTCGTTGGCACGGGTTCTGCTCTCCGTCCGGCCAGGCTTGCTCCCCATTCATTCGCATCGTGAGGCTCGACGAAATGCATCAGCAGAGACACGCTCGCCGGAAAACCATTCTCGGCGCTTTTGCCACTTCAATGATGGCCATCATGGCCGCTTGCGGGACCGATACCGGATCCGCGCAACTCATCCAAAAAACGACCTCGGCAAAGGCGCCCGCCGCGAATGCGCCTCCATCGCAGATGCCTGCGGAGCTGCGACCGGCCTATATTGCGGCGGTGCAGAAAGATGCATCGGAAGAATTCGCAGCGGTGCGCATGAATGGCGTGGTCCAGTTGCCCAACCCGGCGATGCAATTCGTAGCGACGGTAGATACGCAAGGCTTGATCGTTTCGCCGACGGGAGAAGCTTGGCAGCTTGGAATGCGTGCGGCGGCCGTGGGCTGTGAAGGCGCCATGAAAGAGCTGAACGACGCCGAGCCCGAAACGGAAGGCAATCGGGTCGAGCTGAATCGAAATGGCCTGACCGAGTGGTATTTGAATGGCCCGCTCGGTGTGGAGCAAGGGTTCGTCCTCGACGAGGCGCCGAATTGCGCGGGCCAGAAGATCATTTCCCTGGCGGTCGACGGTGACATCTCGCCGGTGGTCGAAAATCCGGACGAAAATGGTCTCGGCGATGGGGTGTTCTTCGTGGATGAAGAGGGCAATCCGAAGCTGTCGTATACGGACCTGTACGTGACGGATGCCGATGGAAAGAAGGTATCGGCAAAACTGTCAGTGGCGGCGGGCGAAGTGCGGATCGTGATCGATGATATCGGAGCGAAGTATCCGCTGGCGATCGATCCGTTGATTTGGGTGCAGCAGCAGCGGCTGACGGGTGCGGGGTTGACGGCCTACGACAATGCCGGGTCGGCGATCGCGATTTCGGGCGACACGCTCGTGTCGGGTGCGGTGGGCAGGCAGTGCCCGGGAATTGACGACTGCGGCTCGGTGTTCGTGTTCGTGCGCAGTGGGGCGACGTGGACGCAGCAGGCCGAGCTCAAGGCCAGCAATCCATCGAATTTTGCGTTCTTCGGCAACTCGTTGGCGCTGGAGGGAGACCGGCTGGTGGTGGGTTCTTGGACGGCCGATCCCGGAGGAACGTCGAACGGCGGCTCGGTCTACGTGTTCAGTCGCAACGGGACGACGTGGACCGAAGACGCGATCTTGTCGGCGCCGAATCCCGCGGCGGAAGATCGTTTCGGGGTGTCTGTGGCTCTCCATGGCGACCGAATCGCCGTGGGTGCGATCAACCGAAACAACGGTGCCACGGCCGACGTCGGTGCGGTGTACCTGTTCGATCGGATCGGCACGACCTGGACGCAAAACGGCACGGCGGTGCTGGCGAACACGCCACAGGCCGGCGCGCATTGCGGCCACTCCCTCGCGATGACGAGCACCTTGCTCGTCGTGGGCTGTCCCGATACCGATGTGTCAGGTGTCGCCGACTCGGGACTGTTTCGGGTGATCACGACCATGCCCGACACGTGGACGACGGTTGGAATCCAGGAGATCACCGGCTCCAATGGCGGAAGGCTCGGTGCTTCCGTGGCTGTCACGGATGGTGCTTTGGGCACTCCGATCGTGGTCGCCGGCGCACCCTCATTGACTGTGGGAACCAATGCCACTCAGGGAGCAGCGTACGTCTACAAAGATATGGGAGGAGGAAATTGGCAACCCGGCCCCACTCTCGTCGGGAGCGCGAACGGCGCTGGGTCGTCGTTCGGCACGAGCGTGGCAATCGACGCCAATCAGAACGTCATCGTCGGGGCTAAGGATGAGGCCGCGGGCTCGGACTCAGGCGTCGTGTACACGTTTGTCCCGAGTGGCAACAGCTTCGCCGAAACCCAGATCCTCACGGGCCAGAACGCGAACACCAATGACTTCGGTTTCGCGGTCGGCATTGATGGAGAAACCATCGCCGTCGGCTCGCGCTTCGATCCAGGCACGTTCAGCGGCGCCGCGTATGCGTTCGTGCTGCGTGCGACGAATGGTGATGCGTGCTCGGCAGGCACGGAATGCGCGAGCGGAATCTGTGTCGATGGCGTTTGTTGCAATACGGCGTGTGCCGGCGGCACGAGCGATTGTCAGGCATGCAGCGTCGCGGCGGGGGCAGGGACGGACGGCACGTGCGCACCGCTTGCTGCGGCAACCGTTTGTCGGGTATCCGCGGGCGCGTGCGATCAATCCGAGACATGCGATGGTTCCGCGACCGCGTGCCCTGCGGATGCGAAGGCTCCCGCGACGACGGAATGCCGCGGATCCAACGGGGCGTGCGATCCGGCCGAGATGTGCGACGGGACGACGAACGATTGCCCGGCCGATTCCAAAGCCGCCGCCGACACCGAATGCCGCGCTTCAGCCGGGGATTGTGATCTCCCCGAATTGTGCGACGGTATGGCCGACGCTTGCCCAGCGGATGCCAAAGAGACCGCTGGTACCGCCTGCCGCGCTGCCGCTGGCGCGTGCGACGTCGCCGAAAGCTGCGACGGCATGAATCCCGCTTGCCCCGCTGATACCAAGATCGCCGCCGGCACGCAATGCCGCGCCGCCGTCGGAGCTTGCGACGTTGCCGAAATGTGCTCGGGTGCCGCCGCTGCATGTCCCACCGATGCGTTTGCCCCCGTTACCACGGAATGCCGCGCCGCGGCTCCTGGCGGTTGCGACGTCGCCGAAATGTGCTCGGGTGCCGGCGCTGTATGTCCCGCCGATGCCAAAGCCGCCGCCGGCACCGAGTGCCGCCCCTCCGCGGGAGCGTGCGACACCGCCGAAGCTTGCGACGGCATGGCCGACTCGTGCCCGAACGACGCCACGGTCCCGGCCGACACCGTCTGTCGCCAATCCGCGGGAGCGTGCGACGCTCCCGAAAGCTGCGACGGCGCAACCGTTGCCTGCCCCGACGATGCATTCGCCGCCGCCGGCACGCTCTGCCGCGCTTCGGCCGCCGCTTGCGACGCCCCCGAAAGCTGCGACGGCGCCGGCATCGAATGCCCCACCGACGCATTCGCCCCAGCGGGCACCTTGTGCCGTAAGTCCTCCGATCTGTGCGACGCTCCTGAAGCATGCGACGGCGCCGCGATGGAATGCCCCGACGACAAGAAAGCCGACGCGGGTACGTTGTGCCGTCCTTCAACGGGCGAATGCGATGTCGCCGAAACCTGCGACGGCAACGCGGATGCCTGCCCTGCCGATGAAGCCGTCAAAGATGGCTCCGCGTGCGACAACGGCGTGTGCTTTACCGGCGTTTGCATGGGTGAAACCACGTCCACAAGCTCGTCGAGCAGTGGTGGCTCGTCGAGCAGCGGTGGCTTTGGGCCGCGGCCCAACAAGGAGGGGGGCTACGGGCTCCAATGCACCGCAGCAGGAACTTCCCCCTCCATGCCTTCGCCTGGCCCATACGCCGTCATCGCACTCGCGCTGATCGGCTTGCGCCGTCGTTGGTCGAAGCGCTGAGCTCTCCTCCGCCAGCCCGAAATCTCCCCTCTCCGCAAGCGTCACGAAGTGACGCGATTCGCGGAGAGGGGCCCCACCGCCAAAGCCACCTCCCCCAACAGTTTGCTCGGCGCTATCGGCACCGCATCCCACGACGCATCCGTCATTCCTTCCAAACCTCGCGCGTGAATCCCCGCCCCCTCGAACGTCATCACTCGACCATCACACCCCGGCAGAATGCTCGCCAATACATCGGTCACTCGTTTTTCTCGCGCCGACTTGTCCATCCCAGCAGCCATCGCCAAATGCTGTCCAGCCAAAATCAGGATATCGTACCGAGCCACCGGCAGCCCCGTTCCCATCACGTCCGTATCCTGAATGCTCAGCACCATCGCTTCCACCGCGTCATCGGCCATCAATGCATTGCCTGCCGCGAAGGTCGAGACGCTGCCATTCAAAACCGTCTCCCCTTTGACACGTACGCCATCCGCGTCGTGACAACCCACGACCATTCCTTTTTCCAGTAAAACCAATTCCAGCGCCCGCGCCAGCTTGCTCTGCGGCGCCGCGCCAAACACGAGCACCGTGGGAATTCGGCCATTGCCTTCCACCATTTTTTGCAGAATCTGCGGGTACAGATGCCGCGTCGTGATGCTCCCCAAGTTCGGCTGTGCATTCACCTCGCAAATGCCCGCCCCCGTTTCCTTCCACGACCGTCCGATGTCCGCAATCAACAAATCGATCCCCGCCAAATCCAAGCGCAAAGCTTTCGCCGCCCGCACCGCCAGCGCTCGATTGTCCGGGTGCATTGGATCCTGCACCCACACCGGCATTCCCCCCGACGCCACGTTCGCCGCTCGACGCAGCCGCACGAATTGCCCCTCCGCCGGCACCGACGACAAATCGAGCCCCGCTCGCGCCAGCACCGCCTTCACTTCGTCGTCGCAATCGATGACCTTCAGCGCCGCATGCGGACCACTCCCACGTCGCGGATCCGCATTCAATTGATCGACGAGCTGTTGCACCGAATGCCGCCCATCTCCCGTCACGCCCGCCGGCACGCGCTCGATCACCGCAATCACTTCGCCTTGAAACACAATAACGCGATAATCTTTTCCATGTACGTGTTTTTCGACCAGCACGTTGCTCGAATGCTTCCGGGCGACTTCATACGCCGCGCGCACTTCATCCGCCGACTCGAGCCCCGCGGCCACTCCTACGCCACCATCCAAATCCGCCGGCTTCACCACCACCGGATATCCCATTTGCTCGGCCGCTCGAATGGCCATGTCCCCATCCGTCACCAATTGATGAGCCGGAACGGGCAAACCCGCTCGCCGAAGCATGTACGCCGTCGCGACCTTGTCTCTCGCCAATGATGCAGAAATGCGCGATGTCGCGTCCGTGAAGGAACTCGACAACCACCGAGCCCGCCGCCCCACTCCAAATTGAATCACGTCGGCGGGTAATTCCGAAACGGGCATTTCCAGCTCCAAGGCGGCTTGTACGAATCGATTCGAGATCGCCGTCAATGGGGCAAGCAATTTCAATTCGTCGATGGCCTGAACGAGCCGCTCGGTCGAGCCGTCATGGAGGAAACCGAACAGCGCTGCCACTGCGTCGATCATGGGTTTTGCAGCCCGACCCCATACCGGAATCACCACCGTTGCTTGTGCCGGGCCCGCGGCCACCAACCGTCCAGGTTCATAAATGGGCAATTCTGCGCTTTGCTGCACGTGATGCATCGCCGCGAGCACCCAAGCCACCGACGCATGCCATGGATCCGCCAAAGAAATGCTCGACATCGCTTGGGCAACGGGTGCGTCGACCGATGGAGCGAGTTGGCGCAATTGGTCCGATAAAGTCGCACGCGACGGTTCCGTAATGACGCCCCCGGTCAAGGGAACCCAAATCGAAGAGTACCGGCAGCCAAACGCATAGCCCGAAAAAAACGTCGGGGGTTTCGTGAATTGCCAGAGCGCGTTCATGGTGACTCGGTGCGCTGTCGTGACGAGCGCAAAACAAGGGTTGGGCAGCATATCGCAAGCTCGTACGTGCCGTACGTGGCCTGCGTGATCTCGAACCCAGGAGCGCAAACGTCTGCGAACGCCTGCATGGTGGGGAAATTGTATCGCGTCGGAGAGCCTCGATAAGCATCGATGGTGTCGATCACTTCGAGAGGCCAATTCGTCCTTCGAGCCAACTCCTCGCGATTCGGAAACATGTTCTCGAACGCCGCGTGGATGTCCGTCACCGCCACGTCGTAATTCGGCGGATGGCTCAGCGCCATGGCGATACGCCATTTCAAAACGTGAAAGCTCCCGATGTTTCCTGCGTCCGCAGCGACCGATTCCAACGTTTCCGCATCGTCGGGGCGAATGAAGCAACGCACGCACAAAAGCCCATTCACTTCGAGCACTCGGTCAAGCTCATTCAGGACGTCGGGATAATCATTCAATCGAGGTAATACGTTGAGCGATCCATCACCCAAGGCCACGCGAATGGATCGGTCCTCCACCGGAAGAGCCTGCCAGCGCGCTTGAGTCACGCAGGAAGGTATGTGCGCATGAGGCTGCCAGATCGTGGCGATCATCTCCGCGCTGTGGTCGAACGCATGCAGACGAGCGCCCTCGGGCCAAGGCAATTGGACGATTTCCGGCGTGACGCCCAAAATCGCCAAGTTTGTTGCCGAAACGCGCGACGAAACGCACGACGAAACGCACGACGAAAGTGCCGGCGCTACCGCAGCCATCATCAATTCGCCATCTTGCGCCGAGGGCCGCAAGGGCGCACCGACCCTTCGCCATTGAGCCGAATGCTTGCGCCAAACGGCGCTTTGATCCGTGGCCTTCACGTCAAGCGGCTTCCTTCTTTGCAATAGAGCAATCGTGGGACCGAGTCTCTCCGGTTTCCGTGGAGAGTCAAGGCGTTTTTGAAAGCCCGCAACAACTTGAGCAGGCGAACGTCCCGAGGCTCATTCGATCATGCGAAATACGAAGAATTGATCAAACAAGCCACACTCCACGAGCCAACGATTAAAAACCGGCCGAATTCCATGGCGTTGCCATTGGCACGCAACTTGATACACGCAACTTGATAACAGATTGCCGGGGAGTTCTCCTCGTGACTCGAGCAATTCCCAAAGACGTCTTTCGTTCGCATCAAAAGGCAAGACACATGTTTGATCAGAAACGACATGTCCGACGACGCAACGTCCTCGGCGTGTTTGCAACTTCCATGATGGCCGTGATGGCCGCTTGCGGAACCGACAGTGGCCCGTCGCAAACTCCCGACCTGACCTCCGCTACCGCGAAATCCCCCACCCAAACGACAACGCCGAGCAACCTGCGAGCTGCCTACATCGCGTCCACGCAACGAGACGCTCCCGCTTCCTACGCGGCTCGAACGATCGACGGCGTCGCGCGAATGAACAACCGCGCGCAGCGCTTCGCGGCCTCGGTCAATGATCGAGGACTGACCATCCAGCCCAGCAAAAGTGGCTGGCACCTCTCGATGCACACGACCTCGGTCGGATGCGCCGGCGACATGCAACCCGTCGAGAAAGCGGCTCCGACGGCCCAAGGCAATCGCGTCGAGCTTGCGCACGAAGGGCTGACCGAGTGGTACGTGAACGGGCCTTTGGGCGTGGAACAAGGGTTCGTCTTGGAGCAAGCGCCAGCATGTGCAGGTCCCAAGGTCATCTCGATGGCGGTCGATGGCGGTTTGTCCGTGAAGCTCGACGACCCCGATGGCGATGGCCAAGGCGACGTCGTGCGATTCTTGGATGACGACGGCAAGGTCCAAGCAACATACGCGGACTTGTTCGTGACGGATGCGACGGGCAAAGTCGTGGCCGCGTCGTTGTCGGCCAAGGCGGGAGAAGTGTCGATCGTCGTGGATGACGTTTCGGTCATGTATCCGCTGATGATCGATCCGCTGGTCGCGGTGCTGCAAGGTCAGCTCCTCGCCGCAGACGCAACCGCAAACGACCAAGCTGGCGGTTCAGTGTCGATCTCGGGAGACCGGGCGCTGGTGGGGGTGCCGAACGCCGATGGTAGCAACCCGAGTAGCGGTGCCGCCTACGTGTTCGTGCGTAGCGGAACGACATGGACACAAGAAGCGAAACTGGTCGTGCCCGAAGTGAACTCCGGTGACCGGCTTGGGTCTGCGGTAGCGCTGTCGGGTAGCACGGCAGTCGTCGGAGCCGGCTATTTGAATGAAGCCGGCAACAGCGGGCAAGGTGCAGCGTTCGTGTTCGTGCACGATGGCATGACGTGGAATCAACAAGCCAAGCTCGTGGCCACGAACGGCAGTGCCGACGACGAGTTTGGAAAAGCGGTGGCGATTTCGGGAGACTCCGTGCTGGTCGGCGCTTCGTACTCCGACACCACGGGCGCCACGACCGGTTCCGCTTATGTGTTTACACGCACGGGGACCACCTGGACACAGCAGACAGAACTGACCGCGAGCGATGGTGCAGCGCTCGACTTTTTTGGCAGCTCGGTCTCGTTGTCGGCAGACACGGCGCTCATCGGCGCGTACGAACACGATTTGGCGGGCCAAGAGAACGCGGGGGCGGCCTACGTGTTCGTTCGTGCGGGCTCTTCATGGACCTTGCAAGCCAAGCTGACGGCTCCCGATAGCGCTGCGTACCATATCTTCGGTTCGGCCGTATCGGTGGATGGTAACACAGCGCTCGTCGGTGCCGCGAGGGCGGAGACCCTCCTGGGTGCAGACCAAGGGGCGGCTTATGTCTTCGAGCGTTCTGGGACCGCCTGGACGATGCAGACGAAGCTGACGGGCAATGGCGGCGGGATGGTCCCCGACGAGTTTGGCTCCGCGGTGTCCCTGGTGGGGAATCAGGCCCTCGTGGGTGCTCCCAACGCCGATGCGATGGGTGAAGCGTTCGTCGGCGAGGCGGTTCTGTTCACACGCAACGGGACCTCGTGGACGCACACCGCCGATTTGGTACCCCCAAATCCGGAACTCCAAGCTTTTGGCGAAGCCGTATCTCTGTCGGAAACGGGGACCACGGCGCTCGTGGGTGCCCCCGCCTACAGCATTCCGAATATCGGATTCGGTTCCGGATCGGCCTACGTGTTCGGGGTTGGCGACGCCAATGGAGATGCCTGCTCCACGGCATCCGAATGCGCAAACGGCTTCTGTGTCGATGGCGTTTGCTGTAACAGCGCATGCGGCGGCGGGGAAACCACCGATTGCCAGGCTTGCAGCATTGCCGCAGGCGCCGCGGCCAATGGCACGTGTGCACCGACCACTGCAGGAACGGAGTGTCGTGGATCCGCTGGTGCGTGCGACATCGCAGAAAGCTGCAACGGAACGGACACCGCCTGCCCAGCGGACACGAAGGCTCCGACGACCACGTCATGCCGTGCAGCGTCCGGCGTGTGCGATGTTGCCGACACGTGCGATGGCACGTCCAACGATTGCCCGATGGATGCGGTGGCCCAAGCCGGGATCTTGTGCAGGCTTTCGGTCGGCGATTGCGATGCGCCCGAGATATGCGATGGCGCGTCCGGCGATTGTCCCATGGATGAAAAGTCCGCAGCGGGGATCTTGTGTCGCCTCTCGGCTGGCGCGTGCGACGCGCCCGAGTCGTGTGACGGCGCATCCAACGACTGTCCCGCCAACGAAAAAGCGGCTGCAGGCATCGCTTGCCGTCTCCCGGCCGACCTGTGCGATGCCGCCGAAGTCTGCGACGGCACGTCCGACGAATGTCCAGCCGATGCGAAAGCTGCTGCGGGTACGTTCTGTCGTTTGCAGGCTGGAGCATGCGACGCGGCCGAGGTCTGCGATGGCACCGCCGACGCATGTCCCGACGACAAGCTCGCCGCGGCCGGAACGGAGTGCCGTGTCAGTTCGAGCACGTGCGACGCTGCCGAAGTCTGCGACGGCGCTTCGATCGAATGTCCCAAGGACGAATTGGCCGCGGATGGCACGACGTGTGGCGACCGCGGTACGTGTTCGGCGGGCGTTTGTGACGGTGGCGAACCGCCGCTCAGCGATCCGCCGGTCGTCGGAGGAGGCGGCTGCGAGTGCTCCGTGTCGCGCGGCATCCCCACGAGCCCGTGGCAGGCTCCGCTCGCGTTCATCGCGATGGGGCTGGCCGGATTGCGTCGACGCTTCTCGAAGCGTTGAGGATCGGCTGATCGAGATACCCCGACCCATCTCGATGGGCCGACGACCGGGTGATCGAGATGCCCCGACGTATCTGGATCGGTCTCGAACCGCTTGGGAGAGATGCCCCGACCCATCTCGATGGGCCGACGACCGGGTGATCGAGATGCCCCGACCCATCTCGATCACCCAACGACCGGGTGATCGAGAAGCCT
>CAZETM010000320.1:0-9930 GCA_964514885.1 uncultured Polyangium sp. | reverse complement strand
AGCGCCGGAACGGTCCATTCGACCGCGAGCATCAAAAAAGAAAGCCCGCGCAAAAGACCCGCCGGTGCGGCACGAACCGCCACACCCAGATCGCTCACCCAACGTTCGACGAAAAGCGCTTGGGCAATTGCATGGCCCGCTTTCCACGTATCCGAGCGATGCCAAAGCGCCGACGAAATCAAAATGAGCGCAATTTGCAGCATGACGGCCAATGCTGCGAACGACGACGGGGACCAACCCGGAGAACGTCGAGCATCGATTTCCGCTTCGCTCGGACCTTTTCGATCATTCAATTCGTTGGCAGTTTTTTCGTTCTTGTCGGCGAATGATGCCAAGACCGCATCGATTGAAAAACGGCTTCCGAGCGGCAAGAACAGCGTAAAGAACACGAGCGCCGTGGCCGCGAAATTGCCTTGGTTCTCGAGCAGAATGTTGCGTGCCCCAAGGCTCACCAGGCACATCAATGCCAGGGCGTGAAAAACACGCGTCTTGTACCCAATCAGAAAACCCACGTAGACGAGGAGAATCAGCGCGAATGCGAAATGATTCTCCCCAGGCGTCGAAAACGCATGCAAAAGACTCCAGACTCGGCCAGTCTCGCGCAAATTGAAGATGTGGTTGTGGTTCGGTAAAACCCCCTCGTTCGAATAGAACACGCGCAGCCAGGTCCAGCGGCGAAACAAGTCGCCGATCAAGACCAACGCCATTGCGATGCGGAACAGTCCCAACGAACGAGCGTCGATTCGAACGAAACTCTCCCAAATGCGCTTGACCACGTCAGTCCTCGACCTTGAAACCGTACGCTTCTTCGTTTTCCATCACCGGTACGCTAGGCTTACGCAGTAATATGGTGCGCACCGCCCAGAAGTCGCCGAATATGCGATATTGCGTGGCCGTCTTGTCGAGGTAATCCACGCCGGCAGAGCCACCCGTGCCCGTTCGTCGTCCGATCACTCGTTCCACCATGCGCGCATGACGCTGACGCCAAATCAGCATTTGTTGCTCGACCGCGAGCACCAAATCAATGACCTCGCGCGGCCATGCCAAGCGCGGTAATTCACGATAACTTTCGAGAAATACTGCGGCAACTCGCACACGACGACGAAATCCGCGCTGCGTCTCGTCCAGGTCCGGCTCGTCTTCGGCCATCAAGAATCGTTCCGCGAATTTGATCTCCGCACGATAACGTTCTTCGAGCCGCAGGATGTCGTCGTCCGTGAGAGCATTTTGCTTCGCCAGCTCGATGCGGTTCTTGATCTCCGCTTCGTGCGCCCTAATGAATGATTTTGCAAATCGATCCGCCGATTCTTGCGTCGCCGGCCCATCAATCGGCGTGCGGCTCAGCCACTCGTACAATAGCTCCTTCAAGCTCGGACCACTCTCCATCCGATTTTTCACCCGCGCCAGCGATGGAGAAGGCGAGCCATCCGAAGATTCGAGCGCCTTGAGGAAACTGCCCTCGCGGCCCATCGGCAAGCGCATGCTGTCTTCGAGACCCAGCAATACTTCGATTTCGCGAAGCTGCGCCGATTGAAAACCACTGGCCGGAATCAACCGATCGCGAAACTCCAAATAGTCCCGCGTGGTCAACGTTTCCATCACTCGAAAATGCGGAATCGCTTGCTCGAAAAGCGACACGACACGTCGAAGCGACCGCGCTGCATTCGCGAGCTGAATGTCGGGCACTGGGTTTTGCCGGAACATGTTCCGCGCGGTTTCGAGCTCTCGCAGGATGAGCTTGAACCAAAGCTCGTAGATCTGATGAACGACGATGAACACCACCTCGTCGTTCGCAAGCGGATCTTCGTTGTTGTCAAAGCCGCCTTGTAAACCCAAGAGCTGCTCGGTCTTGATGTAGTCCCAGTAGTTACGCATGCGCGAACGCAGTCTACTGACCACACATGAAAACGGAAGCCTAAGCGCGCGATGACGAGTGCGTCGTTTCGTAACGTTTGTTCTGCGATTACGGTGCGCTCATCGACGTGCCCGGTGGACCGATGAACACCGGCGGTCCGTAACTCCGAAGCTCCGCGCGTTCGCTCTGAATTCCCGCGTCGACTTCGAGCAAAACGATGCCCACGTCAGGACAAAATGTCGTGGTGTATGTGGCCCGTACATCACCACCGCGCTCCTCGATCGTGACCATACAATCCGAAAATTGTCCCGCAGACGTGGCGACCGATGTGCCTACGGACTCGATGCGCGAAATTCCACCATGCTCGCCTCGCCACGTCGTTCCTACGGCAAGCGGCATCTTCAAGATGTAAACCGCGCTGTCTACAAGGCCGATTCCTTCGGGTGTGTACGAGAAAAACCTCGTTCCACCAGGCGTGCGAAGCTCTCCTTGCGTAGGGCTCGTGCGACGTGCACGCACGATGATCGAGCTGCGACGTCCGTCGTCACTCAGCGTGTCGTAGGTCCACGAATGATCGTGAACGAGCGGGAAATACCGTTCGATCGGCAAGCCCGACGAAGCTGCTACAGGCGTGTCGACCGGCGCATTCACCGACGACGATGACGAAGCCGTAGGTCCGCAAGCAGCGAGCGCAAACGCAAACGCAAACGCAAAAAAAAGGACCGGACAAACCCTCGCCGCGTTCACGGCGAAAGCCGATGTGTGAAGTACCAGATCGAAAAGAACACCAGCAGCAGCGACGCTGCGCCGAGCATGTAACGCGCAAGCGGATCGGGTTCGAGCCTGCTCGATAGATCCTCGGCCGCGCGACGCACGGCAGGTTCCTTGGTGGTCAAAATAAGTTTCTGCGCGCCTTCACGCACGCGCGCGTAGTTGCCCTTTTCGAACGCATCGAGCAGCGCATCGAGTTCTTCGTGCCGCGGGTACTTCTGCGCAAACGAGGGCACGCCTTCGCGCACGTTCGCTTTAGCCTTCTTTTTGCGCTTCTTTCGCGGACCAGCGCCGTCGTTCGCCTTCTTCGAAGACGCCTCGTCACTGGCTCGTTCCTGCTCTTCGCTCATGCGCTCGTCCTGTCTCACCTTGCCGTGGGATCGAGTTGATCCGGTCGGTCTTTCCAAGGAACCATCGGGTCCTTGTCGCCGTGCACAGCGCACTGCAAGCCGTCACAGACCGTTCGATAGTACGCTTTTCTGCCACATCCGACGGCCTTGTATCGGTTGCCCCATTCCTCGCTGATGCGAATCTCGCTCTGCGCGCAGTCCAGATCGTCGGCGGCATGCACGCGTACCAGCGGCTCTGCTGCGTTTCGCGCTGTGGAACAAGCGCAGAGCATCAAAGCGAAGAGGCCGGCTAGAACGAGTTTGTCGCGCATGGTTCAGAACTGGAAGTACACGAACGGCACGGCATTTACACCGGCTGCTTCGTGAAGGACCACCGCCACGAAGAAGAGCACGAGCCCTTGAGTAGGCGCAGGCATCGTTGAAAAACGAGCGCGTGCCGCATCGTAAATGGCTTTGGGTGTGAAGTGCACGGCGAGCGCCAACACGAGCAAACCCGCGACGATGGGCGGCAAGTTCGGATGAAACGTCGTGAGCGTCGTGATCTGACGAAGCACACGCAAGGCAACCCCGAACGTTGGTGCTCGAAAGAATACCCACGCGAGGCACACGTAATTGAACGTGAGAAAAACGCTGACTGCCGCAGGAAACAACGGTCTTTTCGCGTCCTTGCCGTCCTTGCCGCCGTTACGACGCTCGACGAAACGCGTCACGGACAGGCCAGCTCCATGCAAGAAACCCCAGAACACGAACGTCCACGACGCTCCATGCCAGAGGCCTCCAAGGAGCATCGTGAGCATCAAGTTGCGGTACGTGAGCAGGCTCGAGCCGCGATTGCCACCGAGCGGAATGTAGAGGTAGTCGCGTAGCCACGTCGAAAGCGAGATGTGCCAACGACGCCAAAAATCAGCGAGGTTTGTCGCGATGTACGGCGCGTCGAAGTTCGGCGGAAACCGCACGCCGAGCAAGAGCGCGGAGCCGATCGCGATGTCCGTGTACCCCGAGAAGTCGCAATAGATCTGCACCGCGTACGCGTAGACGCCGGCAAGTACTTCGAGCGCGGAATAATTCTCCGGACTACCGAACACGCGATCGACCAAATGAATCGCTAGTTGATCGGCGAAAACGACCTTCTTGAGCAGCCCCACCGCGATGAGAAACATGCCCTCGGCACCGTCTTCACGCGTGAGCGACGCGCCGCGTTCGAACTGCGGAAGCAAGTCGCGCGGACGAACGATTGGACCTGCAACCAAATGCGGGAAGAACGCGACGAAAAGCAGATACCGCAGGTAGCTCCGATGAGCGGGCAAGTCGCCGCGGTAGACGTCGATCACGTAGCTCATCGACTCGAACGTGAAGAACGAGATCCCGACCGGCGGAAGCAGCACGCGAAGCGCATCGTTTGTCCCGACAGGCGCGCCGTTCGCCCAGGACGAAACGACCTGCACGTTCTCGAGGGCGAAGTTCCAGTACTTGAAAAACCCTAGAAAACCCAGGTTGAGAACGACCGTGATCGCGAGCAAAAGTTTGCGCCGCGCGGGATTTTCTTGTTTGGCAATCGTACGAGCCAAAAAGAAATCGACCGTCGAAGAGCCGAAGATGAGCGGCAGGTAGCGCCAGTTCCACGCGGCATAAAAGCCGTAACTCAGCACCAGCAGAAAGACGATACGCGGCCACGAGGGGAGCAAGCGTCCGCCCGCAGTGGCAAACGACGGCCGGAGCGTCGCAAGAGCCCATGACCCGACGAACACGACTGCGAAAAAGACTGCGTACTCGATGCTGATGAAGTTCACGCGCGGCGCGCATGTTGAACGGCATGCGCTGCCGTGCCAAGAATCAGAACGATGTTTGCACGCCTGATCGTCGGGATCTTAAAAGGGCTCGTCGTCGGCGGGCTCGTCGGCTTCGGGCTGCTCAAGCTCGGGTTTGCCGTACCGCCCGCAATCCTGGCGTATTTGGCCGCCGCAATAACGGGAGTTGTGATCGGTTTGGTGGCCGGAAAACCCATCTGGGCGAAAGACGCGAAAGTCGAAGCCGGCATGAAGGCGTTCGTCGGAGCGCTCCTCGGCGCAGGTCTGATGTTTGTCGCGCGCAAATGGCTCACGATGCCCTTGATGCCCGCGCTGCCGGATGCGCTCGGTGCGTCCAAACAGATCGCTGAAGCCGGCGGATCCGTGAGCTTGGGGCAGTTCTCGATGACGTCCCTGGCCGTGCTCGCCGCGGTTCTCGGTGGTTTCTACGACGCCGACAACACGCCCGAACCGGAAAGCTCGGACAAACGACCGGAAGAACAGGCGAGTTCTTCAGGAAAAACAGGCAAACGGATCGCTGCACCAGCCGCCGAAGAAGACCTCGATCTCGGCGATGAAGAAAACCTCTCGGCAAACGAGAAAAAGGCGAAAAAGTAAGCCGTGCCGTTCGCGCGGATCCTGTTTTTCGCGGCCACCATCGGTTCTCTCGCGCTCGTCGGGCGCTCGCTCCTGATCGGTCCGGTGCCGACGTGGATCTCGATCACGGCGCTCGTCGCGTACGTCACGCTGATGCTGCTCGGCGTGTTTTTCCTACGCCTGCGTATGTTCGTCGATGCGGTTTGTCGCGGAGCAGATGACGCGCGAGGCGTTGCGCTGACGTTCGACGATGGCCCATGTCCCGTCCACACGCCGCAAGTGCTCGATCTGCTCGACCGCGCCGGAGTGAAGGCAACGTTCTTCGTCATCGGACACAAGGCCGAAGCGCATCCGAACATCGTGCGGGACATCGTGGCGCGTGGTCATGTCCTGGGCTCGCACAGCTACGCTCATAGCCGTGCGTTTTCGCTGCTCTCCAAAGCCGCCGTGCAAGCAGACATCGAGCGGTCTCTGGTCACGCTCGAGAAGATCACCGGCTCGCGTCCAGCCCTGTTTCGTCCGCCGATTGGGCACACCAACCCGCGTATCGCCAAAGTCGTCGACGAGCTCGATTTGACCGTCGTGGGGTGGTCCGTGCGTGCTCTCGATGGCGTCGCATCAGCCACTGCGGATCGCGTGGCTCGACGTGTCGTTCCGCAGCTCGAGGATGGAGCGATCGTGCTGCTTCACGATGCGGCCGAACATGATGATCGGACGCCTGCGAGCATCGAGGCGTTGCCAAGAATTCTCGAAGCGATGGACCGGAAAAACCTTGTCGGCGTGACCGTTACGTCGTTGATGTTGCCGCCGGAAGAGTAAAGACAAACCGCGCACCGACGCCGCCTTCTTCGGAGGCAATCGTTCCTCCCGCGCCTTCGAGTAAGCCCCGACAAACCGCGAGCCCGAGGCCCGTGCCTTTGCCAATTTCTTTCGTGGTCGTGAACGGTTCGAAGAGACGATCGCGAATTTCCGGCGCCACTCCAGCCCCGTTGTCTTCGACCTCCACGCGCACGCCGACCGACGTACGCGAGGCACGAACATCGATGCGCCCAGTTTGTCGTGGAACGGCATCGGCCGCGTTGAGGATCAAGTTGAGCAGCACTTGCACGAGGTGTTCGTCGGAGAGCGTGACGAGCGGCAAGTTGCTGTCGACGTCGAGGTGAATCTCCACATCGCGCAAAGCCTTTTGTGGTCCCAGTAATGCGCGCGCCGTCTCGATCGCTTGTTGAATCGAGCCTGGCGAGTCAGCGGCACCTACTTCGACGGTGGCTGGACGTGCGAAGTCGAGCAAGTCCCTCAGGATGCGATGAATCCGCTCGGTCTCGCGTTTCATGCGCGTGAGGAAATCGCGCTGGTCGGCTTCATCGAGACCACCGGCGAGCAAGATCTCTTCGAAGCCGAGCAGGGCGGCGATCGGATTGCCAATCTCGTGCGCGAGGCCGGCTGCGAGACGACCGACGGAGGCGAGACGTTCCGAGCGCACGAGGCGTGCTTGTGCCTGTTCGAGCTGCTTTGCGTACTGCGTCGCTTCGACGATTTTCGTGCGCAGATTTTCCTCGTCGGCTCGCAAGCGCTCGGTCATCCGGGACAAACTTAACGCGAGGTCCGACAGCTCGCGTGCTCCGGTTCGTGGCACTTCGAGATACCGAGCACCTTCAGCAACGCGTGCTGCGGCACGCTGTAGTCGCTCGACGGGATCGACCACGAGGCGCGTCATCGCGATGTACATGAAGACGAGCAGTCCGAGCGCGAAGATGCCCATGTAGAGCGCGAGCAAACGAATCAGCGGAGCGCTCGGAATGACGCCCGCCATGCTCGCGCGCGTAAGACTCACGACGGCGAAAAACAAAGGCAGGAACGCCAGCACGAGAAGCGTGGCCAAGGCGATGAGAAGCTGCAGCCTGATGCCGGGTCGCACCGATGGAGCTTATCCCGGATGTCCAAGAACTGGGCCATGCGCGAGGGCTTCTGATACCGGCGATAGAAGCAAGCATGGGCCCGTTCGTGCTCTCCCTGATTCGACTTGGTCGCGTGACGCTCCCTTCCGGAGTGGCGTTTGCGCTCGCCGTATTCGTCGTCTCGTCGACGGCGGCCTCCGTGCCTTTGTGGTGCGAGGCGGCCGCGGGCGCGCTGCTTTTTGCGCTGCTCTACCTGCGTGCGTCCGAGCGATCGAAGGCGATCGAAGGCACGTTCAGACTCGACCTCGAAGTGAGCATGCTGTTCGTCGTGCTCATCTACGCGATCGTGACGCGTGGCGATGGAGTGCTCGACGGTGCGCTCTATCCGCTCGTCTACGTGTGCGTCGGCCTCGTGAGCGCATTCGCTCGACCTGCAGCAGCGGTCGTCAGCGTGCTCTTTGCACTGTGTCTCGACCTTGCGTTGCGCCGCTTCGGAGTTCGCTCCGGTGGCGTGACTCGCTTCATGTACGCGGGCGGTTTCATGACCGTGTTCGCGTGTCTCAACGCGCTCGTGCTGCGTGGTGAGATCGGCCGCGTGCGACGTGCGCTCGAATCTCGCGTGAAGGTCGAGGTCGACAAACTGCGTGACGATGCGCGTAGTTATCGCTTGCAAACGCCGGCAAATGCCCGCGCGATCGCTCGTCCGAACGAAGACGAAAAGCTAGTTCGTTCGGGCGTGGAAGAAATTCATCAGTCCGTGCTCTTTGCGCTCCGTTTGTTGCGACAAGCGACGGACCTGCACACCGCAGTGCTGCTTTGGCAAAACGATGCCGGTACGCACCTACGCATCAGCGAGCTGTCGACGGACGATCCCAACATTGCCGAAGGACCGTTCCTCGTTGGCGATGGAATCTTTGGTGCAGCAATTACTCAGAAGTCGACCGTCGTTCTGAACAAGCTCAAGCCCAGCTACAAGCTGCCGTATTACATCGGTCCATGCCCCGTGCGCTCGGTACTCGCTTTGCCCGTGTTCGAACATGGGAAGCTCCGCGGTGTGCTCGTCATCGATCGTAAATCGGACGAACCGTTTGGGGCGCGTGAGGAAGAGCTTGCGGCCGAGGCGTGTCGTTATGCGGTGCGCGCGATTGAAAACGAGCGCGTGTTTGTCCAACTAGAACGGGCCAAGGGAGAGCAGGGCAAACTGTATCGCGCAGTCGAGCAGTTGAATGCGGCGATCACCGAAGCGGACGTGGTCGAGGCAGGTCTGCGCAGCGCACGAGAAATCACGAGCGTCGATTTCGCAGCCGTCACGCTTTATGACGAAGCGCGCAAGACACACGAGATTCGTGCCGTGAGTGGTGGTGAAGAGCCTGGCATGGTCGGTCAGTCTTTCCGGACGAACACCGGCCTCGTGGCGATGGCGCTCGAGAACAAGCATCCGCTTCCGTATCGCGGCGAATACGACGAGAAGCATCAGGTCGTGTTCACGCGAAACATCACACCGCCGCCCATGCCCTCGATCATCGTGTTGCCGATGCTCGTACACGACAAACCGCTTGGTACGTTGGTGCTCGGGTCGCAAAGGCAACGCGCATTCGGTGATGCTGCGCGAAGCATGCTCGAAGTGCTCGCGAGTCACGTGGCGGTGTCGCTGGCCAACGCGCGCATGATGCAGCGCCTCGAAGAGCTCGCCACGCTCGATGGCCTCACGGGGCTTTTGAACAAGCGTGCGATGCTTGAAGTGGCCGATCAGAAGACCAAGGCAGCGAAGCGATTTGGTCGCAAGCTCAGCGTGCTCGTGACGGACATCGATCATTTCAAGAAGGTCAACGACACGCACGGTCACGATGCGGGCGACGTGGTCATCAAGGGCCTTGGCGCAATCCTGCGCCGCGAGCGACGCGCAACGGACGCGATTGCTCGGTTTGGTGGCGAAGAGTTCGTGGTGATTTGCGAAGAGACGGATTCGCGTGGAGCGGAGCTGCTTGCCGAGCGCGTGCGTGTGGAGCTTGCAAAGACGACGTTCCACGCGCCCAAGGTCGGCCCCGATGGTCAGCCGGTGGCGATTCGCGTGACGTGCTCGATTGGTGTCGCGACGTTCGCTGAAGCGGGCGAGACGTGGGAAGAATTGTTCAAAGCGGCCGACGAAGCGCTTTACGTGTCGAAGCGGTCGGGCAGAAATCGCGTCACCGTGCACGGTAGCGGCTCGCGAGGCCCCAGCTCGAAGACGCAACACGCGGCATAGCTCGTGCGTAACCCTTGCGAGTTTGCGACCGCAGTCGCATACACTCGGGGTTATGGGAACGCGCGACGATCGGGACGACGAGACGGGTGAGACCGAGCGGGCGAAGCAGCACTTCGTGCAAGGAGTGGGACTGCTGTTCCGTGCGGCAACCGAGGCTGCTGGGGGCTTCAAGAAGGGGCTCGACAAGAGTGACGTGGGCAAGCAGCTCGACGTTGCGGGTCGCGAGCTTTATCGGGCGGCCAATAACGTGGTGAGTCGTGTCGGGACGGAGTTGTTTTTCGGTCAGAAAGACAAGGACAAGAAGGACGATCAAGGCAAACCCCGCGAGGACGATCCTCCGCGTTATGCGCCTGGGGAAAAACCCAAGGGTCCGACGAAACAGGATCCGGGTTTTCGCATTGCGACGAACGACGACGAGCCGAAATAG
>CAZETM010000319.1:0-9931 GCA_964514885.1 uncultured Polyangium sp. | reverse complement strand
GCGAAACGCAAGAGATTCGCATTGATGACAAGCCCATCGTCCACGAGGTCGAGCGGCCCATTTGGGGACAACAAATCGTGCTCGATTTCAAGGGAGCGCCAAATATCCCGGCCCCGCTTTCTAGCGAAGGAACGCTGCTTGCTATTGGATTATTGACCGCATTGTGGACATCACCGCGCCCGCGGTTGCTTTTGCTCGACGATATCGACAAAGCATTACATCCTCGAGCCCAAGGCGAGCTCGTTGCGCAACTTCGCAAAGTATTGGCAATGGATCCCGATCTGCAAATCATTGCCACCAGCCATTCACCCTACTTGCTCGACCATTTCGAGCCGCACGAAGTGCTCGTTACGGCATTGCGCTCCGATGGTTCGACTGTGTGTGCTCCGCTCACCGCGCATCCTGATTTCGAGCGCTGGAAAGGCACGACGAGCGCTGGCGAATTATGGAGTTTCGTTGGTGAAGACTGGGTGATCACGCGAGCAGACGCGCAGCAGTCGTCATGACGAAGCGTTCGATTACGGTGGGCTTGATTGTCGAAGGACCGTCGGATGCTCGGACGGTTGAATCTTTGACAGGGAAGCTTTTGGGCGACGGGGGTTGCTCATTCTGCGGAATCGTTGTCGGAACAGGATACAGCCAATGGCTGCGTGTGGGCGAGGACGTTGGTGCTAAGCGATTTCCTCGGTGGCATGGTCATTTCCGTGGTGAACCGGGGATCGAGGATGCTCGGCGGGCCGTCATCGCATTGCGTGGTTTCGTGGCCAAAGATTCCCAACCCGCAGCGGTCATTCTGTTACGTGACAGCGATGGCAAGCCGGACGAACGTCGCAGTGGACTGGAACAAGCTCGAAATGATGGCGCGTGGCCGTTCGAGGTTGTGGTCGGTGTCGCTCATACGATGAGCGAATGCTGGGTGATTGCGGCATTCGAATCGAAGAACAAAGCGGAGCAGCAAGCTCTGTCAAAATTGCGGACAGATCTTGGATTTGATCCGCGGATGTCGTCCGAGCAATTGGACGCGAAGGACAAGACCGCAAAGAAAAGTCCCAAACGTGTTCGCGAATATCTGCTCGGCGCAGACTTCGATCGCGAAGCGGAATGTTGGGACGAGATAAACCTGGACGAGCTACGCAAGCGCGGTAGTGGGAATGGCCTGTCGGCGTTCATTGAGGAGATCGAGACGCGACTGAGGCATATCTCGAAACAATGACGAGGCGGAGGCCATGTACGCGCTGCTTCCCCTGCCCTGCTGACGCTCATTCAGATGCAAGTCGCCACCGAGTTGCGCGAAATATTTTTGCGGTGCCACGCAGGTGCGCCAACCGAGCTTGATGGCGACGAACAAGAGCGGTAATCGAGTCGATCGGCGGTGAGCAGGATCGGTGATCGAATCGATCAGTGGTGGCGAGGATCGGCGATTGGGTCGATCAGCGGTGGCGAGGATCGGCAATCGAGTCCGTTGGCGGTGGCGAGGATCGGCGATCGAGTCGATTGGCGGTGGTGGGTGGTGCTGATCCGATCGATTGGCGGTGATGGGGATCGACGTGGCACGCGCACGCTCCCCGAGTTTTTTGCCCGCCGACGGCGCTGCATGGTCTTCTCTTGACCGAAGAGGGATTCATGCGACTTCGTACGGTGTTTTCAGGTGCGGTGGTGGGGCTGCTGCTGGCGGTGGGGTCGTTTGGTTGTGGTGGGGCGCAAGAGGACTATACGGTGGTCTCTCGGCCGCAGGAAACAGGCGCCATTGATGCCGCGCCCGTACAACGTGACGAAGTGGAGCTTTCCGCGGCAACGCGTCGGCAGTTGAAGGCATGTATCGACCAACGTGCCGGGCAATGGACGGAACGTTCGCATGCGGTACAAATCGACGCGAAGGCCAATGAGCGCGGCGGCATCCAGGAGGTGAAACTACGGGATACGACTCTGCGTGACGACCAGGTGGAAATCTGTTTGTTGCAGGCCATCGCGGCGATGACCATTCCGGAGCACGCGCTTCGTTTGCGTTCGTCGCGGCCATTCTCGGGTGGCGAGCAGATGCAACGAGAGCGACGTGGACCGATGGGAAGTTCGAATGCGGAGACTCCGTGGGTGCTGCTCGGACCGTTTGTCGTGGAAGCGATCGGGGTGGACGTGATCATCGAGGTAACCGTGGTCATCATCGCGGTGGTAGGAACGATTGTGAGGCCGAGGAAGAAGCCAAAGGACGAGTGTGCCGAAAAGTATTCGGAGTGCATGGACACGCCGCTTGGGAATCGTCAAGTGGACAAACCTGGGCACTCGTTGTGCGAAACGTGTCGACAGACCTGTGTCAACGATGAGGCATGGCCTTGGGCAGTGAAAGTTACGCAGCGGTGGGAATCATGCAGGTATTAGGGTACGGCAAGGGCACAGGACGCTCGGCAGCCCCCAGATCGATAGGCGAAGCATGGCACGATGGAGAGAATCATGACCGATGAGCCGAAAGATGAATCTGAAAGCGACGGCAGCGGCATCGCCGAGCTCATGGGGTACGACAAATGGCCCAGAGACGTCTCGCTTGCGTTCGACAAAGCGCTTGGAGTCGCCTCGCTGAAGTACATCAAGAACCTCGACGTCGATTTCGCTACTGTCATCGCCGATGCCCAGGCGATCGAAACGGAATTTTTACCGCGCGTCGGGGACGACAACGAAGAGAATGCTCAGCAGGTTCGAAGGATCATTGCTGCATTTCTTCTCGTCGCGGCCAGGGAAATGGATCAGCCCTTCGAAACGTGCCGGCGGTACTGGAACGATTTACAACAGTTGGGTTTCTATCGCATAGAGCGCCAAGTCCTCCTAACTGGCATATTCGCGATATGTTGCCGCGAACATGGGCAAACCGAGATCGGCCTCGCGGTGCTCGACCCGCTCATTGTCGAACTAGAACGATTACGTGCCGAACCCTCGGTCACCGAGTTCGCCGCCGAGTATTACGAGGAACGACTCGTGTCTTTGCGAAGAAACCGTGCGAAACTCGAAGCGCAGAAAAACGGGGCGGAGCCCATGCAAGGATAAAGGCCTGTCGCCGCTCGTGGCAAACAGGACCTTTCGAATCAAACTTGATGGCCTCGCTGCATTCAAGGAATGCAGACGTTCATGTCGCATTTGCCGCTTTGGCAATCGGTGGGGCTGTTGCAGGTTCGACCGTTGGCGCACTTCTTGTTGAAAGGACACCCACCTCCGCCGCAATCGACGTCGCCTTCGCCGTTGTTCTTCACGCCCGATGGCAATGGCCACGTTCACATGCGCGTGGGTCCGTCACTGGACGTGCCCGGAGGTCGACGCATGGCTGCGTGCTTGGATCATGGCCGGCAGGGGCCGGCTTCGTAATGCAACGCGAGGTCTCAATGGCGGAAGCTCGACCGCGGTATTGGTGACGTGAAACCACGTTGTAGCCCTTCGGCCCGATTACTTTAGGCAAAAAGATGCGGCGACCGTGCCCGTGCCGTTGCGACTGGGATCTGCAACCGTACGGTTGAGTCCCCAATACCATTGCCCATCGGGAACGGCTTCCTGATCAATGGGCGGATGAATACGGAGCAGACACGGGTAGCTGATGTCGACCGTTGGCGCGATGGAATATAAGTTTGCGTCTCGCAATATCAGCGTACGCGTCGAACATCCGGATTCCGACACAAAATTGGGGACCTCTTGGATGAGTTGCAGGTCTGCCGGGCACGAATCACTGCGGTAAGCGAACAACGATGTGCCCGTCAGATGAATCTCGGCGTCATTCGAGGTACTACCATTGTCGCCACCCCAACCGTTATTCCCTGAAGAATCACCAAGATGGAATGCCCAACCGGTCGGCGAGCAAACCTCGAAGCGGACTTCGAGCTCGTTGAAACCCGTCATGTCGATTTGCCCGGTCATCATCGGAGATTGAAAAGACGTGACTGTGATGGGGCCGCTGCAAGTGGTTGCCCCCGTTATTGGATCCGCCTCACAAACATACTTGCATGCATCAGTTTGTCCCCCGCTGGAGGAGCTATTCGCGCTACCGCCAAAGCCTCCAACGCCACCCATACCGCCCTCGCCCCCAGCCCCCGCCGCGCCTCCGCCGCTGCTGCTGGAAGCGGTTTGCCCTCCTCCGCCGCCGCTACTGCTGCTACTCGAAGCGGTTTGTCCGCCGCTGCTGCTGCCAGTGCTGCTGCTACTCGAAACCGTTTGGCCAGGCAATTGGGTATTGGGGTTACCAACATCCCCACAACCGACCGCGACACCAGCCAACACGATCGAAACCAACCGAACGGACACCCAAGAACGTTTCATTGTCGTCTCCTGGATATTCATTGCGCACCAAGCGCCTTTTCCTTCACCCGAATTTCGTTATTTACTTCGCCCCATCACGAACAACATCTCCACACTGTTCGTCGGCTGCAAATCTTCGCCCTTGCCCCCGGCGTCGGTGCATGCAACAAAGTCGGCGACGTCGTCCACGAGTCCGAAGAGCATCCAGCGCGAACGATTGCGAGGTTCATCGACGGAGCAAGGCATGGTTCGTGTGTATCACGGGTGGGTTGCCCGATGGCAATGGCCACGTTCACCTGCGTGTGGGTCCGTCACTCCGCGACGAGTTCGACATTCGGCGGCCGCATGAGCAGGTGAACGCGCCATTCTGCTGGCTATTTGCCTTTCGTTCAGCGCGAGCACAAAGGAGGGACGATGGCCTCGTTGTTGAGCTCGTTGCATTCGTTCTGTAGCCCCTCACCATTGCCTGCATCATCGGCCACCAGCACGATGCTCGTATACATATTGGCCATGGCCATGTCGATGAGCACTTCCTGGGTCGCAGACGCGAGCCCGGGAGCGATGGAATCGGGCAAAACCCCGCCCGCGAGTTTCGCACGCGTACCGTCGCCCGCGACACCGTAAACTGTCCACGGTAAACCTGCACCGACGACATTGGCGCCGCGGTTTTCCACTTGAAACAGGACGCGAGATAACGTGTCACAAGCCTCGTCGCAATCGGCGATCACGGTAGGCACGAGATCGGGCGCCGCGAATGTACCGCTCTTGCCGAAGCCACCTTGCCGAAACGAGTTGTTCCCGTCGATCCAGTTCGGAATTTGGTTTTTCGGGATGGACAGGTCGTCATTGACATTCGTGATGTGGTAGGCGTGCTGGTTCCAGACGGGTCGGCCCGTCACCCAATGGTTGCTCGGATCTCCCAGCACGGTAATGCCATTCCATCCGGTTCCATTTAAATACGAGTTCGAACCGACGACGATTTCCACATGACCGTCCCGGTCCACATCGGCAATGACCGGATATTCGAGCCACGTGCCACTCATGTGACCGTCTTCTTTGAGGAGTACGGCTCCCGACGCGCCCGCGAGCACCCACAATGCCTGCTCGTCCGCATACACGACTTCGGCTGACCCGTCGCCATCGAAGTCGTAAACCGACGAGCCTGTTATTGAGCTGCTACCATCCTGAATGGAATGTTGCCACTTGATTGTGCCATTGGTTTCGAGCACGATGTAATTGTATGCGCCTGCAACACCAATCTCGGGTTGCCCGTCTCCATCGAAGTCGGCGATGGTTGGAGCACCCGGACCGCCGCCGAGGGGTACGAAGGTGGTCCATAACAACTGCCCGTCATGATCGTGCAGGCGTACCGCCCCGCCTGATGATGCGACAAGCTCGGGCTGCGGATCCGCGTCGAAGTTCCCGATTGCGCCGTAGCCACCCGTCGCCGTCCATCGCGTGGTGCCGTCGAAATTACTGACGCCCGCACCGCTCACGACCTCCATCAGCCCGTCCTGATCGACGTCGGCGAAAAACGATATGTAGGTATGTGCAAGCTGCGTGGCCTGCACGATCTGCCCTGTGCTGTTGCAAATCTTGTTGCCAACGAGAACTTCGGCTTTACCGTCGCCGTCCCGGTCGGCGATGGACGGATATGCGTATTGACTATTTACACCGGTATGGCATGTCCACAAGGAATCGCCCGTATTGCTGAAAGCTCGAAGATTTCCACCGGTATCCAGCGAGAAGGCTTCAGGTTTGCCATCGCCGTCGACATCGCCAATCGCCGAACAGCCATAAGATGGCGACATCCCCGGTTGTGACCATAGGAGCGAGCCATCGTTGCCCGAGATTGCGCGCAAGGTGCCGGAAAGGTCCACGACCACGATCTCAGGGATGTCGAGCGCGTCGATTTTATTGTCGCCATTATCATCACTTAGATTGCCGACCACTGGAGTCGACATGACGCCGCCACCATAGCCAGGTTGAAATTCCTTCTGCCACTCCACCACGGCATCAAATGCTCCCGGTGGCGGCTTGTACGAGCACGTCGGATCCGACTCTACCGGAAACCCGGGCGGCGCCACTTCGCACGCCTTTGGCAACGGGCACGAAATCTGTGCGACCGAGCCAAAACCGCGATTGTTCCCCTCGTCGCATTCTTCCACCACGCCTTGCCCCGAGCCGTCATCGTCGAGGGTCACCGCGATTTGTGCATACGCGTAAAGCTCATTGAAGCTGATGAGGTCGAGCAATTTGCCTTCGCTCGATTGACCCGCCGGAAATGGCCCCTGCACCAATTGCGTGCCTAGTGGGATGTATTTGCCCTGGGTCGAAACTCCATGAATCGTGACGTTCAAGGATGCAGGGCCGTCGTTGATTCCGTGATTCAGTATTTCCAGAACGATTTGGGTCTTGGTCGCGCAGTCGCCGTCGCAAAGCGTTACCTTGGCCTCGAGGTCGACCGAGCAACCCGTCGTCTGCGACGTCGGTGCGCTTGGGGGAGCGACCGCGCAGGCCAATGGGTTGTCGTTGCCATCGCAATCGGAATCCTTTTCGTCGTACCATGTCTCGCCTGCGCCGGGATAGATCGTGGGATCCGCATCGTTACAATCCCCCGCCATTGCGGTGATTCCATCACCGTCCGCATCGAGGTCCATGATTCCACCTTGGCCTCCTTCACCGCTAGATCCTGCGCTTCCGCCGGATCCCGCGCTTCCTCCGACACCAACAGGCTTCCTCGGATTGTTTTCGTCAATATCGCCGCAAGCAGGCATCACCGAGGCGCAGACCAAAGCCACGATCGAAACCAGCCGAATGGACACCCAAGAACGTTTCATTGTCGTCTCCTGGATATTCATTGCGCCCCAAGCGCCTTTTCCTTCACCGAATTTCGTTATTTAATTCGCCCCGACCAAGAACAACATCTCCACACTGTTCGTCGGCTGCAAATCTGCGCCCTTGCCCCCCGTCACCATCACGCGTTCCCCTCCCGCCACCGAAACCACCAGCGCTCGGTGCTGGCTCCGAGCCACATTCAACGCAGGACACGTTTTTCCCGACCATCGTTCACACCGATCCAGCGACGCCTCCGAAACGTCCGTGCCGCCAACCCAAACGATGTCCTCCTCGCCGTCGAGCGTGATTCGTGTGCCCGTGTGTTCTCGGCTCGCCGTCGTCAATGGCGCTTCGGATGTCCATGCCCCCGTCGTCGGGTCATACGATTCCACCGTATTCGTCCTCGTCGCCAACGAATCACCACCCGCCACGACCAACTTGCCCAGTTCAGGCATCCACGTCGCGGAATGCGCATTCCGCGGTGTGTTGAGCTTCCCGCTCGTCGACCACGTGCCATTCTGGAAGTCGTACAATTCCGTCACCGTGAGGTTCGCATTGCCCACGAGCAAGACGCGATCGTCCGGAAGCAGCGTCAATGTCGGCGCGGCGTGCAAAATGCTCAATGGTGGAGTCGACTTGAACGTCCCCGCCAGCGGATTGTACACTCCGGCGGTGCCATACGCCTTGTCGCAACAACCCGACGCGACGAGCACGTTGCCATTGGGGAGTTTGACGGCGTCGTGATACATCCGCGCCACCGCCATCAACGGCGGCGTGCCGGTCGGAGCCGAGAGCCAGGTATTCGTTTTTGGAACGTATAGCTCCTCGAGCAATGGTGTCTCGATTTTGCCGTCGTATCCGCCGGTGATGATCACGCTGCCATCCTCCAGAAGCGTCGCGGTATGTCGCGCTCGCGGAATCTTCATCGGCTCGGCCATTGTAAACGTTTGGGTCGATGGATCCCAAATCTCCGTCGTCGCCAACGCATTGGTCGGAGAACCCAATCCAAATCCGCCCGCCACGAGAATTCGACCGTCCGCAAGCCTGGTCATCGTATGCTCGTGCCGCGCTTCGTTCATCGATGCGGTCGCGATCCACGCATACTCGGCAGGTTCAACAGGGACGCCGCCCGTCGTGCCCACATCCACCGGTTTGCGCGACGTCGCGATTTCTTCACTGATCACACATGCACCATGAAAAACGATGCAAACCATGACGGCCATGCCCGAGACAATTCGTTTCATTGCAAACTCTCCACCAAACGACGCATCTTTTCCTCGTGCGGCTTGCCGATCGCACGATCGAGCAACGCCTGCGCCCTCGAACGCGCTTCATTCATTCGACCCGCATGCCGAAGTGCCTCGATCGTAAGCAACTCACGATCGAATCCGAGTCTTCCCCTCGGAAAACGCCCAGCATGCTGGTCGAGCAATTCCAATGCTCGATTCGGATTCGAATTCCGAAGCGCTCGCGCTTGATCCAAAAGCAGCACCTCTTCTTCCAGCAGCGTTTCTTCCGTCGGCGTCGGCGTGCTCTCGACCGAATCTTCCTCGTGCAATGGTTCCGTCGCGGTTTTCGGCGCGTTCGTTACATCTGGTGTATTCGTCGACGGCTTTGCGGGCACCGGCACGTGATCGACGGTTTCGTCGGGTTGTACAAGCGGCACATCCATCGTTTCTTCAGGACGAGACGATGCTTGCGGCAATGCCAGTGCCGCGGGTTTCTCAGCCCGAGGTCCCTTTTGCTCAACCGCTGAACGTTTCGTATTTGAATGCCACGTCGAGACGAGCTTCGACAAGACGGGAACCGCTGCAGCGGCAAGCGCAGCGAGCAACACAATCGCGAATGCCGGTCCGAATCGAAAGACGAACGAATGCTTCATCGGAAGCGTCGCGCGAGCCTCCAGCCGTTCGATGTGCTCGACCGAACGCGCCCATTGCTGTCGTGTCATGGGTTTCGGTGTTCGCCCGGCTTCGAGCAGCTTGCGTACCGCGGGAGGCGCATCCGACGTTTCATCTAGCCACCTTCGGGGTTCGTTCACGGCGTGCCTCCTTCCCAACGTTTGCCCGCTGCACGTGGTATGGCCTTCTCCATGAATTTACGCGCTGCATGAAGGCGCGAATACACCGTACCTACAGGAACGCCGACCGTCTCCGCAATGACCTCGCACGACATCCCCTCCAGCTCGAACATCACGAAGACAACGCGTTTGTCTATGTCCAACCGGTCGAGAATGGCGTCGAGCATCGCGCGGGCTTGACGCATTTCGATATTCGACTCCGGGTCGGAGCTTTCCGTGTCGTCGGCCCATTCATCCATCGCATCGGTCGGTTCTTCCCGTCGAAACCAAGCCTGTCGTCGATACGCCGCGGCTTTGCGTCGACATATCCCGAAAAGCCACGAACGCAGAGGCGCACGGCCATCGTAGCTGGATAGCTTCCGGTGAACGATCACGAAGACATCCTGGTGGACATCCGCAAGATCCGATCGACGCACACCAAGCCGCTGGAGCGACGCCCAGACAAAATCGGCATGCTGGGCATGAACGGAGGGCACGTCGAGCACCTCTGTACGTTCCCCTTCGGCAACGCCCCGAAATAACCATGGGATCCAACGGATGGTTCGCAACATCGGATAGGCTCGTCGGCGTCATTGCTCGTACACGCCCGGACCCTTCATGAAATCTTCAAAAAAACGACACGCCCAGTCGCGCGAACGGGATGATCGCGATCGGGGGCTGGATGAACAACTCGGCGGAGCTGTCAACGGTATAAAGAAGTCGCGTGATCGGAACGAGGAGGTCCGTCCCGATTTCGGCCGC
>CAZETM010000318.1:0-9937 GCA_964514885.1 uncultured Polyangium sp. | reverse complement strand
CAGGCGCATTGGTCCTGATTCCCCTCGGCGCGTGAATGCATTCCGCAAAGGAGCCCAGGTTCATGTCATCAATATCCGACATCCCCGAAAATCTTGAAGTTCCAGCCGACTACAAGTCCCCGCCAAACTTCAACCACCTACCGTTCTTCGATTGCATTTACGCCCGCAGATCGCAAGAAAGCAATACGTCCCAGGAGTACGGTGCCATTGACCTTGGTATTGACGCGATTCACTTCCTGATCTCAGCGCAACCTCCCCCAGGCAGCGACTATGTCGCCGCGCTAGAAGGCACGCCGGTACAAACACGCGTGTTCCATTGGATGAACCGACGGGAAGCGTTTGTCGATTACCTCCATCCCTATCAGACGGAAGTACGCAATCACGGCGCACCCGAGCAGCAGGAGTTGATTCGCGACGTTCTCGACATGACTCTGTCCGAATACATCAAGTCCAAATCGCTGGTAATCGAAGAGGCGCCAGAACTAAGCACGGAAGACACAGACGAACCCAGCGAGGACGAAGTAGAACCCAGCGAGGTCGAGACCTTCCCCGAACCTGCCGAAGCCATCACCATTCTCGAACGAATTGCGCAAAGTCACGCGTCGACGTCGGTCGAATACGTCGCCCTACAAATCACCATTCGTGCATTGCGGTATCTGATCGAGAGCAGCGAAGCGCCCGAGTTCATGCGCTACGTGGATCAAATGTCGAAATGAGAACCTTCGTCCGACGAATGAGTCGCTTATTCGCGCCTGAATGGGAAACCAACCGACGCTCCGACGTACCGATAGCAGGACGAAAGCGTCCGTGGTTGAACCGAGGGAGCACGGACGAGCGCAAGCGCCGAAAGCGTCGCTCGTTTCCCCTACCGCCCGCTCGTATCTGTGCTCGCGCCCAATTGTGGTGGCTCTTTGCGCCCCGACAGAAGCCCGATTGCGCCCAAAACTCCCCCAGCGCCCGTCACGATCGACGGAAGCGGCGTCGGTATCGCCGTCAATATACCCACAATCAGCCCCTTCCCAATCGCCGCTCCCCATTCGTCCTTGTAGAGATAACGCTGCAGCAGCACACACGGGATCGTCAGCACCACCGCGACTGCAATGGATACCGTCGCGAGCGTCGCCAGATCGGCCGCTGTTAGCATCACATCCACGATAATCATCGCAAACGCGACCAATGGATGAAACCCGAGCTGTCGCAACGTATTCATCCCCGGACTGTCCCCCCGTCGCCTCGTTGTGTCAAGCGCGACGAGTGTCCGACGCATCGTTCCCGTCGCCAGGATACGTCTATCGCTGATATCCTGGATCAGCATCCTGTTGACGACGCGTTATCTTTCGTGTCCAATAGGCATCATGGGCTTGAAGTTGCCTCGTTCGCTTCGCGCGCTCTTCGTCGTTTCCAGCGTTGCCGTGGTCTTTTCGGCGTGTCAGCAACCGACACAAATCACGCTCGAGATCACCACCGATCTCGCGTGCACGCCCAAGCCCGAGACGGCCATCATCGTGGGAACCACGAGCGCCGAAAGCGAGACGCCTGGCACCGTGACGGAGAACTGCAAAGACGGTCGTATCGGCGCGATCGTGCTGCTTCCGAAAGACAGCAAGGAAGAAAAGATCTTCGTCCGCGTCGTGACTGGAGTTGGCGCGGGGTACAGCAGCGACGACTGTCTCCAAAACGAAGACCTTTGGGATGACAAGATCGGTGGAAAGGGATGCATCATCGCTCGCCGCACACTGAACTTCATTCCGCGCACGCCGTTGTTTTTGCCTATAAAAATGCGCTCGGTTTGTATTGGCACCCCGTGTACGCCTGGATTCACCTGCATTGCCCCAAACGATTGCGCCCCTGCAACGGTCGAAGATCCCGAGAGCTGCGCAGATCCCGACGGTTGCCTGCTTCCGGGCGAAGACATTGGCTCGGTTGCTTCGAGTAGCAGCTCCGGAAGCGGTCAGGGCGGGTCAGGTAGCTCGGGAATGGGCGGCGCTGGCGGAATGGGCGGGGCCATGAGTTCTAGCAGCAGTTCCAGTTCGAGCAGTGGAATGGGCGGCGCTGGCGGAATGGGCGGCGTTATGGGTTCGAGCAGCAGTTCCAGTTCGAGCAACGGAATGGGCGGCGCTGGTGGAATGGGCGGAATGATGGGTTCGAGCAGCAGTTCCAGCTCTAGCACCGGAATGGGCGGCGCTGGTGGAATGGGCGGAATGATGGGTTCGAGCAGCAGTTCGAGCAGCGGAATGGGCGGCGCTGGTGGAATGGGCGGAATGATGGGTTCGAGCAGTTCGAGCTCTAGTAATGGAATGGGCGGCGGTGGAGGCCTCGCTCCGACGGCGGATGGCGGCATGTTGCTTGTCGGATCGAGTAGCTCCGGCTCGGGCTCGATGAGCGGCGGGACGTTGGTCAGTGAAGATTGGTGGATTTCGCCTGGATATCTCATCGTCGGCGATACGTCAGTAAAGCCTCGACGTCGAATTGCCCCCGTTCGACAGCTCTTGCGCTTGCCGGTGAAAATTCGTCTACGGAACGTAAAACCGTGACCGATCTTTTGGCGAATTCGTCTTCCGAAGGGGTGCCTGCACCGGGCAGCATTCTCGTCGGTAAGTACCAAGTTCAATCCGTGCTGGGTGCAGGCGGAATGGGCATCGTGCTTCAGGCGCGGAATCAACGCACAGACCAATCGGTCGCCATTAAGCTGTTGCTTCCGTCCGCGAAAGCGATGCCCGATGTCGTGGCGCGATTCGAGCGCGAGGCGCGCGCGGCGGCTCGAATTCAAGGCCCTCACGTCGTGCGCGTGTACGATGTCGATAACCTTCCCGATGGCAGCCCCATGATGATCATGGAGCTTTTGCAGGGTTGGGATCTTGGCCAGGAACTGGTTGCTCGAGGCCCTTTGCCTTATCCTGAGGCGGTCGAATTCATTCTGCAGGCCTGTGAAGCCATTGGGCAGGCTCATCAAATGGGCATTGTCCACCGGGACATCAAACCCGCGAATTTGTTTTTATGCCAAGAAGGATCGAAACGCCTCGTCAAGGTGCTCGATTTTGGTATCTCAAAAATATCCGGTCCAGAAGATCAATCGCAGACCGCAACATCGGCGGCATTTGGAACTCCGCAATACATGTCTCCCGAGCAGGTTCGTTCGACCAAACATGTCGATGGACGTGCGGACATTTGGTCGCTCGGTTGCGTATTGTACGAGCTATTGGGAGGGCGAGCGCCATTCTCGGCAGCGACGGCGACGGCGACGCTGGCGGCAATCATTGCGGACGCGCCCGAGGACCTGCGCAACCTGCGTCCGGACTTGCCCCCGAAACTCTCTGCCGCGGTCATGAAGGCGCTCGAAAAACGCGTCGACGATCGATTTCAAGATGTGGGAGCATTCGTTGCCGCATTGAATCCATTCAGCTCGAAACACGTTTCGGCCATGACGGTGCCGCATATCGTCGCACCCGAAGCTCGAGCGCAGAACGCGCAGAACGCGCAAAAAAGGACGATGCGCTTGGCTTTGATAGCGGGCGGCATATCCACGGTGGTCGTGGGGATCGGGCTCGCCGCGCTCGCTTTGAGCGTATCGTCTTCGTCTTCGTCGGGCGTTGCGACCACGCCAGTTGCGCCCGTTTCTGCGGCTCCTACCATTGCGGTGATTCCAGCCGCACCGATTACGGCGCCTGCGGCAACCGAAACCTCTCCGGCACTCGTTACGGCGGCGCCCATGGTCAAACCAACCGCAGCACCGCAGATCAAATCGACTCCTTCGCTTCCGACCACGAAACCGATCGACACCCGTCCGCCACCTTCGCCCGCGCCCAAACCGGTCGAAGATCCCACCCATCTTTGAGATTGCGCCATGCACGCATATCCGCGACACATTGGACTGTTTACCCTGGTCATTGCTCTGGGCGGCCTTGCGGCTGCGCCAGCGATTGCGCAAGAACCGCCCCCGCCTGCTCCTGCGGGACCGGATCCGGCCATTCTCACGCGCGCCAAGGAACGTAAGCTCGAAGGCGACCGTGCAATGGATTCGCTTCGTTATGCCGATGCGCTCGCGGCGTATAACGAAGCATATACGCTCAATCCCGAGCCGGCGCTGTTGTACAATATGGGCCGCACGCTCGAAGCGCTCGATCGTTTGCCCGAGGCGGCCGAAAAGCTCGAGTTATTCCGAACCTCTGCTCCGCCTGAGCTATTGGCCAAGGTCCCCGGCCTGCAGGAGCGTATTGCGGGCATTCAAAAGAAGCTTTCGCAGCTCACGATCAAGGTGAACGTATCAGGTGCGCGCATTTTCGTCCGTGAAGCCGTGGCTGGAAAAACGCCCTTGGACAAACCTTTGGTGCTCAAAGCAGGCAAAGCTAGCGTATCGATCGAAGTGGACGGGTATTTCCCTTATCAAGCGAGCGTGGAATTGCCTGGAGGCGGCGGGTATGTCCTCGACGCGCAGCTTTCCAGTAAAGAAAAGGTCGGGCGGCTCGTGGTGCAGGCGCCAAAGACGAATGTATCGGTGCAGCTCGATGGTCGTGTATTGGGGCAAGCCCCACTCGAAACGCTCGTGGATCCTGGCACGCACAAGATCCTCGCGCGCCATCCGGAGCACGCCGATTACGAAACGAGCGTAATCGTGAAAGCGGGGGAAGATCGAAAGGTTGTCGTCATTCTTGGCGCTCCGCCGGTATACAAACGTTGGTGGTTTTGGACGACCATTGGCGCGGTCGTCGTGGGTGGGACAGCGGCGACCATTGTGGGATTATCGGAACGAGCACCGGACAAGGGTGACATTGCACCTGATCAGCTCACGCCGACATTCTTTGCGATGACGCCGGTGATTCGTTTCTGAGCGTTTACGGAAGTCGCCAATCGATTTCGGGCTCCCCGAGCCTCGCCAGCGCGGCATTTACTGCCGAAAACGGTTTGCTTCCAAAGAACCCTTGATTCGCCGATAGCGGTGACGGATGCGTCGCTTTGATGATCGGGTGCCTCGACGTATCGATCAGTGTCTCTTTTTTTTGCGCGTGCAGTCCGAGCAGCACGAACACCACGGGTTTGTCTCGACCGGACAGCGTCTTGATCACCGCGTCCGTGAACGTCTCCCAACCCTTTCGGCGATGCGATCCTGCTTCACCTTCGCGCACTGTCAGGATCGTGTTGAGCAGCAGCACGCCTTGCTTCGCCCACGCGTTCAAACAACCGTCTGTAGGACGCACGAAGCCGGGCACATCCGTAGCTGCTTCGCGGAACATGTTTGCCAGCGACTGCGGCGCTTTTTGCCCAGGCCGCACCGAGAAACACAGCCCATGCGCTTGCCCTGCCGTGGGATATGGATCTTGGCCTAGCCACACCACGCGCACCGCATCGAACGGCGTATGAGCAAACGCCGTCCACAAGTCTTCCTCCGGCGGAAACACCGCGCGCGAGCGACGTTCTTCGTCGACGAATGCAGCGAGCTTTGGGAAGTAAGGTTTGACGAGCTCTTGCGCGATTGCCGGATGCCAGGCTCGAGGGATGTCGACGTTCATGCGTTCCGTGGAATAGTGACGAGTCTGCGTTGTTCTTTCGGCGTCATGGTTGCACGAATGAGTTTGGAAAGGCCACCTTTAAGTTTGTCCGACAGGTTTTGACGCCCGATCTTGCTTCCCGACCGCGCTCTCCGGTACGATGACACTTGCCGGTTCCTCGGCATCTTTCCCCCACGACCTCGATGGCTCAAATTAAAGATCTGCTCGATCATCTACTTCGTCCTGGCGTTAGCGAAGTCGCGCTTGCGACCGCGCGTAATCCATGTGCGAAAGTCGGTGGTGCTTACGAGATCATCGATCGCACGATTCTTTCGAACGACGAGATCTTGATGATGCTCATGGTGGCCGGGGGTTCTCGGCACGTGGACAATCTTGGGCCCAAGCCGCTCTCGTGGGGATGTCGAGTCGAGAACGTCGGAGCGATTGCGGTTGTCGCGGTGCTCGTCAAGGGCAATGTGCAAGCTCGTTTCACGCGGATGAATCAGGAGGCAGCGCAGCGAAGTGGCATGGCTTCGGTGCCGCCGCCGCGCATGGATGTGGCGCCGCCGGCGGTTACGGCACCGAAGGCCGTGTCGATCGCACCTGCGCCGTCTGATGCGCTCGATGTCGATCTGTTGTTCGACGATTCGCGAGGCCCTTCGAGCGCTTCACCGATTTCGTCCGGTCCCGTATCATCGCCGCCGGTTTCTGCACCGAGTTCATCGCCGCCAGTCTCATCGGCCAACGCTCTGGACTTTGGTGCTCAAACGTTCGAGCTTGATCTCGATCGTGCTCCTGCGGTGTCGAAACCGTCGGTTCCACCGCCTCCGACGGCAGCTCAGGCCTCAGCGCTTGCAGCTCCGCTCGCGCCGTTCGTCGTGGGGCTTGCGACGGATGGTCCGCCAGTGGTTGCAGCGCCTGCGCCGTTCGCTCCGGTGCGTGTCGAATTCAAAGTCGCGGATTCGATTGACGACGTGCTTCTCGCCGCGCGCAGTGAAGGAGCGAGCGATTTGCATTTGGTTGCGGGGCGACCGGCGCTTTTCCGTCTCGCGGGAAGGTTGTTGCCTCGAGGTGACGTGATTGAAGCGGAGCTGCTCGAGCGGATTCTGATGCCGCGAATCCCGGCCCGTTTGCACGCACAGCTCGAACATGATGGCTCGTGTGATTTTGCGCTTCAGGCGCCGAACATTGGTCGACTACGAGCGAACGTGACTCGTCAACGCACGGGTCTCAAGGCGTCGTTTCGAATCATCGTGAATGAAATTCCGACGTTGGCGGGCCTTGGTTTGCCCGAGGCGATTGCGAAGGCCACACATCACCATCAGGGACTCATTGTGATTACCGGCCCGACTGGGCACGGAAAAACCACCACGATGGCTGCGATCGTCGATATCATCAATTCCAATACGACGCATCACGTGATTACGGTCGAAGATCCGATCGAATACATTCATCCGCGCAAAAAAGCGATGATGAGCCAGCGTGAAGTCGGAACGAATACGAAGACCTTTGCCGCGGCGCTGAAGGGATCGCTGCGTGAAGATCCGGACGTCATCGTCGTGGGTGAATTGCGTGATACGGAAACCGTGCGTATGGCGCTGTCGGCGAGCGAGACGGGCCACTTGGTGCTGGGGACGATGAATACGCCGAGCGCGGCGAAAACGATCGATCGATTGATTGATTTGTTTCCGCCTGGCGATCAAGCGCAGGTGCGCATTACGCTGGCGGGTGGTTTGCGGCTCATCGTGGCGCAGCGGCTATTGCCGCGCAAAGATGGTCCGGGAATGGTGGCAGCGGTCGAGCTATTGCCCGGTTCGGTGCCATTGTGGAATTTGATTCGCGACAACAAGACGTTTCAGATTCCCAGCTTGCAGCAGCGAGGCAAGGGATTTGGCATCATTCGTCTGGACGATTCATTGGGGGATTTGGTACGTGCGGGCAAAGTTGCGACGGAAGACGCGGTGATCGTGGCGGACAGTCCGGAAGAGCTCGAAGCAACGTTGGCTGGCAAGCGGCCGGTCGCGGCGCCCGTTGTGTTGCCCGATGGCGTAAAGCCTCCAGCCGAGCAATCGGCGGCGCCGGCACCTGATGCGGCGGCGGCGCCCAAAGGTTTGCTGGGACGTGCGGGTGCGTTTTTTGGTAAGAAGGGCGGCTCCTGATGGCACGCATCGACGTTTTTTTCGACCAATTGCTCGCCCGCAAGGCCAGCGATTTGCATCTCGGCATTGGATACCCTCCACTACTTCGTCAACGTGGCGAGCTGGTTGCATTGCGTGACGAGCCGATCGACACCGAGGAAATGGAGAGCCTGCTGTTCGAGATCACGTCGCCCGAGGAGCGTTTGAAGATCACGGGCGAGCTAGACCTCGATTTTGCGTACCAATACGGGGACAAGGCGCGTTTTCGCGCGAATTATCTATACAAACATGCAGGTCTCGGAGCCGTGTTCCGTATCATTCCGACGAAAATCCTCACGTTGGATGACCTTGGAGCGCCGCCTATCGTGCGCAAGTTGTCGGATCGACGTAATGGTCTGCTGCTCGTGACGGGGCCGACCGGTAGCGGTAAGTCGACGACGTTGGCGGCGATGATCGACCATATCAATTCGACGCGTGAAGCGCATATTCTCACGATCGAGGATCCGGTCGAGTTCGTGCATCAGCCCAAGAAATCGCAAGTCACACATCGTGAGGTCGGGCCGCACGCCTCGTCGTTCGCGACGGCCATTCGTAGCTCCGGGCGTGAAAATGCCGACGTTATTCTCATTGGCGAGCTTCGTACGAATGAAACGATGAAGCTAGCGCTGCAGCTTGCCAGCTTCGGTATTCTCGTATTCGGCACCGTGCATACGAACAGTGCGGCGGCGACGATCGACCGAATCATCAATGCATTTCCAGCCGACGAACAGCCTCAGGTGCGCGGGATGCTTTCGGAAAGCTTGGTGGCCATCGTGGCGCAGCAATTGCTGAAGACGGCCGATGGCAAGGGGCGCGTCGCTGCGCACGAAATATTGATTGGCAACAGTGCGCTCGCTTCGATGATTCGCGAAGGAAAAACCTATCAAATTCCGAACATCATGCAGGTGGGCCAATCGAGTGGTATGCAGACGATGGACATGGCCCTCGAAAGGCTCATGGACAAAGGAACGATTACGCCCGAAGTGGCGATGGAAAAAGCCATCGACAAGGAAACCTTTCAAAAGGCAATCGCGAAAAAAGGTGGGAAACCACCAGAGCCGTCGCATTGAGCGAGCCATTGAGCGAGCGGGGACGAACGATTTCCAATCATGGCGAATCCGAATTACATTACTCCGGACGGTGCACGACGTCTTTCCGAGGAGCTTGGGCGGCTCAGGTCCGTCGAACGCCCGCGTATCGTCACGGAAGTGGCCGATGCGGCTGCGCAGGGTGACCGTAGCGAAAATGCCGAATACATTTACGGCAAAAAGAAACTGCGGGAAATCGACCGCCGCATGCGTTACTTGACCAAACGGCTCGAGAGCGCCGTCATGGTCGATCCGAAAACGCAAAAAGGGGATAAGGTTTTCTTCGGGGCAACCGTCGAGGTCATCGACGAAGACGAACGTCGCAGCGTATATCGTATCGTCGGCGAGGACGAGGCGGATAGCAAAACGGGCGCTATCAGTTGGCGATCGCCTGTGGGCCATAGTCTACTAGGTAAACAAGTGGGTGATGTGGTGGTCGTGCAGCGACCGGCTGGTGCGCTCGAGCTAGAAATTCTAAAAATATCTTATATTTAGCATGCAAGATCCCATTCCTGGCTTGGTTCTGTCGCGCTGGAGCGATCTCGAGGGACAGCCGTGTGTCGTGCAGGGCGGTGGGCTCATCAATCGCACGTTCCGAGTCGAGGGGCGAAAGGGCCCGGTCATTGTCCAGCGATTGCATCCGGTATTCGGCCCCGCCGTTAACGAAGATATCGATGTGGTGACCGCGCACCTCGAAAAGAAGGGTTTGATTACGCCTAGGCCCATCCGGACGGATGCGGGGGATTTGTGGGTTGACGATGGCGAGGGCGGCGTATGGCGAGCGCTCACGTTCGTCGATGGTGAAGCATTCGATCGCATTGCAACGCCCGAAATGGCCTTCGAGGCGGGTAAGCTCGTGGCCACGTTTCATCTGGCCGTATCGGACCTCGAATACGATTACCGTCACGTACGCGCGGGCGTCCACGAAACTCGGCGCCATTTCGATGTGCTTCGCTTGGCGCTATCCGAGCATTCTGGGCATCGTTTATTCGAAGATGTAGCGCCGCTGGCCGATCGCATTTGGAAGGCTGCCGAAGGATTGCCGGATCTGTCGAGTTTGCCCAAGCGTCATGCGCATGGGGACCTCAAAATATCGAATTTGTTGTTTCGTGATGGTGTGGGGCTTTGCCTCGTGGATCTCGACACGCTTGGCCGTATGAGTTGGCCATTCGAGATGGGGGACGCG
>CAZETM010000317.1:0-9950 GCA_964514885.1 uncultured Polyangium sp. | reverse complement strand
CAACATGCCGCCGCCGTGCGTATCCTGCGGGAAATACCTGACCAACTTGGCCGCGATGCCTCCGGTACCGTCGACGATTTGTCCTGACGATGCGGTCAAGATGACCACCTCGACCACGTTGCTCATGGACCTGCAAACCTGCTCGTGCAGCCAAGGCTGTGCGAACGAGTGTTCGAGCACCACGGCATGCGGTGGAATGGATCCGACGGCGGGTGCGTGCCAGATGTGCGTTCAGACTGGCGCCTGCAGCACGGCGTTCATCGCTTGCGCAAGCGATCCGGCCTGAGCCAGTAAACCCATCACCACGCAAGCGAGCGGTCCTTCATCCGGCCGCTCGCGGCTTTTTGTGCGCCGTGCTAACGACCCGCCTGTGAAAGCCATCATCATCGGCGCAGGCCGCGGCAGCCGCCTCAAACACCTCACCGAAGAAATCCCCAAGACCCTCGTCCCCATCCTGGGACGACCGATGCTCGACAGCGTGCTCGAAGCACTCGCTGCCGGTGGTTTCACCTCCAAGGACATCATCTTCATCTGCGGCTACAAAGCCGACGTCATCCGCTCGCGTTACCCCGACCTCACGTACGTCGAGAACACGAACTGGGAACGCAACAACATTCTCGCGTCGTTGCTTTGCGCTCGCGAGCATCTGCATGACGGGTTTGTCTCGACCTACGCGGACATCGTTTACCGGCCGCAAATCGTGGCCGACCTGGTCAAAGCTCCTCACGACATCACGCTCGCTTGCGACACCGATTGGCGCAGGCGCTACATCGGACGTTCGCAACATCCCGAAACCGATGCCGAAAAAATGCGCGCGGATGGCAGTCGCATCGTCGAGCTATCCAGGCGCATCGACTCCGAGCGAGCGGCGGGCGAGTTCATCGGGGTGATGAAGCTGTCGGCGGCGGGTGCGTCGAGGTTTGTCCAGGCCTATGACGAAGCGAAGGTCGCGTTCCCACAGGGCGAGTTCCGCGAAGGGCGCACGTTTGAAAAGGCGTACTTGATCGATCTGATGCAGCGAATGCTCGAACGAGGCGAAGCCATGCACCGGGTCGATACGCACGGGGGGTACATGGAGATCGATACGACGGAGGATGCGTCGCTTGCTGAGGCTTGGTGGGGCTAGCGCTTAAACCATGCTCCCCATTCAAGTCGGCTCGGCGCTGTCGGCATCCGTCGTCGGCGCTGGCGGCTCTTCGACGATAAAATCCGTCTCCCACTTCGGCGGCGGCACGACATCCGCGCTTGCCTCCCAACGCGGAGGCTCCACCACGCTCGCGACCACGAGCCACAACTTCGCGGCGCATGGCAATACCGCACCACCGGCATCACCTTGCCTTGTATCCTCTTGCGCGGCCGAGTGCGCCTCTTCGGACCAATGAGCCATCGTTTACCTCGTTTTTTGCGGTAACTCGTCGTAAATGAGTTGCATGCGCAGCATGCCAGACTGCTCACGCCTGTCGAGAATCGTGCGGATCCAAGCGCACTCCGGGCGGTCGTCGAAATCAGTCCCGATCCCGAGGAGCAAATCAATGAATAGCGCGACGTCCGTCTCTCGCCGAATACCATAAGCCCGCGACCGCTCGATTCCGTCTCGCACGAGCCCCCGGACCTCGTCGTCGGTCATCACCGAAGTGGCTTGCGGAAAAACTCGGCGTACGTGGCGCATCATTCGCACGCTGAATGCCTCGAGCAAGGGTTCGGCAAGGACCTCCATTTGAGCGTCTCGAATCACGAACGGCATCTTCGCACCTCAACGCTCCCGGCGCGGTAGCCGAGATTCTGGGACGAGTCCCGTCGTCAAAGGCCCCGTGAGCACGCGCCCGGAAAACGCATAAAGGAATACCGTCTGCGGCATTCGAGGAATCTCGGGCCGGGTCATCAGGTTGATCGCGAAATGCCCGGTCACAATCGGATTCTTGTCGGTCGAATAGATGCGATCATAACTCGGAACCGCAAGCCTCAACGTATTCGGTGCTGGCCGCTCGGATCCGGTCGCGAGCAACGTAATGCCGACGATTGCGGTAGGAATGGGCCCTTTTGGCTTTTCCGCCGGCGGATTCGGCGGCGGCCGAACGATTTCATGGGCCAATGCAGGCAATCGGAATGCACCTTTCAGCACCCATCGCTCATGCTCACGAAGCACGACGACTCGCTCGACGCTCATCTCAATGCCCACTTCGGCAGGAATCTTCGGCGAGCCCGCAATGACGCGATAGGTGGGAAGCGTGTCGGTCTCGGGGGGATGCACCTTGGGCGGCGCAAGCTTTGCCCGCTCGGTGGCGAGGAATTTCTCCACTTCTTCGTCTTTGTATGCACCACGCCCCAGCTCGACGTCGACGCGATTCGACGCCTTTTCACGCATAATGACGGTGAGCAGGTATCGCCCCTCGTGCCAGGGCAAACCGAGGGGCTCGCGCGCGTCCAGCACCTTAACACTGGCCGTGCGTCCTTTCGGGGCGTCGTTTGGGTTCTGCTCCGGAAATTCCGCCTCTTGGTCGACGACCCAATTCGAGTAGAGCACGTTCATATCGAGGTCCATCGCCGCGAACAAGGCGTGCCTCCCGAAATTGACCTCCCAGGTTTCTTTGTACGAGCCTGCGCGGATCGCCACGAGCGGCAGGGTCTGCTGGAGATCCACCGGCACCTTCGTGGGGGCGCCGATCACGATGCCGGAAAACTCTTCGTCGAGCATTCGGCCGACCTCTTCGTCCGCCGTGCGTTTGGGGTTCGTCCAGTATTCGCTACTTTCGAGCCCGAGCCGATCCTTTGCCATCGCCGCCGCCTTCCCTATTACGTGGTCATTCTCCTTCGTCGGCGCGGCGATCATCGCTGTTGCCGAGGCGGAAGGAGCGATCGTCTCGTTCGCGCTTCCCTTGTTTTGCGTCCGCGGTGCCGTACACGCGTTGGCGAATAGGCAAAAGAGGACGAACAGCCAAAGACGCAGATCAAAAATCTTCATCTTTGCGCCCAGTAAGCACCGGTTTACCATCCCATGTGCGTTGGATGTCCTTGAGGTTCCGTGCACGGATGTACTCGAGGCACGTCGCGCAGAAGGCCGTTCGCGTGAGAGCCCCAGCGCCCCACATGATGCAGTTGCCCGTGCTGTTCCAGGCCGCCGCGGGTTGATTGTAGATCAACTCCAGGCCCGCCGCGCAATGGCAGCCCGTGTGTTTCTTGCGACGCCCTCCCGTTTCGAGTGCGTTGCCCGCCGTCACATAGTACGAGCCGCCATTGTCGACATGTTTCGCCACTGTGCCGGGCGGAGGCTTCTTCTCCCATTTGGGCGACGTCATCGTGTCCGAAATCGTCATCCCCATCGAATGGCCAAGCTCATGGCACACCGTCTGTGCGCATCCAGTGACATCGTTCAAGCGAAGGACCATCGTCTGGTTGTCGCGAACGGCGCCACCATTGTATGCCCCTGTCGCTTGCACCATATTGAAGCGTACCGTCACGGGCGCTTTCGTCGGGGAGAGTACCCCAACGATGTCGCCCGGCAAAAGCGCGTCATTCACGGAGACTCTCGTCGGTAGCGTGATCTTTACTTTGTCGATCGTTTCGTGCACCAACCAATTGATATCAAGGTTGCCCTCTAGCACGTTTCCGTTGTCGTCGAGACCGGGATGCACAAAGATCTCCACGCGGTTGGCATTGTACGCCTGCACGATCCGCGCCTTTACGGCATCGAAGCGCTCTTGGCTTCCCGTGCGGTCCACGGTCCCCGTCATCTTGAGCTTGATGCGGTTTCCTTGTTTCCGCAACGGTGCGACATTGTTCACGAGCAGCGCCTTTACGAAGTTATCGACCTTCGTCTGCTCGCTCGGCTCAAGCACCATGCCATACCACTTGGCCGCGTTCTTCGCATTGCCGAACGCCGTGTCGATCGCCTGCTTGACATTGTTGTAACGGTCCGTTCGCCGCTTGTTGCCCACCTCCGCGACGATCTTGATACTGACGGCGTAATCGGCGGCCAGGATAGGGCCGCTGTCTCCAAGAATGTCCGCAATGAATTGCTGAATCTTCAACACCTCGGAGGGCGCGACGATGGTAGCGTAATGTGAAAAGGCGGGTTTGGCATAGTCGATCGTGATCGTCCTACCTTGGTTCGTCTCCTCGAGGATGACCTTCCCGTTGATTGCACCATTCGTATCGGGCTGCCCATTCGTCGTATACGTGAGCGTTGGCGTCTTCTCTTTGAATGCAATGTCGACGGAGACCGGCGTATGCAGCACATCATCGAGCTTGATCGTCCCGGCGACGGCATTGGTCGCATCCGGTGCGTTCTCGGTCTCCCACTCCAGCGCAGTAAATACTTTGTAGTTATCCGGGGTGTCGATCTCGACCTTCCATTTCTGGCCCGTAACGACGATCGGGGTCGGAGCGCCCGTGTCTGGATTGTGCTTGAGGTGCCACAAGCCGACATCATGAGTCGTTGTCACGGCGGTGAGCTCAGGCTCATGCAACACGTCGGCGGCGTCGCCATAATTGGCGTCACAGAATCGCATCTTCATGCACGTCTTGTCCGCCGTCTTCGTGAACTCGTTATCCGGAATCTCAGCTTTCCAGCCGTCGCAGATGACATAGAGATCGCGCAGGTCGTTCCTGTTCAAAAACGCGGCGGAAACCTTCCCCTTCAGCGCTCCCCCAGGAACATGGCTCTTCGATGCAAGCCGAACGTACTCGACAAATGTCGGCGTCAAATAGCCCGTCGCTGGCGTTCGAACCGCCAAAGGAATATCGTGTCCGCCCCCATTGACCACCTCGAGATCCTGCGCCATGAAATCCGGAAAGAGCAGCTCATACGTGAGTTTTCTCCAATTCACAAATTCCATCGTCGCCTGGTCGCATAGGTTCGTGCAGCCGATCTTCACCGTACACGTATCTCCGCCAGCCATTCCGAGTTCGATCTCGAACTCGCCCGTGCCGCCCGCGCCCTTCAGCTCCACCTTGCCCGTGAATTTCACCTTCGCCGTCACCTCTACGAGGTTCGACACGTCCAGCCCCGCCTTGAGCTCCGGCTTGGGTTTGTCGCGCTTGCTCTTCGTGCCATTCGGGCCCGAATACGTCACTTCCACGAATACGAACACGCCCGCTTTGCCAATCTTATCGCCGTTCGGGACCAGATGATCGCCTTGAATGCCTACCTTGATCTTCACGACGTTCCCCAGCCCATCGCGCCCGTCCTTCGCCGTCGTGACGTTCACGTATTGCTTCGTCGGCGTTTGTCCAGGCAATGGATCTACGAAGACCGCGACAGAATGACGCACCACCTCGAGCTTCCGCTTGCGGCCTTTCTCTGGCGATGGCTCGACCTTTTTGATCTCCCAAGGCTGCACCGCCTCGACGCGGAAAGGATGCCCCTTTTCCAGGTTGACGTCGAGATCGCCCCCAGGATCTTTCGTCGCGTAATCAATCGCCTTGGTCCACGGCGTCGCCTTGCTGTCTTGCATGACGCGCAGCACAGCGCCCGGCGCTTTTTTTCCCGTATCCCCAAATTTAACCGCGTCGATCTTGCCCTTCAGCGGCCAGATCACCCAATCCTCCGTCCCCGGCGTGACTTCCTTCGAGTCCGCTTCAAGCTCCCAGCGAAGCTTGTAATTGTCCTTGTCGTCCGGGACGTCGGGTACATCGTATTCGGCTTCCGCCCACTTTTCGCCACCTTGCTGTGGCTGGAGCGATAACGTGGCCGCCACACGTTTTTTCTCAGTGTCGTCGTGGTAGAAAACGAACTCGCCCTTGTCGGTCTGCGCTATTCCTTGCGCGAGTTTACCCCTGACGGTAACTTTGCTTTTTTCAAAGATATCGGTGCTCATGGCTCTGTTACTACCCGTTGGTCGCGGAGGTCGATAATCCTCGTGACGAGCGCGCCGCGCTGCACGGAAAACTCGAGCATTTGTTCAGGATCCGCCCCTTCCATGACGTACCGCGTGACGGGGCCGAATACCTTGGCCAGCTCGTCCGAAGTGCACGTTGGCAGATACAACCGAAACACGCGTGGATCATAGAATCGGAAAAAGAGACGCTTGCCACGCTCGTCCTCGACGCGCAAAAACCGTCGAAAATGCCGCCGCAATTCCTCCAATGGCGCAGACGACACGGCGAAGATTCCCCACGCATTGCCCCAGCCTTTGTCGAGGAGCAATTGATGGAGGTCAAAACCCCCCTTGAATTCCACCAGGTGTGGCGCGACCGCTGCGAGCGCTGGATCGAGCTTGCCCGTGAACAGACACCGAAAAGGCAGCACCGTATCCGACAGCGCCCTCGAAATCCTGCGGTCGCGCGCGCCGTCGAGAATCGCAAATACACTCGTCCGCACCTGCGGCTCGCCCGTCTTGGGACGCCGAAAGAGCTTTTCGTGTAGGCGTTCGACGTTCACGTCGGTCATGACCGAGCCTTCCGCTTCTTTTCGCATTCCTCGCAGAATGGAACGCCTTCCTCGGCTGCTTGCACGAGCGCTGCGGCTTGCTTGGCAGGATCGACTGACGCGAGCATGTCGTCGGCCGGCTCCTCTTTCGCCTCCTGCTTCTTGGCCGCCTGCTGTGTCGCATCGGCAGCCTGATTAACAACCAGAGCGATCGTCGACGACTCACCCTCCGGTGGTCCAGGGTGCTCTGGATGCTGGAACGCGGAAACCGAGAGCGCACCGCGCCCAATGCGTTCGGCGAGCTGCAACAACACAACGTCGTCTTGGATCCCTTGACACGACGAGCGGGAGGTCTCCTCCATGTACAGCCGTCGGAGCTCCAGCATCACGCTCCGATCCGTTGCGATCCGACGCAGAAGAGCGAGCGCGCCGCGGTGATCGAGACGCAGCGTTCGTGCGAGAACGAGTTGTTCGCTTGTTTCCGAAGCTCGCATTCCAGCTCCTTGGCCCAAGTGGATCAGGGGCGTCTCGCAGCCACTATATCAGAGTGTCGAACGCCTATGGAGCATTTTCGAGCCAAAGTGCAGCGTCAAAGGATGGGCCGACCTTCACGATCGAGACGAGTCGATGCGACGGGTGTGATCAACGTTGATCGGGGAGCTGAAAACGCACGACCGTCGGCGTGTGGTCGGCATAAGGGGGAGGAATCTCGAGCGCGTAGAGGAAGCCATCTCCAGCAATGGAGATCCGCGATGCTCCCTGGACGGTTTGGAATGGCTCGCCCGTGCCATTGCTTGAATATCGAAGAATGCTGCCATCGCGTCGAGAGACGTATACGTGCCCGTCGAAGAAGTCCCGTACCATTCCGGTGACTGGCTGATCCGAGGTGGCCCAAAGAGTGGACATTCCATCGGTAATGCGCAGCAGCCGCAATTCTCCACCTTCGAGCGCCACGAGCATGGTAATCGCATCGAATGGGGTCGAAGCATAAACGCGCGAAGCAAAGGTCGTCACCAAGCTTTTCTGTTGCGTCATCAAATCGATGCGGTGATAATCACCATTGGCATTGATATTGCCGACGTACAGGACGCGGTCCATTCCGTGCGACAACCCTGCTGGCCCGGTATCGATGACCACTCCGCCGAAGGGTCCCATTCCTGTCGTAATAGTCTGCGAAGGAATCACGAGCGGTAGGGTACCAGTTGCCGCGTCGAAGCGAATTGCGCCTTGTGGAATGGAATCGAGCTGGCATCCGCAGTTTGCGCAACAAATATACGTCGCGGCCACTTCCAGCTCGACGGTGCCGGATTGATGTCCGATTGGTTTTTCAGTTTGGGGGATGGTATCGGGCGCAGCCTTTGGAATGGCGATTTGTTGCAGAATGCTGACCTCGCCCATATTCAGATTGGAAATGCTCGGATAGCTGGTCACTTTTCCATCTGTGCCAATCGTGCGCAAGAAGTCGGGCCCAGAAATGAGTGTCGCGCCCCACGCGCTGCAATCGGGAGCGAATTCCAGATCCACGAGGCCGCTGCGAAATGCATTGTCATGCAGTGTGCCCGCCAGGCCAGGTTCTCCGATTGGTGCGGGCGTGCAAGGTTTTTCCCTCGTGCAGGCGCACAGCGTGCCCCAACAACCTTTGTCGTCGCAAACCACGTCTGCACAGGGCACTCGAGGATAACAATGTCCATTTCCGTCGCAAGCTGAGCCTGCTCCGCAGACTTTGTCACCACATGGCTCGGGCTCGGACGTCGTAATGCATAAGCCTGCGGGATCGATGCATTGCCCCATTTGCGGACCCGACACGTTGCACACGGTGCCTGCCGCGCAGGGCTGGGCGCTCGCGCGACGACAATCGACGACGCATGCGCCATCGATACAAACCTCACCGGCGCCCGAGCAAAGCACGTCGGCGCAGGTGGGTGTTGCGCCCCCGGAGCCTGCTTGACCGCTCGATCCGGACGAGGACGAAGATGTCGTCGAGGTTCCTGTATTTTCCACACAACCGAAGGCGATGACCACGGCGGTCGTCAGAAGGCTGATTCGTTTCCACATAAAGTTCCCCGTGCTCGAAGGATTTTGCGTGCCGCTTGCACTTCAATACCACGCAGTGTCGAAGTTAGGAATGACGCGCCACAGGCAAGCGCGATATCGGTCGGTTGTTGCTCGTTCGAGAGTAACCAAATCTACAGAAAGCCAGGTCGGAGGGGGTTTGGGGAGGTTCGAACCACTTGCGAGCCAGGTCGTCGGGGCTGCGGGGAGGTTCGAACCACTTGCGAGCCAGGTCGGAGGGTGAAAGAGGCTGTCTCAGAACTTTGACCGGCGTTCACAGCCGCACCCTGTAGCCCAGGTTTTAACCTGGGGCGTGGGATCCTCGAAGGCTTACTCCCCCAAGGTCGGCATTTCGTCGAAGCCGTCCCCGGTCTCGTCGACGAATTGGCCAAACAGCTCCGCATTCCTGGCGAAGCCCTGGACAATTCATTCGATAGCCTCGCCCTCGTCAACGTGATGGCGGCAAAGGGCGACATGGTGCGGCTGCTGCTCGCACACGGCGCAGATCCAACTGTTGAGGACAACGATCGGATGACGGTGTTCGATCATCTCCGGCTTATGGATCCGCCCGAGGATCCCGTCGCCCGAGAGCGTCTTCGGGAGATTCGCAAATTGCTCGGCGACCCGGCTGCCTAACCAATCAAATACAAGTTCGGCCCCTTCGACGCATTGTACACGGTGTCGTTGCCTGCTCTATTTCGACCCGAGTCAGAAATGTGCACCGCTCGCTAATCGCATTCGGAGAGCATTTCCTCTTTCGAGCGCAGCGTGGTGGTCCAGGAGGAATACCCATCGGGCAAATTCGCCAAGTCGGCTCGGGCTTCGGACTTGCGGCCGAGCGCGAGGAGTACCTCTGCGCGGTGAAAGATGAGCTCACTGAGATAATATGGATCTCCCAGCTCCTCACTGCGGACGATTCCGTTGCTGAAATCGGCGAACGCCGGTGGAAAGTTGCCTTGCTCCAGCTCATATCGGCCGCGGAAGAAAAACATCGCGGGCGTTGGAGGCACGAGGCCCATCATGCGCGTCATGGCTGCAGACGCGCCCGCGTAATCATCGTTTTTCCCTCGAGCGAAGGACACCAGTTGCCACACCTTCGGCTGGTCGGGATGTCGTTCCACGAGCTGCTCCGCGTCCGCGGCAGCCGTCAAATCGTTGTCGTAAAGACGTTGTTTGATGGCTTTGATCTCGGAATCTACTTGTTCACTGGTCATGGGTCGCCTGCTTTATTTATTGCCGTAGTCGATGAAGTTACCGCCGCACGGTTCCGAAACGAGGCCCTTGGCGCACTGTTGTACACCCAAATAGCCCCCTGTGACCCCCCGCGGTGGGTTGCCAGATTCAATCATTTCCCAGCACTTATCGCGAGCTCTCTCCCATTCGTCACTACACCGCGCTTTCTTTTCCGCCTCGTCCGCCCAATCTTTCACTCACGTTCCCGCCATGACCAGCACATGCGCGCCTAAGCCAACCAGAACCGTAATCCCCGCGGCGTTGAGCACGATCGGAAGGAGCTTGATGGCCGGAATCA
>CAZETM010000316.1:0-9962 GCA_964514885.1 uncultured Polyangium sp. | reverse complement strand
CCTACAGGCAACGTCAAGCGTCGCTGTCTGATGCGTCAGCCCGGCAAGCTCGACGCGTCTTGATCCATTGCAATGCGGTCAGCTCTCCCCGCCGGGCGGACTCACTTGCAGACGTCGTCGGAGGAGCACGAGACGTATACCGTGGCGAGTCTGTCCACGAAGCTATCGCAATCGGTGGACGAGATCCGGTCGGTGCACACGTTCAACGCATCCCCATTGATGTTGCCTTCGCACTTGGCGACGGTCCACTGGTCGTTCCAAAAGTCTTGTGAATCTTTCTCGCATTCGGCGCTCGTCTCGTACGACTTGCCGGCACCAATCTCGCGGCACGCCTCATAGCGGTCACACGTGGCCGAAACTGCCGCATTCACAGCGTCTGACTGCTTGTTGGTGACATCCGCGACGGTATTGCAACCCATGATGATACCCATGAAGCCTGCGGTGATGATAATGAGATTTCGCATCGCTCCATGATAAGGCTGTCGATCCAAAAGGAAACCCATTCGGAGTGAAATTCATCAAATGCGCCAAGTCAAACCATAAAAATGGACGAATAAATAAAATAGAATGAATAGAATGGAATTGCTGGGCTCGCGACCGCGCAGCTTTATTGAAAAATGCGCCACGATGAGCGCATTTTCGGACCGGTGATGGTTTTGGTTTATCGAGGCAAGGCCCACCGTGGACGGTGGGGTATGCGCGAGGCGGATCGTGGATTGAAGTCAGTTCGTCGCGGAAATGAACGAAGCCCTTAGTTCCGACGACGACGAATGCCGTAATAGATGACAAGCGTCACCACCGAGCCGAGAGACGCGACCAGCACACTCCAAAGGTTCAGCCCGGTGACGCCGGTTGCTCCAAAGAAGTTGAACAGGAGCCCACCAATAAAGGCTCCGACGACACCCAAGACGATATCGCCGAGAATGCTTCCGCCTTGGTCGCCGACCAACCTATTGCCGAGAAAACCCGCAATCAAGCCCAGCACGATCCATGCAAGAAACGACATTTCATGCTCCATTCGTGGAACATCGCCTCGAGGCGTGATCCAATCCAAGGTTCGGCGAAGTCCCGCTTCGCAATCGGACGCAAAATCACCGAGGCTCAACCATGTGAATTTTGCACGGTCGATCCAAATCGGATTTCGCCCTCTGAGTATAGGACCCTTTTACAGGAGCGCAACAACTTTGCTGAATCTACGCGACCCGTACATCAGCTTTTCGTGGCGTTTGTCCGCGCTGCACTTGAGCTGGACGAAGCCGATTCGCGGCGGTTGTCTCGACTGACGCTCGCTCGCTGCTGACGTCCACTGGTGCGCCATCGAATCTTGTTGGGGGTTTCACCCCAAACCCGACCAGGGCTGCGCGCCCCTGGACCGCGCCAGGACCCGTCCTGGACCTGACATTGGTTTGTCCGCTGCACGGGCAAACCAAACGCGGCACGGGTTTGTCTCAGATTGTGCAACGATTGTCAGCATTGTCCTAAATGTCAAGCGCTCGCGCGGGAAAAATGGATCGCAGCGGATGCTCGGCGTGAAGCATTTTCACGTCGTATTCACGCTTTCGGCCGAATTGCACCCGCTCGCCGCATTCGCAAAGGATGCGGCATATGGTGCGCTCTTTCGTGCCGTCAGCGCCACGCTGCTCGAATTCGGAGAGCGCCGACCGCGTACGACAATCGGCGCGACGCTCGTTCCGGCAACGGCTAGATGAGCCATTCCGTCTCGAGAAGAGGGGCCCGATCGAGATGAAGGGGAAGGGGCAGATGGTCACCTGGCTGCTGAATGGCCGGTAATCGGAATTGGGTGCGGAGGGCTGAGGCCCGTAAGGCACTCGGTTGGTTTGTCGAGTGACTGCGCGGGAGCGAGCAGCGACATGAGCGTACCTCAGTCCACCACCAACGAACAACACGTCACCGCACCCTCCGCCTTCGCCAACTCCGACACGTCCACGCATTCGATGGTCTCGACCAACCGCGCGATACGCTCGAGCGTCCGCGGAAACGCAGTCGGATAAACGACCGCGTCGCCAATGCGCACCGAATTCGCGCCAAATGGTTCGTCCGGGTCGACGTAGACAAACGAAATGCCGCCGAATACCTGAGGGCTGACCCACGTCGGGTTGATGAGGAGCATGTCTGGCGTAATCAACGTCGCGGCTGATTTGAGGTGCAAGCATCCCGAAAGCGGCACGCCGCGTACGACGTACCCGTAGGGCTTCACGATATTCGCAAGCGCTTCAATGCCAACCGCATCGCTGCGTGTCGATAGGCCAACGTAAATGGTTTTACCAATTCGTAACACGTCACCACCGTCGATCGTCGCGGGCTCTTCAATCCATGCGAGCTGTCGATACGGCGCGAGCGCTTGCGCGATGCTGGGCACTTCCGGCCTACGCGAAGCAGCGCCGGGACGCGTGATCACGGCAATCTCGTCGAGCACCACCGCGGTGTCCTCGACGAAAACCGAATCGGGTAGATCCGGCTCCGCTGGCAATGAGACGACCGAAACGCCCAGCCGTCTGAGCGTTTCTTCGTATGCGTGATGCTGCGCAATCGCGCGATCCATGTCGATGGGAACGCGGTCGATATGCGTGAGTTCGCAGTTGGCAAACGAAGGACTTACGGCGCGAGTGATGGCGATGGTCATAGAGCGGCCCGGAGTATGCATGATGCCGCTCCGAAATGCAATCAAAACTCTTGAATTCTCGTTTCGACTTGGTCAAAGCGGAGGGACCGCGGGGTATTTGCATTGGATCTTGGTCTTCGTAGGGCGCGTGTCGACGATTCCGAAAAGCCGCGGCATTTAAGAAATTTGCCGAACATGTAGCCGATGCTTCGATCTGTGCTACGGTTTCTGCGATGTCGAGCTGTCCCATTGTCGAACGTCGTGAAGTCGAATGGCGCGTGAGCGTTGCAGACGACGTGCGCGCGAGCATCGAGGCATTGATTGCGTCGCAAAAGACGCTCGAGGACGTCGTGCGCTGGGGGCTCGGTGTGAACCCGATGCAGCTTGTAAAAGACGTCGTTGTGCAAGACGAATACACGCACGATGTCGTCATGCGACATGCGAGCGGTGTGTGGCTCGTGTACGATACCACGTGACTCGGTGGATTGACGGCGGTCGCCGTCTGGGATCATCAGCCGACAGCCGACGAATTGCTCGATGCGCGAGTGGCCCGTGGCTGGCAGCCGACGCCGACGGGTACGAAGGACGGGCCGCGGGTTCTTGGGCATGCGAAACGTTTGGCAGGGTAAACCATTTCGGTCATGACCGATCACGACGCGAGACGCGAGCTACCGCTGTGAACGTCGTAACCTCGTGACGGGTCTTCTCAAATTGGCGACGCGGTGCTCGACTACATCAAACCAGACCACGGGTCGCGTTTACATTGATTCTTGAATCAGCTTTCCGTGAGCACGAGAAGTTGGGGTAGCACGCCCCGATCCTCGCGCAACGTGGCCTCGACGCCAGGATTGGCGCGCACCGTCGCCTTCCCAGGCGCCGTGGCCGTAAACTGCAAGCAGCCAATACGCCGTGACTCGCCAGTTCGTCTCGTGTCCAGAATGGCCGTAGAAAGTTCGCTCCCGTCCTGGAACGTCGTGACGCCTAGCACGAATGCGAGGCGAAACGAGTCGAGCGCGACGAACTCTGCTTGATCCGCTAGGTCGAGCCCCTCGATATGCAAGGTGTCATTTGGCTCCGATCCGATACGTTTCGGAAGGCCGGGCATAAGCTCGCAAACGGTAGCCCCCTGGGCCGAATCGAGCGTCAGTTTCATTATCGGAGGCCATTCCGTCAGCGGGGCGGTCGACGCGGACGCTCGTCGAACTCGCTCCTCCAGGAAAGAGCGCGCGGTTTCCACAGTGCTTTCGCACGCGGGGCACTCGCGCCTGAGCCCGCCGCGTTCGTCGAACCGAGGCTCGCCGCAAAACGAACTCCACGGATGCCTGCAAATCACGCCGTTTGTCGTAACAAACTGAGGCTGAATCGACCAGCCAACTTGTGGCAACGAGCCAGGCTCTTCCGCGTTGGCGGCAATCGCGATATCGAGCGCTTGTTCGTCGTCGATGAGCGCAAGCAGCCGGCGGGCCATCATGCGACCCCACGACGATCTGCTCCGGTCGAGCGCGAAATCTCGCACGAGAGGCCGTGCTTCCGGACAAACGGCAAGCGTTAGCTCAGTGAAAATGGGCAATAGCCTTTCGTTTTGCAATGCGCCGAGCACGTCGCGGGAGATTGCCTTGTTTACGTCTTCTGCAAGCTCACCCGCGCTCGGCTCGCCAGCGGACGCGATGAACTCCGCAAAGCTGGTCAGGTCGGCATTGACGAGATCGGCGCGTACTCGCTCGAGCTTCGGCCGACGCTCCAACAACAGCGACGCCAGTTTGTCCCGGAGCGCGCCAGCGCTCAGCGAAAAACCTCGCAATGGATCGCAGGCGAGACCCACCACGTCGTCGATCCACGCAAAGGTTTTCCCGCGTGACGACGGCGCGCAATACACGAATCGCTTTTCGCCGCGCTCGTAGGCAGGCGCGCCCGTAATCAGCAGCGAAAGCATCGAGCCGAGCGCGAACACGTCACCCACGGGCAAACCGCTCGGCGGCTTGATTCCAAGCACATCCTGAACGCCCCACCATAACTGCTCGTGATCGCAGCCGACGTTCCCAACGCAACGCCGTCCGTGGCCCCAGCTTTCGAGGACGGGCAACCCGCTCGGGCGTACGCGGACGGCCGTGTCGAGCAAGATGCCCCCATGCACGACGCCGGCAGCATGAGCGAGTCGGCACGCGTCCGCCAATCGTTCGACGAAACGTAGGGCGAGGGCGGGAGGTAATCCAGCGCCTCGCATTCGATGTTGCCGAAGGTATCGATGGCCATTGATGCCGGCCGTGCGGCGCGTGAGGATATGGCGGATGGGGCCATCCAGACCGCTTTTCGCTGAATATTGATGAATGGTTCGATCCCGCGCGGTCCAATCGTCCACGTATCGCGGCAAGGCGTCGTGGTGGTTGGTCCGGAGAAACGTGGCGGCCCGATCCGAGCATTCGTCGGCGTCCGGAAAGTAGACGTCTTCCAGAAAGATGCTGTCGCGGTCGAGTAGCTCATCGTGTTCGAGGGCGAGTGCGGCTGGCCCGCGTGGCGTGCTCGAAATGCAAAGAGGGCTGCGATTTTCGCCGCGCGCGAGGATCGTGCCGGGGGCTCCGGGATGAAGCATTCTGGTCAGAGGATACTTGCCACGAACGCTCGGTTTGGATCAAGCATTATTTTCAGCCCACCGATCGAACCCATTTCGCATCCGCCGCCGCAAGTTGATCACGCATGACGGTTGCTCGACGGAGGACGGAAAGCACGCCACGAGGATCAGCTCCACAGAGCCCCGACGCCCACGCCGGGTTTGCCTCGACAATCCCCCACCCTCGCCCCACCATGTGTCCGACATCAACGACGACGGCGGGGGGCAATTCGACCTCCGGATCCGCGAGCAATGCAGTCATCGATTGCTTGGCTGCAGCGATTTCGTTTGCGTCTGCCGCCCAGTCGCCATCAGCGTCTCGTGCGACTGCGCCATTGCGGATGTAGGGCGAAAATGCAGCAATGGTTCGCTCGACGACGAAAAACCTGAATTCGATATCGAATACCACGGGCTCACTTACGAGCACGGGAAGGTCTGGCGCGAGCTGCGGATCGGGATCCATGGCTGCACCATTTTCGTACACGCGCGCCGGAAACCATTTCTCGTCCGTGGGCTTGACGAAAACGCGCTCGGGCAACTTTACCGCTTCCTGAAGCGTCATCAGCCGTATGTCGCGCAGGCGATATCGAGCTGGCAGCAGCGGGAGCCAATCCGCAGTTGGTTCGAGCAAGGCAATGCCAAGCTCCGCAGCAATCGCATCCGCCAAGAGCGTTTCCCCGTAAAATACAGGGTCGCGCGCGGCCAGACCTTCCGGGCATAAAAACGAATGTAGCCGTTCGACATCCCAGCCGGAGGCCAGCGCGGCGGCGAAAAGCGCATTCGAGTCGGAACTGTAGCGGTGTGAAAGGACAAGGGTAGGCATGGGTCTGTGGTTACGTTGCGACGTTATTGCATATGCGGAACGGGCGAGGGTACATGCCGTTTTTCCTGCGCCAATGCAAGAAGAATTTGCTTTCTTTGCACTCCCCGCCGTGTTAGCATCTCGCCATGCTCCTTGATCCGGCCATCGCCAACGAGTTAAAATGCCAGCATGCACGGCGCATGGAAGACGGCTCGCTTCTTCCCGAGCCTGCCCTCAGGCGCTGCTACGACACGTTTGCTGCGAAGTTCGGCCCGGCGGCATTGCGCCGGTTGGATGGCATCGAGCTGCTCGAGGGATTGCTCCTGACGAGCAACAAAGACAGCCTCGTGTATTGGCTCGAGTTCAAGAAAGATGATGAAATGCCGGCGCACTTCGGCAGCATTGCTGGCGGCAGTGCGCTGAAGTTTGGTCTGTACCGACGCAAGGAAACAGGCAAATGGATGACGGGTATCGCGACCGACCAGAAGGAATTGTCCGAGGACGAGGCGATCGTCATGGCACGACGCAATCGTGATCAGCTTATTGCTGCCGCGGAGATTCTGGAACGATTCAAGTTGCGCGGAAGTGGTGACTACGAGGCGCTTCAAAAGGAGCTTCTCAATGCAGCTTCTGACATTGCGGATTCAGCCTGGGGGCACAAATACCTGAGCCTGCTCTTTCCGGACCTGCTCGACGATTATCATTCGAGGACTCACCAACGATTTCATCTGATTAAGCTCGGCCTAATCCCCCCCGTCGCCTACAGCCGGTATGTGATGGCGAAGCCGTTTGTCGCTATTGCCAGCGAATTGGGTATTCCAATAAATCACCTGACGAGTCTGTTAAACGAAAGGCATGGCTCGCCACATCAGTATTATCGTGTGGGTACTTCTGAGCATAAACCAAGGGATCAATGGCTGCCCATGCGCGATGGGAGCTTTGTGGCCATTGGCTGGCCGAAACTCGAGGACCTGTCAGTGGTTGAGCCCACCCAAGAGGGCAAGACTAACCTCAAATCGCTGCTCAATAAACATTACCCCAACGATCCTCGCATCCAAGGAAAGTTTGTCCAACAGATTTTCAAATTCGTGCGGTCGATGGCGGTGGGAGACCTCGTGCTCGCGGCAGATGGGGCCGCTGTTCTCGGAATCGGACGGATAAAAGGGGACTACCAGTATTCACCGGGATTCAATTTCCCGCATCGTCGTCCAGTGGATTGGTTGTCGCTCGATGAATGGCGAATGCTCGAGCCCGAGGGGCTGCAAACGACCGTTCACTTGCTCAAGAATCCTCGTGTGCTCATCGAGCTGGAGCGACAGTTGCGCGGCAAGAACAATCCCCCGCTGCCGAAGGGAAACGAGAGTCGCGGTGAGCTTCCGATGATGCCACTTCCGCCCCTCGAAGGTATCCCAGCACGTATCGAAGAAGCATTGCTTCGCAAAGGTCAGGTGATTCTCTACGGCCCGCCCGGTACCGGAAAGACTCATTGGGCCACGCGTACGGCGCGCGAGCTTGCGGCACGCTCGTGGTTTGGCCGGAGTCATCAAGAATTGACCGAAGCGCAAACGAAATCGCTCGATGCAGCCGTCGTGACCTGCACCTTTCACCCAGCGTATGGCTACGAGGATTTCCTTGAAGGTTTTCGACCGGTAGAGCGGCAGGGAGCGCTTGGTTTCGAGCGGCGCGATGGCATTTTCAAAAAACTTTGTGACGACGCAAGAGCGAGTAGCAAAAACCATTACTTGATCATCGACGAGATCAATCGCGGCGACATCCCGCGCATCTTTGGCGAATTACTCACGCTGCTCGAAAATACGAAGCGCGGTATGGAGATAACGCTGCCATTGTCGGGAAAAACGTTTTCCGTTCCGAAAAATGTTCTTGTCATTGGTACAATGAATACGGCCGATCGCTCGATTGCGCTGCTCGATGCTGCACTACGTCGTCGGTTCGGATTCATCGAGCTGATGCCCGATACGAGTGCCCTTGGAAATGCAGCGATCAAAGGTCTGCCGCTCGGTCGATGGCTGACCGAGTTGAATTCCCGCATTCTCAAACACGTGAAGCGAGATGCGCGTAATCTGCAGGTCGGGCACAGCTATCTGATGCACAAGGACGGACCCATCACTGATTTGCATCGATTGGTTCAAGCCGTGCGTGATGATCTGATTCCGCTGCTCCAAGAGTATTGCTACGAGGACTACGACGCATTGGAAAAGATCCTCGGTTCGAGTTTGGTGCAGCGCGACAAGCGACGCATTGACGATTCATTGTTTCGGCCAGGGCGCGAGGAAGACCTAATCAAGGCATTGCTCGCTCCGACGCCAGATTTGGAGACGACGATAGCTGCGACGACCGCGCAGGAAGAACCGACGGACGAGGACGAGGACGAAGACGAGGATGAATCGTCAGACGGCGCGGAACCGTGAACAAGGCGATTTCGGTACACCTCAAAGAATGGGAGCGACGGAAGCCTGGCACGGTGCCCCATGATCCGCTCGTGGGAATGGGTTTGTCGAGTGCAACGGATCGTACGGTCGTGAAGCGGCTCGCGAAGGCTCGCATGCTGGTCGTGCGCGAGCTGCGTCGAGGTATCGAGATTGAAACGAGGTCCTGTGTTGGGAAGGTTCGTCTCGACGCGCTGACCATTACGATTACGCCCAAACTTGGTGACCAGCTATTCGTGCGGCTTTTTCGGTATGCGTATGGTCTTCGCGACCTTTCGCTGATGCCGCTCACGCCATTTTCCGCAGGTGGTAACCTATTCGAGGATTTGCTGCCGACTCAACTTCTCGCCGAAGCGGAAGAGCTGCTTGCTCGAGGGCTGGATCGACGATACGTTGCGGTTGAAGAGTCACTTACGAGCCCGCGGGGGCGCATTGATATGAACCGCATCGCTCGCGAAGGCGGAGTGGTTCGAGGAAGCTTACCGTGCAGGCACCACGTGCGCATTTCTGATTGTCTGCTCAATCAAGTGCTTCTCGCAGGGCTTCATCTGGCAGCGGCGCATGCGCAAAGCCCCGAACTAAAGATTGCGTTGCGAAGGGTAGCGGATGTCTTTGCGATTTCGGTTCGCGCCCGCCCATTGCACCGGGCTGTCGTCGCACAGGCTGAGCGTAATCTCGATCGAATGGCGGCGGCTTATGCGCCTTCTTTGACGATCATTTCTTTGCTGCTCGAAGGGGAGTCGCCATCGTTGGATGAATCTGACGAACCGATTCGATTGCCTGGATTCCTGCTCGACATGAATCGATTCTTTCAGCGTCTGGTGGGAAGGTTTCTTCGCGAAAACTTGCCGGATGCCGAAGTCATTGAAGAGCAAGGACTGAAGTATTTGCTTCGTTATGCGCCTGGGGAAAATCTGCAACGTAAGCGTGAACCACGTCCTCGGCCGGATTTTGCCATCAAAATGGCTGGGGGCAAACTGCTACTTTTCGATGCAAAGTATCGCGACTTATGGAAACGAAGTCTCCCGCGCGAGATGTTGTATCAATTGGCAATGTATGCGCTGAGTCAACCACGTGGTGCAGTGGCGACCATTCTGTACCCGACGACGGCCAACGAAGCTCGATCGGCTCGTATCCAGATTGGTGAACCGCTTGGTGGATGGGAGAGGGCATCGATCGTGCTGCGACCGGTGCATCTCGAGCAGCTCGATCGGGTCATCGCTGGTGGGCATTCCGCTACGCGTGAGCGGCAAGAAATCGCTTGGGGCATGGTGGTTGGGGGATCCATGCTCGAACGGGCCATTGGTGCCTCGTGACAATCACTCCACCAACGAACAACCCGTCACCGCGCCTTTCGCCGCATAGAACTACGGAGAGGGTGGGCGTTTGCGTTCGACTCACCCCAGCCCTCTCCAACTCCGCAGCATCTTTCGTTTGACCTAAACGATCCAGCCCTGTCGTTTGGACTTCCATTCCCCGCGC
>CAZETM010000315.1:0-9973 GCA_964514885.1 uncultured Polyangium sp. | reverse complement strand
GATGCAGCCGGAGCCATCGGGAAAACATTCGCTGACGCTGCAGATGTCGCCGTTGCACGTGGTGCTGCAGCATTCGCTGTTGGTCATGCAGGCGGCGCCATCGGGTTGGCATTCGCCGATCTCGCAGACGCCATCGACGCAAGAGTTGCTGCAGCAGTCGGCATTTGCGGTGCAGAATTCGCCGCCTGCGTTGCATCCACCCTCGCGACAGAGGCCGTCGTCACACGACGATCCGGTGCAGCACTGCGCGTCGGTTATGCAGGCTGTTCCAGGGGGCAAACAGGCGGGCGCGCCGCCTTGACCACCTGCACCTCCGCTCCCGGGGTCGTCATTGAATCCGAGTAGCTCTGCGCGTCCGCCACAGGCGGCAAGTGCCAGAGCTAAAGCGAACGACAGAATGGAAGCCCGATAAGCGGGGTGTTGCATGATGGGCGCAGCGTACACGAAAATCCGTAGGAACGTCCAATTCCAGTGGGGTCACGCCTTTGCGATGTTTGCATACCGCTGTTCGAGCTGTCGTTTTGCGGTGCGATGCGTGTGTGGACAGAGTGAGCCGTCCCGATTCTAACGACGATACTTTTCGTGCACTCGGGGCGGAGAATCAAGGTGATTTGTTATCGTCGTCGGGGCGGGCGAAGCGGACGAATCTGCTACACTTGCGGCGTGTCGTTGAAGATCGACCAAGACCATGGGCGTTTTCGCCAGATTGTACGAGGTCGGATTCGTCAGAATCTGCGCAAGTACATTTCCCAAGGCGAACTGATCGGCCGCAAAGGCAAAGACCTCGTATCCATTCCGATTCCTCAGATCGACATTCCGCGCTTTCGCTTCGGCGACAAACAGCGTGGCGGTGTGGGTCAAGGAGACGGTAATGCTGGCGATCCGCTGCAGCCAGACGATAAGCAGCCTGGCGAGGGACGTGCGGGAAGCGATGCGGGTGAGCACTTGCTTGAAGTGGACGTCACGCTCGACGAGCTTGCGGCCATTTTGGGCGAGGAGCTGGAGCTTCCTGATATTCAGGACAAGGGCAAGAGCAAGATTTCGAATGCGCACGATCGATATTCTGGGATTCGTCGCGTAGGGCCGGAATCGCTGCGACATTTCCGCCGGACATACCGCGAAGCGCTCAAGCGGATGATTTCGAGCGGGACGTTTCAGCATAACAAACCAGTTGTCGTGCCCGTTCCGGACGACAAGCGGTACCGGTCGTGGAAAACGGTGACCGAGCCGGTGGTGAATGCGGTCATCATTTACATGATGGACGTTTCGGGGTCGATGGGAGACGAGCAGAAGGAGATTGTGCGGATCGAATCCTTCTGGATCGATGCGTGGTTGACGAAGCAATACAAGGGGCTCGAGTCGCGGTTCATCATTCACGATGCGGTGGCGCGCGAGGTGGATCGGGACACGTTTTTCCATACGCGTGAATCAGGGGGAACGATGATTTCGAGCGCATACAAGCTTTGTGCTCAAATCATCGACAATGATTACCCGTCTGCGGAGTGGAACATTTATCCGTTTCATTTCTCTGACGGTGACAATTGGTCGATGGACGACACGCTTTCGTGTGTCGATGTGTTGAAGAATCGCCTTTTGCCGCGGGCGAACATGTTTGCGTATGGGCAGGTGGAGAGCCCATATGGGTCGGGGCAGTTCATCAAAGATTTGCGCGAGCATTTTCCGCGGGACGAGCGGGTAGTCACCAGCGAAATCCGGGACAAAGACGGAATCGTTGGGAGCATCAAGGACTTTTTGGGGAAGGGTAAGTGACGGGGACATGAGCAAATTCGCGCTGAATACCGCATTGCCACGATATCTGCGCGAGACACAGGAGCGGGTCGAAGCGGCGGCTCGTGGGTATGGTCTCGATTTCTTCCCTGTCGTGTTCGAGATTTTGAATTACGACCAAATGAACGAAATCGCCGCGTATGGCGGTTTTCCGAGCCGTTATCCGCATTGGCGATTCGGGATGGAGTACGAGCAGCTCTCGAAGAGCTACGAATATGGCCTCTCGAAGATTTACGAGATGGTCATCAACAACAACCCTTCGTACGCGTACTTGCTCGAAGGGAACAGCCTGACGGATCAGAAGTTGGTGATGGCTCACGTGTATGCGCACGTGGACTTTTTCAAGAACAATTTTTGTTTTCGTTCCACCGACCTCGATCAACGAGGGAACGTGATCGATCCGGTGCGCCGGGTGAACTCGTACGATCCGGATCGGCGTTGGATCGACAAGATGGCCAATCACGGGGCGCGGATTTCTCGGCACATCGAGCGGCATGGGATCAACAAGATCGAGGAATTCATCGACAAGTGTTTGTCGCTCGAGAACCTGGTGGATCCGTGGCTGCCCTTTAGTGGCAAGCCGGTGATCAGGAAAGTCGGGGAAGACGAAAACGAGGAGCCGATCGAGGTTCCGCGGTTGCGCGCGAATGAATACATGGATTCGTTCATCAATCCTGAGGAGTACATCGAGGCGCGCAAGAAGCAGATGACGAAAGAGCGGCCCGAGCGCAAAATCCCTGAGCAACCGAAGCGCGATGTGCTTGCATTTTTGCTGGATTACGCGCCGCTCGAACGGTGGGAGCGGGACGTGCTCGAGGTATTGCGCGACGAAGGGTATTACTTCATTCCGCAACGGCAGACCAAAATCATGAACGAGGGGTGGGCGGCGTATTGGCATTCGAGGATCCTGACCGAAAAGATCCTCGATGCTTCGGAGATCATCGATTACGCCGACAACAATGCGGGAGTGATGGCAACGTCCCCCGGAAGGTTGAATCCGTACAAGCTGGGTGTGGAGCTGTTTCGGTACATCGAAGAGCGGTGGGACAAGGGGCGATTTGGTCGCGAATGGGAAGAATGCAGCGATTTGGATGCAAAACGCGATTGGGATATGCGTTTGGGGCTCGGACGGCAGAAGATCTTCCAAGTTCGCGCGCTGTATAATGACGTGACGTTCATCGACGAGTTCTTGACGCCGGAGTTCGTACGAGACCAGAAGTTGTACACGTTCGGATATTCGGGTAGAAACGACCGGCTGGAGATTGAAACTCGCTCATTCAAAGAGGTCAAGGAAAAGCTATTGTTTTCCCTGACGAACTTTGGTGACCCGTACATTCGTGTGCTGGATTCGAACTATAGCAATCGTGGCGAGCTGCTGCTCGAGCACCACCATACGGGAATGGACTTGCGCGCCGATTACGCTCGGGAGACGCTGGTGGCGCTGGTGCGCTGTTGGAAGCGTCCGGCGATCGTGGCGACACGGGTGGAAGGAAAACCCGTGCTGCTCCGCTACGACGGAAAAGAACACTCGGTGTCGCCGCACAAAATCTGATGAGCCTTCGCGTTGCGTCTGTGTTTCTGGTCGTGCTAGCAGGCGGGTGTGCACCGGCGGCGCCGAGGCGTGCGTCAACCTGGGCGACAAGTACGAGCGTTACGGCCGGGGCAAACCCGTTCACATCGGCTCCGTTGGCAAGTGGTGATGGGGCTGGTCCTGCGGGATCGGGTGTGCCGCTCGATGCGCCGGTGACGGATGTGAAAGCCGCGGATGGAATGCGTATGCAGGGGCTCGCCCGAGGGTCGGGCACGGCGAGCGATGGGGCGATCGGTGAAGGTGACGAGGCGTATCGGCGAGGGGATTTCGTTGGTGCTCAAAAGGCGTACGAGAGAGCTGCGAAGCTTGGGCCGAAAGATGCGGCGGCGATCGTGGGGATGGTGCGTGCGAGGCTGTCGGCGGAGAAAGCTCCGGTGGATATCGCTGGTGGGCTAGCTCATCCTGGGTTGGAGCAGGCGGTGCGGGAGCTCGAGCGTGCGGTGCGGCTGGAGGGGAAGTTTGCCCCGGCACATGTCGAGCTTGGTCGCACGCTGTTGGTGCTGGGCCGTGTGGATCATGCGACGGCAGTGCTGCGTAGGGCGGTCGAGCTAACCCAGGATGACGCCGAGGCGCATTCGGCACTGGGTGTGGCGCTGTTGGCGACTGGCAATGTTGAGTCTGCGGCGCGAGAGCTCGAGGTTGCGGCGGGTATCGAGTCCGAGTCGGCCGTGCGTTTCAAGAACTGGGGTACGGCGTTGCTCACCCTAGGTAAAAGTGCGGAAGCTGTTCGAGCGTTCCAGCGAGCTGCGCAGTTGGCCCCGGCCGATGCGCGGATTCAGAACGACCTGGGGACCGCGCTGCTCACCCTGGGTGAAACCGACCGGGCGATCGGTTGTTTGCAACTGGCGGTGAAGCGTGACCCACGGCGCGCGACATATCGGTCGAACCTTGGGTATGCGTGGGGGCAGAAGGGGAACTTGGGGCGTGCGATGGTGATTTATCGCGAGGCCCTGGCGCTCGATGAGAGTCTGGTGAGTGCATGGGTCAACCTGGGTAACATCTATGCGCGGCGGCGGGAGTTTGCCCTTGCGCGCGAGGCGTATGACAAGGCGATGGCGATCGACCCTGAAGATCCGCGCATCAAGGCGGTTGTTGCCGAGCTTGCAGAGATCGAGCAATCGGGGGGCGGAGCGAAGGCTCCAGCGGGGGGAAAACCCTAACGCTGATTTACGCTTGTACTTGACCTTCTTCTCGATGAGCGCTTCATTGCGAGTTCCCTCTGGGCGAAAACGATGAGCATCGACGTCGACGACATTGTCGGTGTAGGCGGGGAGCTTGAGCCGAAAGCGCTTATCGAGGCGTATCGACGCGGCGTATTTCCTTGGCCGATCGACGGTTTGGAGGTGCTGCCGTGGTTTTGCCCGAAAGAGCGCGCGATCCTCGATTTCAATCTGATGCACGTTCCGCGCAGCCTTCGCCGGGCGTTGCGGCAAACATCGCTCGTTTGTTCGGTCGATACGAACTTCGATGACGTCATCGAGCTTTGTGGCGAGGTGTCGCGACCGGGGCAGGACGGGACGTGGATTACGCCGGAGTTATTGTCGGCATACAAGGAATTGCATCGAATGGGGTATGCGCATTCGGTGGAAGTGACGAACGGGGAAGGGGAGCTTGTTGGGGGCATTTACGGCGTGTGCGTCGAGGGAGTGTTTTCGGCAGAAAGCATGTTTCACCTCGAGCCAAATGCGTCAAAAATCGCGTTGTTTCACCTTGTGTCGGTGCTTCGGGCTGCTGGCTGCGAGTGGATGGACATTCAGGTGATGACGCCGCATATGTTGGCGCTTGGGGCGGTAACGACATCGCGGCGGAAGTTTCTCGATAAGCTTGCGAAGGTTCAGGCGCGTGGGCTGAGGCCGTTTGGTAAGTGATCGGCCGTTTGACTGGGGTGTTAGGCAGCTTAACCTGGGTCGAATGAGTTGATCGATGCGTGACATTTGTCGCTTTTGCGGCGTAGTGTAATTCAGACTAATAACAAGGCTCAACCTGGGTCGTCGGCCCAGTTGGTTAGCCCAACATCAATTGGTTAACCTGGGTCAGACGTCCCAACCTTTCCCGCTTGACATCCACCCCATCTTCCGCAAATGCTTCGCACACGAAACATCCGTGGGCCCTCTTTCTCCCGATACCAAGACTGAGGTGGATGCGATCGTGGAAACGATCATCTACCTCTACACCGAGTCCCGCAGGCTTACCAAGGGCATGGCTGCTCAGTTTGGTTTGACTGGGCCGCAGCTTACGGTGATCAAGCTTCTCGAGGAGCTTGGTGATATATCTCTATCGTCGCTATCTGAGCGGATTCGGGCGCAGAACAGCACGGTCACTGGCATCATTGATCGGATGGAGCGTGAGGGGCTTGTGCGGCGCGAGCGAAGCACCACGGATCGGCGCGTCGTTTTCATTCGGCTGACGGACAAGGGGCGGGAGCTTGCGCGAGGGATCGCGGTCGAGCCGCTCGAAATATTCCGCAATGCGCTCGTGAGTTTGCCTGAGCGCGATGTGGCCGAATTGCTGCGAATTCTCATCAAGTTGCAAAAAAATGTCCTTTCTCGCGTCGAGGGGGCAGCGGGTCAAACCGCCGAGGCAGATATCGAATCCGAGGAGGAGTCATGAAGGAAAAGTTATCGTTTACGGGCGAACCGAAATCGGGGCACGGCCGCGATCCGGACGTTTGTGTCGTCACGTGTGCGGTCAGTGGAGTCTTGGCCAATCGTCGCCAATGCCCTGGCATTCCTTACACGCCTGCCGAGATCGCTGACGAATGCAAACGCGCGTATGATGCGGGAGCATCGGTCGTGCACATTCATGCGCGCAATGACGATGGATCTCCCACGTTTTCGCCTGCCGTTTTCGCGAAAATCAAAGAAGAAATCCGCGCACGTTGCCCGATTTTGCTCAACTTTTCGACAGGCACCATTCTCGAAGACGTTTCGGATCAGTGCGCGTACATCCGTGAAAGCAAGCCCGAGATCGCGGCGCTCAACATGGGCACCATGAACTACTCGAAGTATTCGCGAGCGCGCAAGAACTTCGATTTCGACATGATCTTTCCGAACACGTACTCGAAAATCATCAAGCTTCTCGAAGCGATGAATGAGGCCGGGGTAAAACCGGAACTCGAGTGTTTCGATACGGGCCATACGAATGGCATTTGGCCGCTTCTCGACATGGGTGTGCTGAAGAAGCCCCTTCAGTTTTCATTCATTGTCAACGTGCTTGGAGGTATTCCCGGGCATGTCGAATCGCTGCAACTCCAAACGAAAATCATGCCTCCGGGGTCGGAATGGGAGGTGATTGGCATCAGTCACGGTGCGTGGCGTATGCTTGGAGCGGCCTTGGTGCTTGGGGGCAACATTCGTTGTGGCCTCGAGGATCATCTTTATTTGCCGAATGGAGAAATGGCGAAATCGAATGGTGATCTGGTGGATGTGGCCGTAGGTCTCGTTCGAGGCATTGGTCGTCGTCCGGCGACGGTGGATGAGGCTCGGGAAATTCTTTCCTTGGGGGCGCCTCGATGACCGAGCGCAAATACGGATTCATCGAGGTTGTGGGCAGAGACCACGGTGCTTTATGGATTACCCTGAAAAACCCGGCTCGAAAGAACGCGATTGGCCCGGTGATGGTCAACGAGCTGCTGTGGGCGCTGGGTGATGCTGCGGAGGATCCCGCGGTACGAAGCCTGGTCATTACAGGAGCTGGGGATGCGTTTTGCGCCGGCGGTGATTTCGCGCAAATGACGGGTGGGGCAGGGGCCAGCGAATTGCCACCCAAAGGCGATTACGCGGATTTGCTTCTGGCCATTACGCGATCACCGAAGCCGATTGTGGCGCGCGTCAACGGTCACGCGATGGGCGGGGGTTTGGGTATCGTGGCAGCGTGCCATTTCGCGGTCGCTTCACGTGTGGCGAAGCTCGGCACGCCCGAAGTGAATGTGGGACTTTTCCCAATGATGATTATGGCGGTGCTGGCTCGAGTCGTTCCGCAGCGCCGGCTGCTCGAGATGATGCTATTCGGCGAGCGTTTGGATGCGGATACCGCTGCATCCATCGGCTTGGTCGGCAAATCCGTGGACGCAGATGCGCTCGATGCCGAAATCGATCGCATCACGCAAAATGTCGCAGCCAAAAGTCCGATTACCATTCGCTTGGGCCTTGAGGCATTCACGGCGCAGGCCGATCTTGCGCTTGCAGATGCATTGCCGCTGCTTCGCGATCGGTTAGCTGGTTGCTTGGGTACCGACGACGCCCGCGAAGGGCTCATGGCATTTTTGGAAAAACGCGCTCCAAAGTGGACCGGGAAGTAAACTGCAGAAACGAGAGGTGAGCCGTGGACATGCGTGAGCTTTTGAAGGACCTCGAAGCCCGCCGCGCGGAAGTGCGCAAAATGGGCGGTGAAGACAAGGTTGCCAAGCAGCACTCGCGCGGGAAATTGTCCGCTCGCGAGCGGCTCGCAATGTTTTTCGACGACGGCGTCCATTTCGAAGTCGGCATGCATGGCACTCAAATGGGGCTTGCCGCCGGTTCGGAAGGAAAGGACCGGCCCCCGGCTGACGCTGTCGTTTGCGCGTTTGGCAAGGTCGATGGGCGGATGGTCTGCGCTGCTGCTTATGACTTCACGGTCAAGGGTGGAAGCATCGGGCAAACGGGCGAAGAGAAGGTAACTCGTCTGCGACAGATGGCGTTACGTGGGCGCTGGCCGATGGTGTGGTTCATCGATTCCGCGGGCGCTCGCATCGACCCAGGGTCGACCCACCCCGACGCGATCTCGTTGTTTGCTGGCAGTGGGCATCTCTTTCGCGAGCAGGTCATCATGAGCGGCGTGGTGCCCCAGGTTGCGGCCATGGTGGGACCAGGTGCCGCGGGTACGGCGTACATCCCGGGCTTGGCGGATTTCGTACCCATGGTGAAGGAAGTCGGTTCCATGGCGCTCGGTGGGCCGCCTCTGGTCAAGGCCATGACGGGCGAGGACATTTCGGAGCAGGACCTGGGCGGCTCGAAGGTGCATTGCACGAAGAGCGGGGTCGGGGATGGCGAGTACAAGTCGGAAGCCGACTGCATTGCGGCGATCAAGAAGTACCTGTCGTACTTCCCATCTCATTGTGAACAAGATGCGCCGCGTTTGCCCGTGACGGATCCTGTCGATCGACGCGAAGAGTCGCTCTTGGATTTGCTACCCGAGAATCCGCGACGTGCCTACGACATGTACAAGCTCATCACGGCCATCGTCGACCACGGCGAGTACTTGGATCTCAAGCCGCGTTTCGCGCGACAAATCATCACGTGCTTGGCGCGGATTGGTGGACAGAGCGTCGGTATCGTCGCGAATCAACCGAACCACATGGGTGGTGTCCTGGACGTTGACTCATCCGACAAAGCAGCTCGGTTCATTCAGATCTGCGATGCCTTCGGCATTCCGCTGGTGTTTCTCCAAGACGTCCCTGGGTTCATGATCGGCTCGAAGGTCGAGCATGAAGGCATCATTCGTCACGGAGCGAAGCTGCTGCATGTCATGAGCGCCGCGACGGTTTCAAAGGTGACCGTGGTCGTGCGCAAAGCGTATGGCGCTGGCTACTACGTGATGTGCGGACGCGCGTACGAACCTGATCTCATCGTCGGATGGCCGACGGCGGAGATCAGCGTGATGGGGCCCGAGGGGATGCTGGGGATCGCTGCGCGTAAACTTTTTGGCGACGCCGTTCCACCTCCGGAAGTCAAGCAGCAAATTATCGACATGATCCAGCGCAACATTGACGTGACCAAAGTTGCTGGCTGGGGTCTCATCGACGACATCATCGACCCTCGTGACACTCGCCGGGCAATCGCCTGGGGTCTCGAGCTTTCACGGCACAAGCGGATCGAGCGGCCTTACAAAAAACACGGAATCATCCCTGTTTGACCATCCTGGGGCACGGGTTCGAGGAGAGTTCGAGCAAGCTCCAAGAGGCGAACATGGCGAAATGGTGTCATGTGCGCACGGCTCCATGCTAGGCTGACATCCATGCACGCAATGGGTCTTCATCGATTCGGCGATTGACTTTATGTGCGCGCTCCATTGTCCTGCGGTTCTGGCGCGGGCTGACCTCTGAGGAAAAAATGAACAACGAGCAGAAGTTGCTGGTTCAGAAAACATTCGAGATGGTTGCCCCCATCGCGGACGTTGCGGCCGGGTTATTTTATGGCCGGCTCTTCGAGGTCGACCCGTCGTTGAAGCCGCTGTTTCGCGGGGACATCAAAGACCAGGGCAAGAAGTTGATGGCGACGCTCAAAGTTGCCGTGCAGTCGCTTGAGCGTCTCGACGCACTCGTTCCGGTGGTGCAAGCTCTTGGACGTCGGCACCTTGCGTACGGCGTCCGGGACGAACACTACGACACGGTTGGAGCTGCCCTGCTCTGGACGCTGGAGAAGGGTCTTGGCGAGGCGTTTACACCCGAGGTGAAGGATGCTTGGACCACGGTCTACGGGATCCTCGCGAAGGTGATGAAAGATGCGGCGAACGAGGTTGCACCGCTGTCGCTTCGCACGCCGATGTCGCGCCGACCCTCGACACATGTTCTGTCGGTCAAGCGGCCGAATTTCCGTCCACCGGCAGCTCGACCTG
>CAZETM010000314.1:0-9996 GCA_964514885.1 uncultured Polyangium sp. | reverse complement strand
CGCGGTATCTTCCGGAATGAACGCCTGTGCAGAACGATAGGGCGCGTATGCAAGGCACAGTGGCAGTAACGGCTGCACTACAAAGGTCGATCCTTTATACTCATGCCCCCCGGTCCCGCTAGTCGTTACTTCAAACGACCAATGCAAAGACTCACCGCCATAGTGGAGTGATGCAGCAACGTCAGAATGAATGATTTTGCCTTGCGGTGGAACGAAGCGGTCCCAAGGCACATAAAAGAACCCTTGTTTCGGCATCGCGAACGCTCGCATCAACACCGCGCACATCTGCAACAGCGTCGACTTGCCCGTCCCGTTCTCGCCCAGCAGCAGCGTCCACTGCGCCTTCTTCCCGTCGCTCGTCGTAAATGGAACGACCTGCCGCTCCTTGAAGCATCGCACGTTTTCCAGCTCGATCGATGCAAGCCAGGCCGCGGCAGGTTTTGTTGAGCGTCGAGACATCGTGCAGATCTCCAGGCCGTCGAGCGGCTCGCGTATCACGACGCAAGCCCGTCGCAAAGAAGGTTGAGCGTTACGAACCCCGTACCTACAAGACAAACCTTTTCAGTTCGTACCAACTTCAGCGGGCTCGATCTTCTTCCCCAACACCACCCTCGCCGCCTCGAACAACAACGCCGCCGCCAATCCAACCAGCGCAATGCCGACCACGCCGTTCATCGTCGTCGTGTTGAGCACGAAGCCCCCGTCCTTCAATGACGCAAACGCATGACGGATCTGCGCCACCAGCGCCCACACCGTCACGATCATCACGAACACCGTCGGAATCGCCGTGTACCAAATCCGCCGCTTCTCTCGGTACAACCACACCGTGATCGCGAGCAGCGTGAGCGACGCGAGAAGCTGATTGCTCGTCCCGAACAGCGTCCAAAAGTTCATGTACGCCGGCCGCACGCCAGGTCCCGGAGGCGTCGCGGTCGCAATGAAATAGGCCGGCGGTCCAAGCGTCATCGCCGTCGCGAGAGGACCCACCCACGGAGCCTTGCGCGCGCTGAACAATTCTTGGAGCACATAACGACCCAGACGCGTCGACACATCGAGCGTGTCGAAAACGAACGTCGAAAACGCCATCGCTCCAAACGTCGCCGCAAAGATGAAGTGCTCTTTGCCCACGATCACCGTCATGAACCGACCGATGCCATCACCGTAGATCTTGCCCGGACCAGGCAGCGGCCCACTCGGCGCCAGCGTGATCACCGTCGTCAGCGCGATGATCGCGACAAACGCTTCGAGCAACATCGCGCCATAACCAACCGCATGCGTGTGCGACTCCTTGGAGATTTGTTTCGAGGTCGTACCACTGCAAACGAGCCCGTGGAAACCCGAGCATGCACCACACGCGATCGTCACGAACAAGAACGGAAACAGCGCTCCGAACGGCCCGCCCGCATCGAAGGACTTGAACGCAGGCATCTGAATGTCGAACTCGCCCGGATAACGAAGCCCGCCGAAAAACAGACCGATCGTGCCGACTGCAAGCGCGAGGTACAGGACAAACCCTCCCAAGTACCCACGCGGCTGGAGCAAGATCCACACCGGAAGTAGCGACGCGAAAAAACAATACGCGAGGATGCCTAGACCCCACACCATCTGTGGATTGTTTGCGCTCAAAACAAATGTCGTAGACACCTTCGTTCCCAGCCAAACCGCCACGAGCGTCAAGGGAACGAAGATGATCGTCGTCAGCCAAAGCGGAGGCTTGAAGCGTTTGTCGATCACGCCCATCAGCACGGACAAACCCAAGTACATGATGCTCGCTGCCGCAACCGCACCACCCGGGTTGAACTGAAATGAGCCGCCTTCGAACTCTTCAGTCTTGCCCACGAAGGTGCTCGCCGTGATGTCCGTAAACGCGACGATCACGTAGATGAGCGCGAGCCAAATGAACGACAAGATGAGCAGCCACGCACGCTTGCCGAGTTGTCTACGCACGACTTCGGCAATGCTCTCGCCATCGTGACGGATGCTCGCCACGAGCGCCGAAAAGTCGTGCACCGCGCCGATGAACACGACGCCAAAGCCGATCCAAAGCACACACGGCAGCCACCCGAACATTTGAGCTGCAAGGATCGGCCCGGCGATCGGACCCGCCGCAGCGATCGCGCTGAAGTGCTGTCCGAGCAGGTAAAACGGCTTCGTCGCGACGAAGTCGTTGCCGTCTGCACGCCGAACGGCAGGAGTGTCGACTGAGTCGTCGAGCGCGTAGTTTCTCGCGATTACGCGCCCGTACGAAAAGTAGCCGAGGGTTAGAACAACGATGATGGTGAGCGCCAGCAGGGGGAGCACGCGGCGAGTATACGTGGTGCTCCGACGCGTTGGATCTTCTCGACTCAGCTCACGTCAGCTCACGCCACTACGAGCGGGACAGACCCATCAGTGCCTTCTGCGCAGTTTGTCTCTGCGTAGTCGCCGATTCACGTAGCTTCTGCATTTCCTCGTCGATCGCTAGGATTCGATGCTGCGCTCCGTCGAGTTCGTTCACGAAGCGCATACGCAACATGCCCTCGGGCCCGCCTTCACGAAGCACCGAGAGCTGGTCGGCGATCTTCGATTGGCGGCTGAACAAGTCGAGCATCTCGCGTTCGAGACGCGCCCATTGCGTGTCGAAGCTGCGCGCGTCCTCCCAAGCTCGAAGCATGCCCACCAGCGTCTCGTGTTGCGTCGCTTCGAGCAGCCCACTGCGTCGCCACGATTCGATCTGCGATAGCTCGAGCCCGTCGTAGGCAAGGCGCCTGCTTTGCTTCCACGACTCGCATAAACACAGCGTCGATTCGCCTCCACCAGGCACGTGCACGCGGAAGCTCATGGTACTGTTTGTCTCGGCAAACGGCACATGTCCCTCGGCAGTGATCGTCCTGCCGTCAGGTCGCGCAAAGTCGAGCACGACGTCGATTGCAACCGGGTGGTCGTTGCGAATCGTCACGAGCTGCCGTTCCTCGAACGCTTCTTGCTCTTCCACGCCGTCCGTTCTGAAGTCGACGTTCGCTAGATGTGCCGTCTTCTGGCTCGTTCGATGGCGACGAACCGACGGATCTTTCGCGAACGTCAGTTGCACCGGACCGCCCAATGCCGCGTGCGGGATCATCGCTTCACCCAGGTACCGACCCACGTCGTACACCGCGCAACGTCCCTCTTCGAGCGGCACGCCGGTGAGGTTTTCAAAGCAGATCACGAGGTCCGGATGATTGCTCGTCGCGTCGCGAAAGATGCGCTCTTTGCGAATCGAGACGTTCGCGCTGAGCAGCGGAACCATCGCCGCACTTCGCCGACGAATCGACACGGGCTCGCTCGCACGCCACTCCATGGGCTCGGCAGTTGCGTTCGACGGCGCCTCGAGATCGCTCGGCGCCACAATCGTTTCATTGCTGTCCATCGTGCGCTCGGACGTGCGCGGAGGCAGCGTTTTGCTCACCGAAGTGCTCACGTAGGGCGCGGTCAGCACGTTCATCGTCGGATGAGGCGGGACAGGAGCGCGTACCGTTTGAGGTTGTCCAGACGTACGGCGCCGAGTGCGATCGGGTTTGGTGATGTCCGTGGCGCGTAGACCTGCTTGCAACATCGAAACAAGTTGCGCAGGACCTTTTGAGGACAAAACAAATTCCACGCGCTCGATATCTTCTTCGAGCGGGTTGTGGATGAGCGCGAAGGCGAACAAGCGTGCGTCCGTCGCACTGCATGCGAGTCGATACGAAACGACGAACGGAGTCGAAGGAACGACGTAGAGCACGCGTACGTCTTCCGCAGGGCCGTCGAGCGCTACGTGGATGCTGCGACCATCACCTCGCGAAGATGCGCGACCGCGATCGACCAGCATGTCGAGGCTGCCGCGAACAGCGGACTCGGTAAAGTCGAGTGACTTCACGCCAGCCATGTCGAATACCGAGATTTTCCCCGAGCCCGTACGCAGAAGCAGCCATCTGCGCGAGCCTTGAGGCGTCGCGGATTCTTCGAACCCGAGCAGCTCGCCTTCGGCTGCGCCATCGGTGCTTTCGATACGCACACGCCGACCACGCGTGGCCTGAAGCATTCCGCGCAGCGTCGCGCCTTGCTCGAAACGCAGCTTTCGTCCCGCGAGCGCAGCATCGGGATCCTCGGGGGCATCGAAGGCGAGCGCCGTCATGTGCCCTTCGCCTCGTTCGACCCATACCGTCAGCGAACGCAGGGCTTCTCCCAGTTCGGCACGATCGAAAAGCAGATCGAAGCCGCCTTGGACGCTGCCCCGACGCTCGATATGCGCCAGGCCCTGTTTGAAAAGCACGATTCGGCGCACGGTCGGTGCAGAAATCATGGCCGAAGCTCCTTTGCACGAGGTTCTGCATCGAGATGTTCGAGCGGATGCCAGGGGCTTTTCATCACCTGGTCACGCTATCCTTGGAGGGATCGTGCACAAAGCGGGGAGCACATATCCTTGACCTTTCTGCGCGTTGGGGTTTCGATCGACGCATGCGACTTCTTCTTGCGGCAACCATCGCCACGATTGCATTCACGGCCGGCTGTATGCGTGCGCCGGCTCGCCCAGTGGATCCGAATGCTTGCGGCTGCGCAGCTCGCCCGGCAGAGTCGCAAGGAAATCAGGGTCAGTGGGTAAACGGCGGACGATGACGAGTTTGTTCGGCTAATTCTGTAGCTCGACCGAGGCCGAGCGTTTTGCCTGACGGGCAGGCGTGAATGGTTCGGGATCGAGCGCTGCAGGGTCCGCTTCCGCAGGGGGCGGAGGAACAAATACGGGCGCATTTACGAGATGCCGCGTATTGTCGTACAGCGCGCGACACAGATCGATCGACGGGGTTTTTCGTTTTGCAGCGACCGCATGCACTTCTGCTTGAATGGCGGAATTGATGGGTGTGGATATGCCGTACGCTTGACCTCGACGCGTGATTTCCCCATTCAAGAAATCCACGGCGGGCGGGCGGCCTCGTTCAATGGCGGCGAGCATCGAAGAGCGCATTTTGCGAAAACGCGTGCCTACTGCGATCAAAATCGCGTGCTTGGCAAAAAGGCCCGTGGAGCCCACGGCCGTTCGTTCTTCGTTCGTGAGCGCAATCCAATCGAGATCCAGCGTGCCGGAGACCTTTTCCAAACGCACGTTCGACGCGCGTGACGTCAAGACCACTTCCGTCATGATCTCGAGCGCCAAACGACGAATGAATCGATGTCGCATGAGCACGCCGAGGCGTTCCCCTCCGAGCGCACCGAGCGACGTAATCGCACAATTGATGGCCAATTTCGACCAGCGTGCGCCAGCCAAATTGTTGGAGACAATCGTTTCGCCAATGGAACCGAGCGCCATTGCCAGCGGCTCGAGCCGCTCATCGGCCGCGCCATCCATACGGCCCAAAACGAATCCGCCCGGCGAAGTCCGTTCGTAAACTCCAGGCTCGTGCATCGATGCGCCCCACGCGACGACGCCCCCGAGCGTTCGATCGGGACCGGCAATTTTGGCAATACGCTCTTCACACAAGCCATTCTGAAACGTCACCATCGCTCCGCGCTCGCCAAGAAAAGGCAAGACATCGCGCGCGGCATCCTCGACTTGCGGAGGCTGCGTAGCCAAAAGGATGTAATCGAATGGACGCGTATTCGGCGCGAGAGCCGTCTCCGCTTTGCCCCGGACGGCATTGACACGCTCGTCACCGAGCAAGCGAAAACCGTTCGAGTTGATTGCGGACGCAATTTGCGTATTCGTCGTCAGGACCGTGACATCATGGCCGTGCGCAAAAAGATGCGCTGCGACCAATCCGCCGATCCCGCCACAACCGACGACCAAAAAACGCGCGGAATCGCTTTTCGAAACGTCATTGTTCATGAGATCGACCATTCTACAGGAATAGCCGACTCAAAAGAAGCGCTATTTTGATGCCGCAATGCATCATTGTTTCGGAACGAAGACTTCGATGGCGCTGGGCACCATGTCGACGGTAATCGGTAGGCGCCCGAGAGGCTCGCCGTCGACGTCCAAAATGAAACGATCTCCCACGTCTTTGTTGAGCAAATCGATTTCAATGCGGTCACAGCGGTAATGTTTCACATCGAGTGAATGGATGTGGGTGCCGGTGTACATACGCGCATTGACTGCAAAGAAACGCATGTGCGGGGCCGCTCCAAGATCGATGATGTCGAATAAACCGTCATCGGGGCTGGCCATGGGAGCAGCTTGCATACCGCTGCCAAAGAATCTGCCGTTACAAATCGCGATGAGACGCGTTTCGATCGTTTCCTCGCGCGACATGTCTTCACGACGAATCGTGCACTTGAGCCGGCCAATTGCGCTACGGGCCAATCCTTTCACGGACGACGTAAAGTAGGCCAGTGTGCCGCCGAGCGCGCGTGACGATTGGGCGACGTATTGATCGACCAAGCCGCTGATGCCAGCGGACAAAATATTGATGAAGTATGACGATTTCGGTTCGCCTTCGTGGGACATGTACGAAAAGCGGCCGATGTCTACCGAGCGCGTGTGGCCGTCCTTGATCGCTTCGCAATATCGATCGAGGCGGTCTTCGAAGCCGAGCGTTCGTCGGTAATCACCGCCCGTCCCCGCTCCGATGACGCCCAATTGGGGCAGCTTCAAGCCTTCTTCGCGAGCCGCCATCAGCCCGCAAGCGACTTCGTGAATCGATCCGTCGCCACCCACGGCGACCACGATCCCGCGACCCGCGCGTGCCGCATCCCGCGCAATTTCCACCGCATGCCGCGGCCGCTCCGTGAACATCACATCGACGTGACCCAAGTGCTGCTCGATCGGCCCGCGCATCTTCTCGAAGATGATGCCGGTTTTTCCACGCCCCGACCGAGGGTTCACAATGAGAAGCGGTTTCATTCACTCAACCCTTGCCACGATATGACCCGTCGCGACAAGTCCATCCGTAGCGAGTAAGTTTTACGCACCTGGCGCGAAGAAAATTTCGCGCCGCATTCGCTTTACGTCGCACTGTGTCGATTCAGTGCGTCAAACTTTTTCGGTCGTTTCTTCGTCGACCCATTGCATATATTCGAGCGGCCCTTCTTTCGGCTCGAACGTCAATATCTTGGGCACTTCGTACGGGTGCAATTCTTTCAAGCGGCGCATCATGGCCTCTACGCGCGCATTCGACGTTTCCATCAGCAGCACGGCTTCCGGCTCGTCGCAAATCTGACCTTTCCAGCGGTAAATCGAACGTACGCCAGGAATGATGTTTCCTCCGGCCACGAGCGATTCTTCGACCAATTGTCGTAGTAGCGGCTCGGCTTTGTCCGGAGGGCAGGTGACGAATACGATGCGCATTGGTTTGTCCTGGATTATGTGGCGTCGGCCATGGTTTCCAAGGTGTCTCGAAGTGCCGATAGAAACAGCGGTTTGGATTGTTCGAGCAGGTAAAAATGCCCCCCGTCGAAAAGCCGTAAGGAAAACTCGTCTTTCGTGTGCTGGCGCCATTCTTCCAGCTCTTCGATGTCCGTGCGATGATCGCTTCGCCCGCCAAACGCTGCAATGGGGAAATCGAAAGAATCCCCAGGTGTGTACGAATGTGTTTCGAATATGGTGAGGTCGGCACGCAACGGCGGCAAAAAAATATCCATCAGCTCTTGATTTTGCAGCACGGCTTCTGGAGTGCCTCCATAACGGCGCAATTCGTTGATGAGCTCGGGCGTCGGCAGGGCGTGCAAGGGTTTGCGGCGTAGGGGCAAATGCGGAGCTCTCGTGCCTGATACGATCAATCCTTTGGGCGGCGCTATTCCTTGCTCGCGCAAGGCGCGCGCCACTTCGAAGGATACCTGCGCTCCAAGGCTATGACCGAAGAAAGCATACGGCAAATCGAGCTTATCAGCGATGACTGGGGCCGCGGCCGCGACGAGCGGGGCCATTGCGTGAAACATCGGCGAGCCGAACATTGTTTCGCGTCCCGGAAGCTGCAAAATCGACAGCTCTACCCACGGCGGCAGCGCTGCTGCCATCGGGCGATACGGATACGCTCCGCTACCCGAGTGCGGAAAGACGAACAGCCGCAGTCGAGGTGTTTCTTTCGCAGGAGTGGGGACGAGCGCCGGGGCAGGGGGCACAGAGCAATTCATGAGGGACCGCAAACGAGCACAAAGAGGCCAGGCGGTCAAGTCTCGTTATGGTATAGAGCCCGCATGAGTGCCGTCAACCGGGGACCGAGTCGTACCAGAGCGCATTCGGCGCGCGGTCCTCGCGCATCGGACGAAAAACTTCGCCAAGTGCTCGACGACGTGCGAGCCAGGTGCGACGTCGCGGCACGACGCGCCGCCGATCCGGTTCACTTCGTACATCGATACAAAAGCTTAGAGGACCAGGAAATCGTGGCCTTGATTTCCGCAACGCTTGCCTTCGGAAACGTCAAGGCATTGTGTGCAAAAATCGAAGATGCCCTCGCACGACTAGGACCACGCATTGCCCATATCGCGGACGACCCACACGAAGTGCAAACTCGATTGTCCGGATTCAAGCACCGCCTCTACGCCGGCCGTGACCTTTCCATGCTGGTGATCGGCGCGCGCCGCATGCAACGCCGCTATGGGTCGCTTGGAGACTCGTTCGCGGACAAACTCACGGGTGGCCGGGACATACGCGAAGCGCTCGGCTCGTGGGTGGTAGAATTGCGTGATTGTGGTGGTTTTCCAGCGACGGGCGGCGAGAAAACCCGTGGCGCCGATCATCTTTTACCCGATCCCTCCAAGGGCAGCGCCGTAAAACGCCTCATGCTCTTTCTGCGCTGGATGGCACGTCCTGCCGATGGCGTGGATCTGGGTCTGTGGAATGTTCCCACCTCGCGCCTCGTCATTCCGCTCGATACGCACATTCACAAATTGTCCCGTAATCTCGGATTGACCTCCCGTACGTCGGCCGATTTTCGCGCCGCCCAGGAAATTACCGCGGCCCTGTCGCGTCTCGACTCAGAAGATCCGGTCAAGTACGACTTCGCCTTGTGTCATCTGGGAATGCTGCAATCGTGTCCATCACGCCAAGATGCTGTTCGTTGCGAAGGGTGCGGCGTCAAACCCGTCTGTAGGCATTGGCAATCGAGCACGTCGAGAATCAAGAAAGTCTAATGAGCGCTCCCCAATCCACATCCCTCGTCTTGCCCCAACGTCCCGGTTTTCGCGCAGGACTGCGTGCCCTTTTCGACGGCTATCGTTACCTGTTCTTCACACCCGGTGTCTGGCCCCTGGCCATCGTGCCCATTTTCGTGACGCTCGTGCTCGCTACCGGTTTCGGCATTGGAGCGGTCAAGGGCGCATTGTGGCTCGTGACCAAGAACCTGACCGGAAACCATAATTCTTGGTATTGGCCCATCTTATCCGGCTTTTTTCAAATCGTCGCCGTGGTCATTGGTTTGGCTGTGGCGCTGTTTTTGGCCTTTGCCCTGGGCAAACCACTCTCCGGCCCCGTGCTCGAACGAATCGTTCGTCGCGTATCCACCGATCTGGGTGCCCCTATTTGGCCCACTCCAACGCTCGTGCAAGACATCTTGCGTTCGCTTCAATCGAGTCTCGTCGCGGTTGCTTTCACCGCGCCGATCATGATCCCGCTGATCGTCGTTGGACTTTTGGTTCCACCTTTGGCCGCGATTACCACGCCGCTGCAATTCATCGTGGCGGCGATTGGCGCGGCGTGGGACTTTTGTGATTACCCATTGTCGATTCGGGGCACGCCCGTCGGTGCGCGCATCGAATTCGTGCGGCGAAACAAACGCGCCGTCATGGGCTTCGGATTGGGTCTCGCACTGCTACTTCTTTTGCCGTGCACGCTGATCGTGGTTCTTCCGGCCGGCGTGATTGGCGCAGCTCATCTCACCGTCGTGCTCGAACGCTGGGAAGAGGCCGAGCTGCAGCGGTTGGCAGGGAAGTCGTTAACCGTGCAGTGATTTATTGGCGCGAAAGGTTATCAAGAAAAACGCCGGGCGGGATGACGCGTGAGAACGCTCGTCGTGCAGACTATGCGTTCATGGATCGAGTTTTTCGGGACGCACGACGGATGCCGAA
>CAZETM010000313.1:0-10010 GCA_964514885.1 uncultured Polyangium sp. | reverse complement strand
CGACCATGCACGCGGCGCTCGAAAATGCGCTCGACGTGCCACACACGCAATATTTACATCGAGGGCTTTTTCGTTCCAAACCTCGAGGCATCGAAATCACGGCACACGTGACCCGTACACATGATCGCGTGGTGGCTGAATACATCGGCGAGCCCAGGCCAACGGGACTCGTGGCGCGTATTCTTTCTCCATCGGGCGGCGTGGTGACGCATTTCGACCGATTCATTTTGCCATCGATCGCCGAAGTGGAATACAAGATTGGCACGGAAAACCATTTCTTAGTTTCGGCAGCGATGACTCCCGTATCGGATTTTCTGACGCACATCTATGCCGTGGTCAGCTTCAAGGTGCGCATTTTTCCAGGATGGCTCCTGGCACCACTGCTGCTACCGTTGGGGCTCAAAGTGTTTGCCCAAGATGCCGAGCTGCTCGAGCTGCAAACACGCAACATTCAACGTTTCGGGGGCGAGCAATACGCGTCGACCGAAATCGATGTGCTCGGGCGGCATATCTGGCGGCTCATGCGCAAAGCGGAACGAGGCGACACGAGCAAAGTCGACGAGCTTCACGAAGAGGATGTGAAGCTCGCCGTGTGATGCTATCGCGCTATTTGTTGTTCGGATGCAACTTGATCAACGAAACGATTTCGTTGAGCGCCGCATCGGTGCCCGACGGATCCGCCTTGCTGATGAGCGCCAACGCATCATCGAAAGCTAGTTTCGACGGAGCCTTGAGCGCCTCGGCGTACGCCACGATCGCCTTGGCCTTGGGCAAACCATTCTTTTGCGCGGATAGCAGTTCGCCCACCGTCATCGTGACTTCCATCTGCTGATCCAAATACGCCAGCGGCGTCTTCCACTTCGCGCGCACGGTAATCGTGTCTGCCGGATTGATGATGCTTGGATCGCACGCCTTGAGCACCTGATTGAAAATCATCGCGTCGCTCGGCGCCAAATGTTGCGGCTCGACCTCTTTCGGATCCGACGAATACTCTTCGCCGTAGAACTTGTGCATCTGGAAATACCACGGCATCGTCAATTCGATCTGCACCCCGCGCGCCGCCACTTCCATCACCTCGTCGAAACGATTCACGAACATGTCCGTCGCTTCACCAGGTTTGTCCAAGTACACGTACGCGCCCCGGCCCTGGTCCGTGACCGTGTCCATCAGCTTGTCGGAGTACGACAATGCTGGGCCCGCGCCGACGCCCACCAGGTAAATGCCTTCCTTGTCGGCATCTTTCGATTTCAAGCCAATCAAGTCAGCGCTCGTCACTCCCACGTTCGCCCCGCCATCGCTGATCAGAATGACGCGATTCAGGCGCCCCGATCCATAATGCAAATCCGCAAGCTCGTACCCCTTCACGAGCCCGCTATGCAAATCCGTTCCGCCAGCCGCTTCGAGGCTATTTCCAATGGCCAGGATCTGCGGATCGTTCGGGCCATTCACCATATGGCCCTGCATCACGACGTTGTTCGACGAGTTCCACGTGACCATATTGACGATATCGCCTTCCGCCAGGCTCTGCGCAATCGCTTTGATGACCGCTCGCTCACGCTCGATCGCCGGGCCGCCCATCGATCCTGATGTATCCAGGACAAACGTCATCGTCATTGGCCGGCGGGGTTTTACCGCGTCGAAGGAACGAACGCCGATTTGAAAATCGAACTCACCCGAGCCTACCGCATCGAGTTCGGGGAAAATCGCCAGCTTGCCCACTTCCGGCGCCGGATAGGCAATGTTGTAATAATTCAGGAATTCGTATGTACGCACCTCGGTCGGGTACGGAGACACTCCGAGCCCAATCAATTCACGAATGTGCACGGGCGACGCCATCGAATTGGAATCGTCGGCCGAAAGATAAAGAACGACGGGCTTCGTTTGATCAAGGGTATCGCAAGCGAATTGACCCGCGTCACCACCGTCCGCGCCTGCATCCTGATCTCCATCCGACGGCCCCGGAGGAGGCGGCGGCGGTGGCTCTTCAGGCGTGCCTCCTCCCGTGAGCCCACCACCACCTTCATTACCGCCGCCCGTGAAACCCGACGATGTGGCATTGCTACCCGGAATGCTATTCTCCGTTTCACCGCCAGCGTGAGTCATATCGTCGGCCCCGCAGGCAACGAAACCAACACTTCCCGTAACAAAAACCAGCGCGAAGAAGGCAATGGATGAACGTGAGCGGCTTTTCATGGGGACCTCCAAAGTAAGCTCGCTACTTCAGCAAATGACATGCCCCTGCGTTTTTCGCTTCCAATCCGCATTGAACCGCAATGCGACCGTCGTTTTGCTGGCGCAGTCTGGCACACCGTCGGAAAGGAAAGGCAGCACGAAGTCGACGAGCTTTATTCGACCTACGAGGCTCTGATCTCGATTTTCTGATTGCGCCGACTCTGATAAAGGTGGCAGCGTGAGGGCGCTTTTGACGCGTCCAAAGGGGTTAATCGACGTGAAAGCCACCTATGCATTGAGTCAACCGACGGTCGTCGTCGGCGAATCGACGAAGGTATCGCTCGTCATCCGCTTCGGCGCCGATGGCAAAAAGGAAGACGTTGCGCGACGGAAGCTCAACTTGAGCCTGGTTCTCGATAGGTCCGGGTCGATGGGTGGCACGCCTTTGCGTCAAGCCATCAAAGCGGCGCAAGGGCTCGTCGGTGAAATGACGGACAATGATTTGCTCAGCGTCGTCATTTATGACGATGACGTTGAAACAATCGTTCCGCATGGGAAAGCAACCGACAAAAAGGGAATTCAGCAGCGTATTGGTCAAGTTCGCGCTGGCGGCTGCACGAATCTCGCAGGCGGATGGCTCGAAGGTATCAAACACGTAAAGCAGCATGCGAAGCCCGGCGAGGTAAATCGCGTTTTGCTTCTCACGGACGGTCAGGCGAACATGGGCATTCAGGATCCGGCGGTGCTCAAAAAGACGGCCGGAGAAAAAGCCCGCGAAGGCGTAGTGACCACGACGCTCGGATTCGGCTCCGGATTCAATGAAGATTTGTTGATTGGTATGGCGCGTGAAGCGGAAGGCAACTTCTACTTCATCGAATCGCCGGAAGATGTGGAACAAGTCTTCAAAATCGAGCTGGAAGGTTTGTCCTCGGTCGTTGGGCAAAACGTCGTGGCGCATGTGCGCCCGAGCGATATCGTCGAGCATGGTTGGGTGCTCAATAAGTATCGCACGGAAGAAAAAGGCGCCGAGCTACGCGTGACGCTTGGCGATGTATACGCGGTCGAAGAAAAGGTATTGGCGCTCGAGATCGAGGTCAAGGCGCCGAAAGCTGGCGATATCAAGCTGGCGACGGTTTCGTTTTCGTACCAAGCAGTCGTTGACGGATCGATCAAGGATTTGACGGGCGAATTCGTCGTTACGGCGAAGGCTGGTACGGCGGAAGAAGCAGCCGGCGCAACCCAAGACCTCCAAGTCGTTGGAGAAGCCCGCAGGCTCGAAACGGCCAAGGCCAAAGACGAAGCGGTCGAATTGGCGGACAAAGGCGACCATAAGACGGCGGCTCAAAAGCTGCGCAAGATGGCCGAAGAATTGCGCCTCAGCCCACTCGCGAATCAATTCGAGTTTGCCGAGGAAATCGACCAGCTCGAGCATTTCGCCGATCGTTTGGAAAAACGCGCTTTCGACGGCGTAATGCGCAAAGAATTGCGCGATCAATCGTATCAAGCGGGTGCGCGTAGCCGCGGGGACCTTGCGCAACGCGGTACGGCCGGTGGCTCGTCTTCGAGTTTGCAAACGGTCACGAGCGCCGATGGCGGCGTGGTGCTGAAATGCGAAAAAGAGGGCGGCAAACTGCGCATCAAAGTGGTTTCCGACGGTTACGACAGTTCGAAGAACGTGCAATTCCCGCGTGCCCTTCGCGAAGAAGGCGTGTCGTACCTCGCCGAAGGGGTCGTGCCTAGCGCCGACGGCGGTTTCTATCGCGTGCAAGGCAAGATCCAGCGACTGCTCCGCCCGGGCGAGACGGTGGCTCCGGCTGGTGGATCAGCGCGTCGTTCGAGCAGCGCGTCATCATCGAAGGCTGCCAAGACGCCGGCCACGGCGGCGGATTTGCCGACGTGTACGGACATTGGGACGGGCGTGCTCGTGCAATGCGTGCCTGAAGGCAAAAAGCTTCGCGCGCGTGTCGTTTCGGACGGTTTCGATCCGAATTACAACATTCGCTTCCCGCGCAGCATTCGTGAGCTGAACGTGCTTTACGTATGTGAATCGGTCGTGGAAGCCGCCGGCGGCGGATCCTACGTCGCGTCGGGCGAGATCAAGCGCTTGATTCAGTGACGTGATTCGCAGAGAACTCCCCTCTCCGCAAGCGTCACGAAACGAAGTGACGTGATTCGCAGGAAACTCCCCTCTCCGCAAGCGTCACGAAGTGACGCGATTAGCGGAGAGGGGCCGGGGGTGAGGGGGGGTGAGGCGCGCCTTCAGAAACTCAAATACGTTTGGTCTTTCAAACCGCGCTCGTAATCAGCGAGCAGGCGCATGCCTTCGGTCGGTTTGATGATGTCCTGCTTGATGGCCCCGTCGACCTGCGCCTTCAGCTTCGCAATCAGCCCTGGCGTGTCGTATTGAGTCATTGCAAGAACCTCGCGAATCTGATTTCCCGCAATCGTCTCTTCGACGTAATACCCCGCTTCCTCGTCATCATCGAGGAATACGTGCACTTCATTCACTCGACCGAACAGGTTGTGAATGTCGCCCATGATGTCCTGGTACGCCCCCGTGAGGAAAATGCCCAGGTAATAAGGCTCTTCTCCGCGAAGCGCGTGCAAAGGCAACGTGTCCTTCACATCGGAAAGGTCGATGAACTTCGATACCTTGCCTTCGGAATCACACGTAATGTCGACCAGCGTGCTTTCGGTCTCGGGTTTTTCGTTGAGCCGGTGAATGGGCACAATCGGGAAAAGCGCACCCAATGCCCAGTGGTCGAGCAACGACTGGAAAACCGAGAAGTTGCAGATGTACTGATCCGCCAGCTTTTTGCCAAGCGTCACGACGTCCTCGGGAACGTCTGAGGCATCGAGCGTCCCGACGATTTTCTGAATTCGTTCGGCCGTCTCCCAAAAAAGAGCCTCGACGCGCGCCTTCACATCCAGATTCAAGAAGCCGAGCTCGAACAATTTTTCTGCTTCTTCCTTGACCTGCAGGATGTCGTGCCAGGCCTCGGCAAGGTTTGTCGGGGTCAACGTGTCCCGCGTATCGACCAGGTTCCTGATCAGCTTGTGCTCTTCGGTCTGAATGTCGATCGGAGCATCGGGCGTCTTCTCGATCGAACCGAACGCTTGCACGATGAGCACCGAGTGATGCGCCACGATCGCGCGACCCGATTCACTCACGAGGTTCGGATGCGGCACCTTCTCGTCGTCGCAGATGTCCGCGATGTTGAAGACGATGTCGCGTGCGTACTCCTCGACCGAATAGTTCATCGACGAATGAAATGTCGATTTGGACCCGTCGTAGTCGATCGCGAGACCACCACCCACGTCCATGTACTCGATGCGATGACCCAACTTGCGCAGCTTCGCATAGTGCCTGGCGGCTTCGCGCACCGCGCGTTTGATGACCAGGATGTCGGGGACCTGCGAGCCGATGTGGAAGTGCAAGAGCTTGAAAGCCGAGCTCATTCCGGCTTCGGCCAACGTGTCACAGGCCGCGAGGATCTCAGCCGTGGACAAACCGAACTTCGCGTGCTCACCACCGCTTTCAGCCCACTTGCCGGCGCCTTGAGCCATGAGGCGAACGCGCAAGCCGACGAGGGGCTCGACGTTCATTTCCTTTGCAACACGAACGATCATGCGCACCTCGGAGAGCTTCTCGGCGACCAGAATGACCTTCTTGCCGAGCTTGCGACCGAGCATCGCGGTGCGAATGAACCCCTCGTCTTTGTAGCCATTGCACACGATCAGCGACTCGTTGTCGGTGTGCACGCTCAGGCCCGCGTACAGCTCGGGCTTGGAGCCGACTTCGAGGCCGTAGTGATACAGTTTGCCGGCTTCGAGGATCTCTTCGACGACCTCTCTGAGCTGATTGACCTTGATCGGAAAAACGCCGCGGTAGGTGCCTCGGAACTTGAGTTCAGCGATGGCCCGAAGAAACGCTTCGTTCAGCGTGCGAACGCGATGATGGAGAAGATCCTGACAACGAATCAACAACGGCGCGCGCAGTCCTTGCTCGCGCGCCTGCTCGACGACATCGAGCAGTGAGATCTTGCGACCTCGGTCTTGTAACGGAGCGACGGTGATGTTTCCTTCGGGAGACACATCGAAGTACCCGCGACCCCAACGGTCGATCATGTACAGGTCCTTCGCGTCTTCGCTGGTCCACACGTCACGGTCGGTCTGGTTCGTGCTCAACTTCTATCCCTCGAGGCCGACGGCCGAATGCGATGCTGGGGCGCGGATGTAACGGGCGCGCCTGATAGCAGAACCCTCTACGTGACGCAAGCGGGGAGGCAATCGCCTGGGCTCGTTCTTCTGCGACGAACCGCGTGGCGAACTGGATATCATCGAACCATGAAACCGCTTCGGTTGCTTCTTCACTCTGCCCTCCCCGTTTCCGCAGCACTTCTTTTGTCCGCTTGTGGATACGATCGCGGAAGCCGCAACTACGATGTAGCTCGTTACGATCTCGATGCCGAATACGATTGGCAACGAAGTCGTCTCGTCGCAAACGTCCGCATCACCCTCGAGCCTACGGAGGACGGTATCGAAAGCCTCGAGCTCGATAGCAGCGTCGATGTCCAGGCCGTACGCATCGAAGGCGTGGGAGCGGTCGATTACGAGGTGCAGCCGGAAAAACGCTTGTGGGTCTCGCTGGGCGATGTAACCGCCAAGAAGGGCTCGTCGATCGTCGTCAGTATCGATTACGAAGCTGCTCCAACCGACAACTTGCGGCCCATTGGAACACGTTATGGCGATCCGATCACCATTCGTACGGTGTATTCGGATTCCGAACCCGAAGGCGTGCGACAATGGATGCCGAGCAAAGACGAGCCTGCGGATCGAGCGATTTTTGCGGTCGGTTTGCGTATGGATCCACAAGAGACTGCGATCGCGAACGGCGTGGTCATGGCGGACGAGCCTCGAGGTTCGTCCAGGTACATGCGATATGAAACCGCGTACCCGCTGCCGCCTTATCTGATGGCGTTTGCTATTTCGGAATTCGACGTCGTGGCAAGCAAACAAGGCAACGTGCCGGTGGAAGTTTGGTTTCGCAAAGGTTTGCCGGGGGATCATGCGGGAATGGTCGCCGAGCTATCGCGCATGATTGGCGAAATGGAAACGCTCTTCGGTCCGTATCCGTTCGAACGTTACGCGCTCGTTTTATTGCCAGGGCACATGTCGGGCGGCATGGAAAACGCTGGAATCACGTTTCAGCGGGAGACGTCGAGCACGGGGCCGGGGTTGTCAGGGGATTTAAGCCTCGCGGCTCACGAATTGGCGCATCAATGGTTTGGCGATTTGGTCACGGTAAAAACGTGGGACGACTTGTGGATCAAAGAAGGTTTGGCCACGCTTCTGGCAGAAGAGCTCATGCGTTCGCATTTGGATGCAAACGGCTCGGGAACATTGAACGGGGACGAGTTTTTCGTGGTGGAAGGCGACGCGATTCGGGATCCGAGTAAGCCGCCGAGCCAGAAATACGATTCTGGCCCGTACAGTCGTTCAGCGTGGTTTTTCACGCAGATTCGCAAAGTGTTGGGAGATGAAGCGTTTTTCGGAACGCTGAGGGGCTTACTCGAACAACATCGCATGGGCGCAATCGGAGTGGACGATATCGTGCAGGCGTTTGGCCCATCGTTTGGACCTGGAGGCGAAGACAAACTACGGCGGGCGCTGGCGGCGAAAGCTCTGCCGCAAATCGAACAGGATGAGTCTTCGGGTGATTACATCCTGAGCGATCCGGAGGGAGCGCTACTCACTTCGTTTGACGTCGAATGGATTGCAGCCAATGGAGCCCGTCGCTCGGGAACGCTCGCGGTGGGACAACCGGTGACGTTATCGTCTGCGTCGGACGAGCTGAGAATCATGGATCCGGCCGATGTGCATCCCGATTTGTGGGATTCGTACAGCGCGATCGATACACCCGAACAATTTGCGCGATTCTTGGAGCTGCCCGGCATTCATCAAGCCAACGTACTCCAAGGGGCTGACGGTACGACGATGCCGATTGACGTGACGAGCTTGCCCACATTCTTGAATGCAATGCATTCGGACTCGGCGCAAGCGTTGGCCCTCGAACGAGCTTGCGAATCGGCCATTGCAGCAGGTGTGGACGGCATTCCAGAACCGCAATGGGTGGATGCATTGAAGACGGCGTTCACGACCATGCCCAAACCGTTTGGTTTGTCTGCGTTGTCGTCATACGACGCATGCAGCGAATTGATCGACCCGGCCCAGCAATGGCCGGACGAATGGAACAAATTGACGTCGGGTTTACCCAATGCAGACTTGTCGGACGAACGGTTGGTTTTACTGTCCAAGTTCGATGGCGATTACCGCGACGTTTGGCCGGACGTACTAAACAACGCCGGGGCATTACGCGCGAAAGTGCTAGCCAGTGGACGAATACTCACGACGCTCGAAAACCATGCGCTATTCGTCGATTGGGCGACGAAGATCGACGCGTCGGAGCTGTTGCGGTCGAGTCTGCTCCCCAGGTTGGGAAGCACGTCGCGCAAATGGAAGACGGAATGGGAGAATGGCGACGCGGCGGCAAGTGCTGAATTCGGCGCGGGTTTATCAGCGCTGACCGTGGTTTTGAAGAAAGATGCCACGCGACCGGTACATGCGTATGCACTGTGCACCGTGCGGAATCTGTTACAATCCTACGCCCCCAAAGACTCGAACTGCACCGATCCAAGCTTCTGCGAATACGAGCTGGTGCTTGATTGGGCCAAGTGGAGAGGCATCGTATTGGGCTTGAAAGACGCACCGCTGTCGGCCCGAGCTGCTGCGATAACCAATGACCCGAGCCTTTGCGATTGAGGGACAACCAATGAAAATGCATTCGATACTTCCTTTGCTGCTGCTCACGCAACTCGCGGCGTGTACGGAGCCCGCGATCGAGCGAGATATTTTCGAGCGATTGGAATCGATTCCTGGAATCTCGGCGGAGGAAAACCTCTCGCTGATCGATGGATATCGATATTTCGTCATGGAATACGATCAGCCGGCGGATCACCAAATGCCCGAGGGAGCGCGTTTTTCGCAGCGTTTGCTGCTCTTGCACCGCGACGAAACGGCTCCGTTCGTGCTGGGTACGTCCGGATACGGGGTCAACCCGACCAAACCTGCACGGCGCGAAACGGCGTTCTTGCTTGGGGCCAACCAGCTCTGGGTCGAGCAACGGTTTTTCGGTCCATCGCGACCCGATCCGGCGGATTGGTCGCTGCTCACCATTGAACAAGCCGCGAGTGATCATCATCGCATCGTCGAAGCGCTGAAACCGATCTATTCGGGCAAATGGATTTCGACCGGCGCAAGCAAAGGTGGAATGACGTCGGTGTACCATCGACGGTTTTACCCGGACGATGTGGAAGGTACCGTCGCGTATGTAGCTCCGCATAGTTTTGGCACGTCCGACCCGCGGTATCTAGATTTCGTGGCGAGCCTGGGAGATGCAGGTTGTCAAGCAAAACTCAAGGATTTCCAGCGCGAGCTGTTGATTCGCCGCGAGCCGATCATGCTACTCATGCGAGATACGGCGTTCGCGGCAGGCGAGACCTTCGATTTGCTGGGCGAGGAACAAGCCTACGAATCTGCGGTGGTCGAATTCTGGTTCACGTTCTGGCAATATTATGATGCGTCACGGTGCGTGGACATTCCGACGGCCGCCTCGACGGACGAAGAAATGTGGTCGTTCTTCGACGAGATTTGTTCGCCGCGGTTTTGGTCGGACTCGAGCTTCGAGTACTTCGAGCCTTATTATTGGCAAGCCGCGACGGAGTTGGGATACCCGGCTTTCGAGGAAACCCACCTGGTCGACTTGTTGAAGTATCCGA